>JBDHUW010000003.1:0-170559 GCA_039809345.1 Candidatus Absconditabacterales bacterium | reverse complement strand
GACAGAATATTTATAAACAGATGTTGAAATTACTGAGACATTTTACTTCTGAGGTATCCTAAAGTACCCAAGACCCTAAAATATTAGTTTGATGAGAATTTACATCGTATAGTTGAGTTATACAAAGTATGATTACTCGTCTAAATCCAGATGGGACAAGAGATGCTAGTTTCAATATCTGATCGTGATTTGTTTGATTTTCTGTCCTTGCTATCACTGTGCAATGAGACTGAAAGATATTAGTATGATGATGGTTTACGTCATATAATTGAACGGCACAAAACATGATTACTCGTTTGAATCCAGATGGGACAAGAGATGCTAGTTTCAATATTTGATGATGATTTGATTCTGCGGTGTGGAGCATTGCGCTACAGAGCAATGGGGATATAATAGTTTGATGAACTATCCAGTCTTATAGTTGAGGTAGCATATCTACTCGTATAGCAAAATTGACAACCACGTGAGCTTTAGATAGTTCCTTTTATGCTGAAGGTTGATTTCTGAATGGATATGTAACTACTGTGATAGCCCAACCTGATGACAAGATACTTGTATGAGGGCTGTATAATTGGCTAGCATGAACGCAGAATAGAATAGCACGTTTGAATGCAGATGGGACAAAAGATACTTGATTTGTAATTGGAGGATGATTCAATCAAACTGTAAATACGATTGCATTACAAAGTGATGGGAAAATATTGATTTGATGAGATTTTACGACATATAATTGAGTTACACAAAACAAGATTACTCGTATTAATTCCAATGGAAGTATTGATACTACATTTGGGCTAGTATGATGAACTGATTTATCTGTGAGAGCAATTAAACCAATTGGTAGTGGAAAAATTGCACTTTGATGATCCTTTACGAAAGTCCAAGGAGCCCCATCTTCATACTTCAGTGTAATATCTGCTATATTGCCCGCACCTACTATATTGTCACCTGTGAATTGATCAACACTGTGAGCATGAGAATCAAATATAGTTGTTTCATGAATATGAGACATTGGACAGTTTATTAGGTTGAGTCTTTGAGCAAATACATATACAGGGTCTATAACTAGTACTTGATATTGGAGCGTCCCAGTATTGTGATTGAGTCCATGAAGCTATGTAATCACGTGAGAGGTCTATGATTGATTGGGGGGATTGTCTCCATATGCAACTACATCATTTTCATTGCCATTGCCAACACCATGAGTAAATGTCTCAATTGCTCCAAATCCGCTTGCAGCTTTGTGAACATGAGAGTTTTCTGTAAACATAGTCAATACTGGTAATGTGCCGTTGAGTTGAATCAATGTTTTGCATGATTTCCTATCAGGATGTAATATTTCAATTCCCTATTTGGAGGTATGATGAAGCACAGGTTACAACTGTATTCAATGAGGTATATTATCTTGATTTACCAATACACTTACCTATGAGGCAATTGGATGGTTGAGTGGACAAGGTCAGGTATGAGCTGCTCTAATTTGAAATATACAAAATCAAGTACTTCTTTCTCCTGTAGTTATCGATCTTAGTGTAGATATCACACCAGAGACAGCGACCAAGAGACGAAACGGTAGTCAAACATATACAGTAACTATTACGAACAGTGGCGAGACAGATATGTGATGAGTCGTAGTAACAAACAATCAAATCGCAGCATGTAATATGACTCTATGAATATTGATAGTATGAAGTTGAGTGACATATACGTGTACATTGAATAACATCCAGACAGGTTATAACAATACCATCCAAGTGACATGATATGTGACAACATGAGGGAACAACTATGTCCTCCTTCAATGATGATGAACAGATACGAATACAATTGTTTACAATGCACCAGTGGTGTGAGATGGATTGGTAGAATGAACAGAGGAGTGTGATGATGGGAATCTATCATCAGAAGATACATGTAGTCCACTCGGAAAAATTCAATCATATGGATTTGGAGGCGGATCAAGCGCGCCAGCAGCATCTATCACCCCGCCAACCAATAGTCAATTAGAGGAGATCAATAGGATCAATGATGCATTAGAAAACAACGAACCAGTACAAAACATTATCGAAGTATCATTACCATCAGTGCCATCGGTGATCATAGGAGAAGCAGATAGTGAGGCAAGAAACATTTCGATTGACACAGACAATGCAAGGACAGAGGAAAGAGTAGTAAGAGGAGAGACAGTGAGTGTACAGGTAGTACAGGTAGAAGACAATACGATGGTAATTTTACCACAAAGTAGCACATTGACGAATCAATTGACGATAACGAGGGCAGCACAACAGTTTGCATGATGAGTGATGCCATGAGAATTGACAGCAGTGGTGGTACAAAAGAATTATGTATTAGAGGAGGAAAAGAGATGTTATGTGCCAAATCAATACGCAGTTATCAAGTTGTGAACAGAGACAAAGCAGAAAGATCTCTTGATTTATCAATGATTGTTGCAGGCATATGGATTGACAAGATTTGTGGACACAGATAGTTATAAGTGAGAAAATGGATTGAAGAGATACGAGGCAGCAAAGATGTTCGTAGAATTTGCTAAGAATGTATTGTGTAGAGGGGAGGTGAGAGAGTATGTAGAATGAACGTATAGTGATATCGAATGAGTAGATGCTACATTGGTCCCATATATCAAAGAGGCATATGCAATGTGAATATTACAGGGGACGAAGTGAGAGTTTAGACCACTGGAAAATATCAGTAAGAAAGAGTTTGTAGCAGCGATGATGCGTATGTTTACAAACGAGAATATGGATGTGATGTGAGCGTGAGAAAATCGAGATAGGAGATATCAAGAGCTTTTTGCAGAGCTATGATTGAACAATCAGGTGAAAGTATGAAGCACGATAGAAAGATATGACGCTGCAAGAGTGTTCTATAGATTGTATTATAATAGTGGATATACTTGGACAGAAAATGGGTATGTGCTAGATGCGAAATAATACTCCCATTGCATTCCCACCAACTAAGCATACGCTAGGTATATCCCATACCTTTACTTTCTCATACAACACAATGACAATACCCCTTATTATAGTAGGCGCACTTCTTTTAATCTGGCTTCTATGGTCGTATTTTGCTACGAGGAGTATTGAAAAACCAAAGGTACTGTCAAGTAAGATGTTGAGCGGAGAAGTAGAACTTCGTGAGATTGGGACCATGATTCAAGCATGGGTAGTTGTGACTTGAGACCAGAAAAAGGCCATCAACAAATGATTCCGTCAACTTGCATGATATATTTTTGGGTGAAATTCTGTAAAACAGACAGTCGCTATGACAGCGCCTGTGGCATTGAGTAAATCAAACACGAGTATCGCAATGACTGCTCCTGTAGCTGCACAACAGGTGGGAGACACCTATCGTATTTCATTTATGATGCCAAGTAAATATACATTAAGTACACTTCCAAACCCAAACAACACCAACATCTCATTTGTAGAAATACCACCAAAAAAGTATTATGTGTGGAGATTTTCATGATATGCAAACGAATCAAGAGCAACCAACCAATTGGCAAAATTCAAACAAGCACTAAGCTCTCAAAACATCCAAACCACTGCAGAACCGATCTTGAATCAATACAATGATCCATGGACTATGCCATTGATGAGAACAAATGAATGGTGGATATTGGTGAAGTAATTTATTTTTCATAGTCTTATTTGAAAATTAGCTACAATATCTACTTGTCCTCGTCAGATAGTAGATGAATTTTCCCACTACCGGGAAAAAGTGCTCTATACAATGCTTTATAGACTAATTATCTATTTTTTTATAAATTCTTTAAAAACCTTCTCAAATTTTATCTTGCATTTTATACCCGATAAGGTATAAATAGAATTATTTACATTGTATGACAATACTTGTGAAAATTATATCTGTCAGTCGCAAAGGTCAAGATGTAATAGCAGAGATTCTTCAATCTTTAGATGAAGAATGAATTCTAACCAGTAAACAAGAGAAACAAATTTCAACATTGTTACACAAGATACAACAACATATCAAATACTTTATCGATAATGGATGCCTGTTGGATGGAGATATAGCCAAGCCACTGGAACAGTGAATTTGTGAGTTTAGAGTATCTGTTCCCAAATCACAGTATTTATTGAGAATTCTGTTCCACTATAGGGCAGGTAGCCTAGTTTTTTTAACTTCATACCTGGTGAAACCAAAAGAGTATGATAAGAAACATAGTCAAAAAAGTGTTGATAGATGATATGAAGAAAAGATAATATATTCCGTGGAGTGTATAAAGAAATATGAAAATAAGGGTATTGAAATAGTTGATATTACTGGTTTTGTACTTTAGTTAACTAATCAAATTCGAACATGAAAACAACAACACCAAAATGGACAGCATTTCTCAGTGAACCTGTCAAAAAAGAAGTAGAATCTGCATTTTACTTAGGGAGAAATGTGAGCAATTTTAGACGTTATAGATGATTTTCTCAAGATAAATTAGCTAATAAAGCTAATACTACCCAAAGAATTATCTCTGAGATTGAATCTTGAGATTATAATCCAACACTAGACATGATTGCAAGAATTGCAGATGCGCTTAACATCAAAGTAGAAGTTCTCTTCAAGAAGTGAATTAATTTTGCTATGCTAGAGATAATGGATTACTTTTTATCTAAACTTTGAAGTGTAGATATTTTAAAAGCTATGAAACTAATGTACTTTACTGATTTAGAGCATAAAGAAAAATTTAAGAATAAATTAACAAATATTAAGTATTATAGATTTAACTATGGTCCATTTAGTGAAACTATTTATCAGATTAAAGATTTATTTACACTTGAAGATGATCAGTATACTACAAAACACCCAGTAAAGAATCATATTTTCTTAGATAAACAAAAACTTCAATTCCTTGATGAAATCATTCATGAATATGGGAATAAAAGTAGCAAATTGCTTATGAAACAAAGCTATGAAACAGAACCTATGAAAAAATTATGAGCAAAATTAGGTGGAGTAGAGGGGTTTTATAAGGTGATATTGTAATTATGATTGTATTTTAGATATTTGATTAATATACTTCTGAAGCTTCAATGATAGCTATCTAATTATGCAACAGGTTGTTGCACAGTTAACGATATATTTATGTTTAACTAATATATTAATCTATGCAATCAAACCAATACGACATACTCCTCATCTGAGCATGAGTCATGAGTGCTACTCTTTGAGCTCTCTTACATGAACTAAACCCATCACTCAAGATCGGTATCTTTGAGCGCTTGTGAGAAATTGCGAAGGAGAGTAGTGATGCGATGAACAATGCGGGGACGGGGCATTCGGCTTTTTGTGAATTGAATTATACGCCACAGAATCCAAATGGGAGCGTAGATATCAGCAAGGCGATTAGTATAGTGGAAGCGTTTGAAGTGTCGAAACAATTCTGGGCGTATTTGACTGAAAAGGGTTATTTCACCTCGCCAAAATCCTTTATAAACAGAATTCCACATTGTAGTCTAGTCTTTGGTGAAAAGGATGTAAACTTTCTTAGGACTCGTTATCAAGCGATGCAAACATGCCATCTTTTTCATGGGATGGAGTATAGTGAAGATCCAGAGGTGATCAAAACCTGGATGCCATTGGTGATGGAGAACCGTGACCCCAAGCAGCCCATAGCAGCCACATATATGTCTATCGGCACTGATATCGATTTTGGAGCATTGACACGTGGCATCATACAGCATTTGATCAAATCAGATGCGGTTTCTCTGCATCTACATCATGAAGTGAAGAATTTGTCACAAGATGCAAAATGAATGCGAACTATCAAGGTGCGTAATATGCAACCAGAAAGCCCATCTGATCATATATTCGATGTACAAGCGCCATTTGTGTTTATCGGAGCAGGGGGATGAGCATTGCCACTCTTGCAAAAATCACACATTGCTGAGAGAAAATGACTCGGTGGATTTCCTGTGAGTGGACAACGATTGGTTTGTACCAATCCTGAGATTGTTGAAAAACACGGTGCAAAGGTCTATGGGAAAGCAGCACTATGAGCACCTCCTATGTCAGTACCTCATTTGGATACTCGTATCATCAATGGGAAAAAACAATTACTCTTTGGTCCTTATGCTTGATTTACGACGAAGTTTTTGAGAAAGTGATCGTTTTTGGATCTACCGCTCTCGATTCATTATTACAATATCATCACGATGCTTGGTGCATGAGCTAACAACATTCCACTTACCAAGTACCTTATAGATCAAGTGAGACAGAGTAGAGAAGACCGCTTGGATGCTCTTCGTGAATTTGTCATCGATGCGAGGAAAGAGGACTGGGAGCTGCAGGAAGCAGGGTATCGTGTGCAGATCATGAAGGCAGATAAGAAGCAATGATGAAAATTGCAGTTTGGTACAGAGGTCATCGTTTCAGAAGATAAGACATTGGCCACACTTCTAGGTGCATCACCAGGTGCCTCTACATCGGTAGATATCATGCTTGAAATAGTTGAGAAAGCATTTCCGCAGTTCGGTGTAGATGAGATAAGAAAGTTGATTCCATCATATGGGAAGAAATTACGTTACCATGAAGAGATGGCGAAAGAAGTGAGAGGGAAGGCGCATGAAGTTTTGGGCATTGTATAAAGCAGCCAACAAATAATAATCTAAAAAACTAGTCATCTCGACTAGTTTTTCATTATCTTTCTATACCAACACTCCCTTGATTCTTCTGACTCCATTTCCAACTCCACTTTCTTCTATGATTTTGAATGTTCACATGCCTCCCGTATGCTCTACATGAGGTCAGTTACAAACTTCTTCTGAGTAGATTTTACCTGTTGCGTCTTGCATAGTGTATACTTTGAGTTGGTCAGGGTATTTGTCCCAAAACGATCATTCTACTCATCTTGCTTTGGCTTCATCTTTGTTTTCTTGGCGCATTGAGACTTGGAGGTCAGCTTGGATAGCTTGGTTGACGTATTGTGTTACTTGTTCTAGTTGTTCGCTAGTGATTTTCTCTGGATGAGTGATGTCGAATCTCAATCTTTCAGCTGTGATATTTGATCATGCTTGGTGAACGTGTTCTCCGAGTATACTTCTCAACCCTGCAAGCATCAAGTGACATGCTGTGTGCAGCTTGATAGTAGCATCCGAACTATCTCATAGACCAGATGTGAATTGTCATTTGGATGCAGTTTGTGATTTGAGTTGATGCTGTTTGTAGTGATCTTCAAAACTAGCTGTGTCTACTTGAATTCACTGTTCTCTTGCAATTTCGACTGTCATCTCAATAGGAAACCCGAATGATTCAAAGAGCATAAACGCATCTTTCCCAGAAAGCATAGTTCAATCTCACTTGCGAATCATTTTTTCGAGCTCTCTCATCCCATTTTTGAGAGTTTTGGCAAATTTACTTTCTTCTTTCACCAGTTCATCAAGTATGATTTCTTTGCGGTCTGCGAGGGCAGGGTCTAAGATCACTGATGAGTCTATGGCAATCGCACCGAGCTGTGCGGTAAACGGGTTTTCATATCATAGTTTATACGCCTCTCTGATGGCTCTACGAAGGAGACGGCGTAGAATATATCCTTGTTGTACATTTTTTGGTACTACTCAGTCTGCGATGAGATTTACTGCTGCTCTGATATGATCTGCTATGATACGAAGAGATGTCTGATTCTCGCCTGGGTTTATGCTAAATGCTTCATACATCCATGCAAAAAGCGGTGTGAATATGTCAGTATCATAGACGCTTTTGTGACCATTGAGTAATGCGAGAGTACGTTCTAATCCCATTCCTGTATCTACGTTTTGTGAAGGGAGTTTTTGCAATGTATTTTCATCTACTCTGTTGTATTCCATGAAAACATTATTCCAGATTTCCATTCGGTTCTTGGAGTCATTCCCTACATTTGAATCAGCTGCTGGAGTACCTTCACCTATCCAGTAAAATATTTCTGTATCTGGACCACATGGGCCGGTGTCTCAAATTGCCCACCGATTATCCTCTTTCGGCAAATATGCAATACGGCTAGCAGGGACTCATTGTTCTAGCCAGATGGTTGCAGATTCTTCATCACGAGGTGCATCTGCATCCCCCGCAAAAACAGTGATAGAAAGCATAGTAGGATCTAGTCATAGGCCCTTTTCTTTAGAGGTGAGAAATTCCCAAGAGTATGCGATTGATTCTTTTTTGAAATAATCGCCGAATGATCGATTTCATAGCATATTAAAAAACGTCAAATGTGTTGCATCTCACACATCATCGATATCTATAGTGCGAATACACTTTTGCACATTTACAATTCTTTTCCCCAATGGATGCGTAGCTCCTAAAAAGTAGGGGAGCAATGGTTGCATACCTGCTACATTGAACAATGCAGTAGAATCTCCCTGTGGCACCAGTGGTGCAGATGGAATCTGTGCGTGCTGTTTTTCAACAAAAAACGCGATATATTTCTGGTATAAGTCTGTAGATGAAATATGTGGCATGGTGGTAGGATAAAATATAACTTGTCTATACTAAGGATTTGGGAGGTCGTTTTCCATAGATAGTTGTACAAAAAAACCCTCCAGTCATCACTGGAAGATTCTTTGTTTTATAGCTAGATGTGGTCCTTGCGTAGAAGAAGCGCAAGCATCGCTATAAGGAGATCGTGTGAAGGTAGGTTTTGCTACATGTATCTGTAGAATACGATGTAAAACTTTTCACAGTGCTCTTCTAGAATTGAGCATATACACTATACAGATATCACCTTAAAGAATTCCTAAATCCAGAGACTTTTTCAAACGAGCTTCCTGACTTACGTTTAGCAAAGACAAAGTTCAGTACGATAGACAATACTCTTTACATTAAGTCAATATCTATTTGAGCTGGTATGATGGTATTTTCCTCCCTGATTTGTAGGATATTGATAAAATAGATATACTTGTGATGTATTTACTATAATTTGGTACTTATATGCAAACTATATTGAGGCGATTGTCTTACTTGCTACGTATACGTTATGATATCAAAATCCATGGAATGGATGACCTTTTGCATGACAAAAACACGAAGGTTTTGATGCCTACGCATGTAGCGTCGATAGACCCATTGATCATGATGGCATATGTTGGTTCTCAGATGAAATTACGCCCCGTGATACAAGCATCATTTAGAAAAAACACATTTCTCAGGTCTCTATTCAATGCTATACATCCCATCTGGATTCACAATA
Source organism: Candidatus Absconditabacterales bacterium (assembly GCA_039809345.1). Taxonomy (GTDB): domain Bacteria; phylum Patescibacteriota; class Gracilibacteria; order Absconditabacterales; family Absconditicoccaceae; genus JBDHUW01. The sequence continues at coordinate 161,363 of JBDHUW010000003.1, read as the reverse complement.
TAGCTAGTGATGAGACATCTCTTTCGACATCAATCAAAAAGAATTTCTATCAAGAATCACTCCAGGAAATATATGGCTCACTCATGCGTCAAGAAAGTGTGATGTTATATCCTGCATGATGATTGAAAACTGATTATCAGGAAACTATTATAGGAAAGAAACTCGCTTATGATCTGACGTGAATGATACAGGACAACGTGAGTCTGTATGCAGTACGCATCAGGGGACTGCGAGGGAGCTACTCCTCAAGAGCATGGACTGGTAAGAGCAACTCACTCTTTTGGTTTTTTTTGAGAGGAGTATGGTTTTCACTGATCAATTGACTCTTTTTCGTTCCCAAAAGAAAAGTAGATATTTATATAGAAAATATCACACAAGAGTCGCACCATAAGCTCCATGATGGCCTAGAAGGGTACAATAGATGGTTGCAAGATTTGTACAACAAATCACCTATAGATCAGCTCTCATATATACCATACTACTGGTTCTACAATGATGTTGCTACGAAAAGATTACCAAGTACGATACTGTGGTCGCATGGAGATTTGAAGAGGACGACGGATTATACTAAGGTAGAAATTGATCAACATATATTTGACCGTATTGTATCGCAAATACATACGATGAAGCCTGCTTTGGAGAAAGAAATCACAGTACAGACACACGTAGTTTTTGATTTGTATTTTGACTCCCTAGATACAGCAGAGCTCAAAAGCTTCGTGCAAGCGACATTCGAAGGTGCTGCCAATCCACCACTTGCAGATTTGAAAGTAGTAGGAGATTATGTGATCATGGCAATGTGAAAAAGTCCACATATTGAAAGTCTCAAACCATGTGAATGGAACTATCCAGATACCAATGTGACACTGGGTGAAATTGTAAATTCATTTACTGAGCAAGATACCATACCACTTTTGATGAAAAGAATTTTTTCTCGTCATCAGAAATATAGCTTTTGTTATGATCAAGTATTTGGTGTACAGACAAGGAAAGATTATATCATCAAGGCATATTTGATTGCCGATCTGTTGAAACAATACAAAGGCGACTATATAGGTATCATGTTGCCTGCATTGACTGGAACCAGTTTGTTGATCACTGCATCATATTTGTCCAAGAAAACACCAGTAATGCTCAATTGGACACAGTGAGAGCTAGCATTTGACCACTGTGCGCAGTATAAAAAGTTGCCTGCTATTTTGACAAGTAGAAAGTTTTATGCCAAGATAGAAGCTCCGTATTTGGAAAAATATAATCTCGTTTTTTTGGAAGATATCCTCAAGCATGTATCATTGAAACAAAAGCTCATAGCTGTATGGAAGTCAATTCGCTTCTCTATCCCATCTCAAAGAGAGGAGGCAGTGGTTCTGTTCACATCATGAAGTGAAGCTATGCCCAAAGCAGTAGCGCTCTCACACCAAAACATCATACAAAATATCAAATGAGCATTGCAACTTCTTGAGGTAGAAAAGGACGACATCATACTATGATTTTTGCCTCCATTCCATAGTTTCTGATTTACAGTGAATACGATCTTGCCATTGATTACCGGGCTCCGTGTCGTGTATTCTCCAGACCCGAATGACAGCAAAACACTCGCAAACATCATAGCACATACGCATGTCACATGAGTGGCATCTACTCCTACATTCATCAGAAAACTCTTAGCAGCAAGTAGTATAGAGCAATTGGAATCATTGAAGTTTGTGATCACATGAGCTGAAAAATGTCCTGATGCAGTCTTTGATTTGTTGCATGAGAAAGTACCAAAGGGGAATATCATCGAATGATACGGCATCACAGAATGTAGTCCAGTGATTGCCGCAAATCCTATACAAAAGAGCAAAGCAGGCACAGTATGATTGCCAATCAAATGAGTGATGATCAAGATACTCGATATGGATACTGCACAGGAAGCAAAAGTAGGACAGGAAGGCATGATTTATGTCTCTTGACCTAGTGTTTTCAGCGGGTATCTGGATGCAAGTATAGACTCTCCGTTTAAGGATATATGATGATTGAACTATTATAAAACGTGAGACCTTGGATACCTTGACCATGATGGATATTTGACTATCACTGGAAGACTCAAAAGGTTTGTGAAAATAGCTGGAGAGATGGTAAGTTTGCCATTTATAGAGAGCTTACTTCTTGAGAAATATGGAGAAACAGATGAAATAAACCTAGCTGTAGAATGAGTAGAGGATCAGAATGGATGAGCAACTATCGTGGGTTTCTTCACTACCACTCCTCCTACTGTCAATGAAATCAACGCATACTTGAGGCAAAAAGGAGTAAGCACGTTTGTCCGTATAGATGAGGTAAGAATTATCAATATCATACCCGTATTGTGAACATGAAAAGTGGACTACAAGGTATTGAAGGCACAGATTCATAGTTTTAATCACTAATTTTTTCACGATGTATTTAGCATTGCATATGATCAATCAAGAGAGTGTCGATATTGCAAAACAGTCTTTCCCAACTGGTTACAATGAACTATTGCAGGAATCAGTACCTGATTACCATGGATCATTGGTGGGAAGATGGGCTGTTGCAAATTATATACATCAGGAAACATGAGTATGGCATGAGCTTCCAAATGGTGTTCATCAGATAGACAACAAATACTATTTTTCATACTCTCATATTCTGGATTATGTTTTGGTAGTTGTAGATGATGAAAAAGTGGGTATAGATCTAGAACGTATCTCACCTAGAGATACCTCACTGCTACACAAATATAATACTGAACTACAGCATGTATGAAGGTCAGATTGGGAAAGTTTCTATACGATGTGGACGTGCAAGGAAGCGTTGATCAAGTTTCTCGATCTCTCGTTTGATGAGATAGAGTCTATCATATTGGTGAGTGTCGAGTGATTTGATGCTCGTCATGGCGATCTTATGTTTGACAAAAAAGTATCATTGGTGTATCATGGTTCTCACTACCGAGTACAACACGGGCAGAGAGGAGAGTTGAGTTATGCATTTGCAGTTGCGATGGTATAGGTTGTTTTATTGGTAAATTAAATTGGAATGGAATATCATAATTGATGGATGTCGTATCTGATGCAAACAAAGTGAAAGATTTGTCCTCCACTTGTATGAGAGAAAAATACTGATGTCGTAGTAATCTGATGATGAATGGCATGACTTTTTGCAGCCAAGACACTTGCAGAAAGTGGTAAGAAGGTAATTCTTTTGGAAAGAAATATCTGCGGTGGCTGAATGTCTGGGCGCTCAGGTGGCTTTTTGACGCCAGATAGCGAACTATGACTACGTCAAATTGAAAGAAAGTATGGGAAAGATGCAGCCAAACAATTGCGAGAATTTTGACAAGCAGGGCAGGACAGCATTGTAAAGATAGCGCGTGAACATGGCTTTCAATGTGATATCCAAGATGAAGATAGCCTACTTTTGTGATGGAAAAAATCGGGGAAGAAAGAAGTAACTGACGAGTACCACGCTAGACAGGAATATTGATATGAGGGAGACTACATAGATGAAGATTCACTGTATAAACACACATCAGGGAGGCACTATACCGCAGGATTGAGATACAAGAACTGTTTCGCTATCAATCCTATGGTCTATTGTCAGGAGATGAAACATTATTTACAAAAAATAGGAGTAGAGGTGTATGAACAGACTACGATTCAATCGTATACACACAACTATATCAAAACATCAAGATGAAGTATTCGTTGCAATCAAATGGTTTTCGCGGTATGAAAGGTTTCACATGAGTTGCACAAAGAGTATGCTAAGGACACATATGGATTGCAAAACTTCATCACTATGAGCGAGCCATTGAGTGAAGATATAGTAAATAGCATGTTCCCTGCATGAAAATTGATGTGTCGAGATACGAAAATGGCATTCACATATTTTCGTTTCACATGAGACAATAGACTCATCTTGTGAGGAGGAAACGTGCTTACGGCTGGGCTCCCTTTTGATATTCTCTATCCGTATGGAATTCAATCAGTGATCAAAGAAATCAAATGCACCTACAACACTATGAGACCATTTTCATTTGATTTTTATCGAAATGGCAGAATAGAAACTACAAAAGACATGATGCCAATCATCGACACAGATGAAAAATATGAAAATCACTATCGGGTACAGTGATGTGTATGACTCCCACGAGCTGCTGCTTCTGGTACTATGTGAGCCCAACTACTACTATGAGAAAAAAGCACCCTTTCACCATACTTTTCAAGAAAAAGAAAATTCCGAATCCCACGAAGATCAAGCTCTCCACTCATCAAATCGATGTTATATGGACTGAATAATCTGTATGTAATGAAATAAAAAAAGGAGCCGACCGGTAGAAACCGACGCCCCTATAACTAACTTCTTATGTAATACTACTATACACAAACATATAATTAATGCAATGTCAAATAGACTTGTAATATTTTGTGTGATGGGTATAATTGTAGTACAAAAAATTATTAAAAAAAATTAAAAAAAGGGAGGTCATATGGAGAACAATTATGAAGTTTTTTTGCCAGAAGGAGCTAATTTGGCAAAAGAGGAGAATCAGCAATACTCTCTTGTGGAAGAGGTTAATGCACTTCTCAATAAAACTGTCAAGGCTCTGCTGCCCCCTAAAACATGGGGATTCAGGTCTGCTATGTCAGCCTTACTCCTAATAAGGATAGGGGTAGTGTTAAAATCTACCAGTGAGGAATTTATGGCAAGCATGAGAAAACCAGGCTATCGGCCTATGGCTGAAGCATTAGCAAATGGTATATTTATGCTAATGGCGCTATTCCCAAGTATAAACATATCAGAACTAGCTGTTTCTCGTAGTTTGCCGTTGGGTAACAGAATAACAATCATCAAGCGAGGATTAGCTTTATCTATCAGGGTTGAAAAGATGTCTCATGGATATGAACTATTAATCCACCTTGAGACATCGGAAGGTGTTGCATTATCCAGTGTAAAAGCTGGACACTATGATCACGAGTTTGCTTGATACAAACACATTCACTTCAATTATTAATACCTGGCCTATTTTTGGCCGGGTTTTTTTTGATCTTACTCAAATGGATATAGACGTATTGTCATTGTGTGATGTTGTGTTGACTTGAATAAGCAATGTGCTATAATATCTAACATAAAACAAATTGAAAACATATGAAAAAAATACTATTGAAAAAAAACGGATTCTGCTGTATTGTTTTTGCAGCAACACTGATTGAAAACAATCATGTGGGAGAACTTTTGGGTGTTATCGATAATCGATTCCCATATTTAGCACTCGTGTTCTTAGTTTTCATCCCAGTTGCTTTCGGAATGAAAATGTTTGCATCTTCTTCCTCTGCAAAAGGGTGGAAACAGCACCTAAACTACTTCTTTGAGAGGATGGGAGAAGGTTGTCTCCTAACTATAGGCGTATTACTCAATATTTCTATGATCTATGGCCCAGTAATTAGCGCCATTGGCATCTATATCAGTATTGTACTTATCCCTATAAAGTGGTTCATGATTGGTTGGGTGGCGGTGGAGATAGTACCACTAATGGAGCGTATTTATGTAAAAGCCCTAGCGGTAGGGCTTAAAAACCAACATTTTCAATAAAAAAACAAATCTATTATGAAAACAAAAATTAAAAAAATGGTAAGCTCCTTGAAAAGAGGAGGGTAAGATGTATCATGAAGTTAAAATGACTATTCAGGTCCAAGGCTGGCTTGAATTAGAGTTAAAGTACGTGGTTTCAAACCCGTTTTTAGATAAGCCAGATGTTTATGATGTGTATGATATATCCATAACCATCAACAATCTTAAAAAAAGTACGACGTTGTTGATTACGAAATGACGTCATTTGAATAGGGGGCTGTTTCTGCCCCCTTTTTTTATTGACAAAACACAGCAACAATGTATTATATACAAAGGAATGTCTATGATTTATTTGATATACCCCCTTTTTAATGAGTGATAAAATAGCAAAACAAGCTGAATGATTGTTGTCAGATAATCAATTATCTCATTCTCCGAATATAGAAAGGGCATTGAGAAATACGATAATAAAACATCGCAATTTCGCCTTTTCTGATATCCCTCCTCACAAAGTAGATGCACTTTTGAAATCTAAAACTCCTCAAGATCTCACTGATACTATTGAGGATTTGGTAAGGGCAGAAATCAATAATGCATTGAAGATTATGTATATGAATAATGCATCTTGAATGGTTAAGTTGTTACCGGATGTAGAAAATACAATAAATAGTTATGTGAATTGTATCAATCTATATAATGAATGAATACATGAAAATATGACAAGAATTTATGATGTTGTTATTAATGATAGGTATTTAGAATTACTAAGAGGAAAAGTTAAAGTCTACTGGAAGAATGTCATTTCCCAACTTCCAAAAATTATTTGAACTCATCAGTACTCAGACGGGATTCTTCAATATTATAAGCAGCAAATGGGGAATATAGACCAACTTATTGAGATTTTTAATTATGAAGAAACAAAAGAAACTTTTGTACTTAAAAGTCCCCATCTTACTATAAATAATTATACAAAACAATTAGCTCAGTTGAAAATCATATCCCATAAGTTACACCAAACTGCAAATAACATGATGCAAGCATTAGTAGAAAAACTTACTTTAGACGATATCTATGTTCTGTATTATCCTGAGCATCTGAATTTTATGGGTATCTATCAAGAATGGCATCAAAATCTTGATAGTATTGTAAAAAAGTTATCTGTCAAATTATACACTGGTATGATGGTCAAAGAAGTTATGACGCATTCTACGGATATGAAAATTAAAAATTAATGCACATAATTTAATTTCTGATTATATCATCATGTGAGACTTCTCATCTTGATTGTACGAACTAGAGCTACATCCCCAAGCACAAATGAGCGAGATATCTACTCATTCAGAAATGCCTACTTGATGAGAGTTGAATATCCAAGTGAATGGGAAAATTACTTGAGAGCTGTATTCTAAAAACGGAGAACCACCCTTGAAGGTGATTGGAAGTCTGGAAGCGTATCAACATGAATTACTCTTGGTTTTAACTGTTATCCCAATTATTGATTCTTCCATATGAGTGCCTGAGTGAAAATGGTACAACTTTGATGTGAAAAAAGAACTATCAAATTGACTATTGGATGTAGAATGAAATTATGCATGAAATTGCTATAATTTTGATGAGAAAAAAGGTTGACGTTTAGTCCCACATCCTAAGAGTCTCACTCTGAAGAAGAAAAAAGATTTTTAGTATTATGTAGTCTTGTTATTGATTTTCCTTGTATTTACTCAATATATTTTCAGTATCTGTTAAAGTTTCTTGATTCAATAAATTATTTATAAAAGGCAATTTTTGATATGCAAGTATAGCACTGCACAAAGTAGCCTTTTCATTTTCTAATTTTATTACTTGCTTCTCCATTTCACTAATTTGTCTTTGAAGTCATTTTATTGTTGCCTCAAGGTTGAATATAGTGTTCTTGGCTATTGATAGTTGAATTTTACCATCAGTTTTTTTTTCTAATTCAGCAGGAGATACAATGTTTTTTCTATTTGATTCCCGCAACATCACATCCAAAATTTCCCCTACTCAATCTGTTCTTGGTGTCCATCACCCCGCTACTATTTTTATACCTGCATTTCCCCTATATTCACGCGTTTCACCATTATTCTTTTTATTACCTCAATGTATTGAACCTGCCATCACGAAAAATTCTAATCGATTAAATGTGTGGATTATAATCAATATAGAGGTCTTGTCAACCTCTATTCTTTTGTGGGTTTGTGTCAAAAGTTTCCTCAGAACGATCAGAAATCAATGCTTCATGAGTCCTTTTTTGTAGAAGAATCGCTGGGAAGAATTGAGTCTAGATTGATTTCTGATGACGTGTCAGTGCTTTTATCTGTTCCAATACTTCATAGGAGATCGTCAATTGGTTTTCATGAATGTTCATCAGTATGTATAGTTGGTGCTGTAGCCTTTTCTGCTACTGCTTTTGCATGGAGGGTAGCTTGTTTTTGGGCTGAAACTTGTTGCTGTGCTCTAGCTTGAAATGCCAATGTTGATAGCAGTGTATTTCACTTATAATTGTCTCACACCAATCGAGTTTCTACTATTTTTTCTTCAGGGACCACTGTGATTACTCAAACTTGTTTGAGGATGATATATATGATAGACAATACCACAGCATATATTGTGAAGAATAATCTCAATACAGGTAAGAGGAAGAACAGCAATGTGATCAGAATTGATGTTCTAAATCACTTTGCATTTGATCGTTCGTTGATTTGATCAAATACTATTGTACATATTTTATTGTCGAGGTCGTTTTTGTCTATCACTTGAGGTTTGGCTATTCCTGTGCTATCTCACGTTGTTACACCTCTTCTAGATGGTTGAGTAATTAATTCTTGTTTTTGTGCCGTCATAATTTTTTGGAGATTCCTCTGAAGGAGTTGTTTGGCTATTGGATTGTTTGATTGGTCAATTTGTTTTTTGAGCTCATCAATACTACTGATGCCTCACAGAGCTTTTTGAAATTCTGGTGGGATATCTCATCATAGATTATTTCAGAGTTGATTAGTTACTTGTTTTTTTACTTGTTCAAGGAGATCAGCTGGTATTTGGCCACCCAGTTGTGTGGTGAGTTGCGATTCAAGAATATTAGAGACTTGAGACTGTACTTGTGTGTTGATGATCTCATTGGGAGATTTTTCAAAGAATCCATTTACTCGATCTTTGATGGTGATTGCTTGCGTCTCTGTAAACTTGAGTGGCAAGAGTACTGCGTCTATATGTTTGTTTATAGCAGTGCGAAGTTGTCCACAGTCAAGAGCGATTGGCTTGTCTCATCATAGGAGACTAAATGATCCAGCTACACTGCACACTATGGCAAAGATTGGTGCATGCACATATGCCAATGCTCGTGTGTTGATTCATCTCCTTTGCTGGAGTAGATCGTGGTGACGAATTACTGTTAATAGTGTTCCTCATACAAATACGGCTGCTGCTATATATGTGTAAGATTCAAATTTAGACAAGGCAAGTATAGCTATAGTCAATCATATTCCTCGTATCTTCACTTGCATCGCCAACTTAGATGTCAATGACAATGATACCAGTGGTATACAAAAATATATTGCTGCTATGAACCGTAGAGCACTTCATGGATTGATGTTGATCAAATCCATTGTTCATCAAATAAGGCAAGAAAGGAATATAATCCATACAAATATTTTCTTATACTGCATTGCAATTTCATATATTTTCCTCTAGGAAATACAATACAAATCATTATTTTAGTAGCATGCTGGAACAAATTAAACAAACAATAGAAAAAAAGTATAAATTGCGTGATACAAAATGATTGGTTGTCTCTTGATTTGATGATGCGTGAAAATTACTTTTTTCGGATGGAATTGTAGAGACAGACAAAAAATTGGAAGAGACGATACAAGAACTTTATACAACCTATGTCGAAAAGACCAAAGGCATCAAGCTACTGACATTGGACGTAGTCACTACGCTGTATGAGGAAACAAATATTGGCAAAATACCTATGATTACGCCAAAGATGTATGGGTTTGCATTAGTTGATGATAAGGGGAATAGTGGGATGATTTTGCCATGAACAAAATGAGTGGCTGATGCGAAGCACGCATTGTTCCTTATCAAGCAAAAGTACAACATCAAAGGCAAAGTAAAAATATACATATTCACGACAGATAGACTTTTAGTTACTGTATAATTTGGATGGCAGACGATAAAAATGCAAAAGATATAATGGGAGTTTTCAAAGATATCTGGAAGACAGGGACCGATGAACTTTCGAAAAACATGGGTTCAGTGCTGACTTCTACTCCTACCAAGGAATCTAGTGGAGGATGAGGATTGCCCAAGGTCTCATGAAATCAAATCTCAGTAGAAGTAGAAAAGCGAGAAAAAGAAATCATAGATAGAAGAAAATGATAATGAAAAAATTACAGTTCAAGGTCCTTGCTACCAAGGGAAATGCAAGAGCAGGTGAGTTTACATTAAATGGTGTCACAGTACAGACACCAGTTTTTATGCCTGTTTGAACCAAGGCTACTATAAAGTGACTGATACTTGATCTCCTTCGTGATCCGAAGTATATATGAGATTTGCCACCGATAAATCTAATCCTAGCAAATACCTTTCATCTTTTTTTGCATCCAGGTGCAGATATAGTACAGCAAGCATGAGGTATTCATACATTTGAAAATCGAAACCAACTCATCTTGACTGATTCTGGTGGATTCCAAGCTTTTTCATTGGCGAAATGAAAATCAGGTAAGCCACTTGCAAAGCTCATGCCAGATGGAGTGAAATTCCGTTCTCCATATGATTGATCTCAGCATTTTTTCTCTCCAGAAGGTACATTGGACACACAGATTGCATTGTGATCTGATATCATGATGATGCTTGATGTATGTTCACCAGCATGAATCACACAAAAGAAATATTACTATCAGATGAAAACTACTCATGAGTGGGCGAGACGCCAATACGAGCATTTGATGCCAAAATATGAACAGACAAAGTGAGTGCTTTTCCCAATTGTACAATGATGAACCTATGAAGATCTACGTGAGGAATCACTAGCAGCTTTGTTGCCTTATGCGCATGATGGTATAGCTGTGTGAGGTGTAAGTGTGTGAGAAAGCTATGAGGATATTTGTCGTGTAATGCACTTTATATGACCAAAGTTACCTCAAGATAAGCCAAGATATATCATGTGAATCGGAACTCCTGAATCTATTCGCGAAGCCATCCTTGCTTGATTTGACATGTTTGATTGTGTATTGCCTACTAGATTGTGAAGACACGGAGTAGCTATGACATCGCAGTGAAATCTCAAATTAAAAAATGCTCAATACAAAAATGACTTTTCTCCGTTGGATGATTCAGACTCATTTGTATCAAAAAATTACACGAAAGCATACCTGCACCATTTGATAAAAGAAAACGAAATACTAGGTGGGGTCTTGCTTTCTCTCCACAATATCATGCATCTGCATAGATTAGTACAAACAATGAGAGAAGACATATTACATCATAAATAGGCGATAAGTCTTGTATAGTATCAACTACTTTCAAAATGGATATAAATTGTTCTTGTATAAGACTGATTCATATCCATTTTTTTGTAGATTGATGAATTCTTGATATACTAGAAGAGTTATATTTAGATGAATAGAAAACACATATGTCTCATACTGATTTGAATCCAATTGTGCGTGTAGAAAATCTCACATGGTGATATCCATGACAACGTATCTTATTTCATGAGTTTGACTTTCATGTTTCTAAATGAGATTTTTGCATCATTGTATGAAAATCTTGATCAGGGAAAACATCGCTTATGAAATTATTGACGAGAGAGGTCATGCCTCCTTCACATAGCGTGTATGTAAAATGAGATGATGTCGCTCGTTTGCGTACACAGGAAGTGCAAGCGTTGAGAAGACGTATTGGGGTAATCTATCAAGATTATAAATTACTCCCTACCAGATCTGTCCTTGAAAATATCATGATGCCATTGCAACTATGATGAGTTGATGACCTTACTGCAAAAGAGAAGGCACTTCGTATTATCAAGGAGTTTGACTTTGCTCCCAAAGCAAATACCAAGACGGCATATTTGAGTGGATGAGAAAAGCAGAAAGTAGCAGTCATGCGTGCATTGGTGTGAGATCCGCAGTTTCTGATTGCTGATGAACCCACATGAAACTTAGATCGAGATGCGACAATTATGATTGGAGATATGCTAATCGAATGTAACAAAAAATGACATACTGTATTGTTTATCACCCATGATCAACATTTGATCGATTATATACAACATAGGTTGCCATGAGTAAGAGTAGCTGAGATTATATAAGTTCTTCCTCTTTATATCAATACTGTTTATTTCACATGACTGAAAAGCAAAAAGCTGATAATCTCAAGAAAGAGCTTATTAATTATATTTCAAAATGGGATGTTGCAGGTTTCCTCTTAGATGAAACTACTCATTTTGTACGTGGTATCAATTCATATAAACTTGAAAAACTCCTTGCAAATAAATCTCTCTTCAAGAGGTTTATATATCTGCTAGATGATCAAAATACCAAGCAAATAGCTGCAAAAGTGACTGATGAATACTATATGTCCAAGAGAGGAGCCACTTCACTTGCAAAAAAGAAGATTGTAGTATCGCAATCTCGTATTATACAGGTTGCATCCAAGATTAAGGCAATGTTTGTTTTCCAGGCCATAGAGTTCTGCAATGGATCAATCGATAGGATGAAAGTCATAGACTTTGCGAAGATTCGTGCTACGATCATCAGAAAATGCAAAGTAGACCCAGTTTCAAGTGGACATTAGTTCACTTTTTTTTATATCTGTAAAATGTTTAATTTATCTGACTACAACTATATTTTACCAGACGAAATGATTGCGCATGCGCCTGCAGAACCTGCAGAGAGTGCAAAATTACTTGTATTTCAATGAGGTGCTATTGTAGATAAAATAGTAGCAGATCTCCCTTCATATCTCGGTCAAGACTTTGTCATCTATGCAAATGATACCCGTGTAGTGAAAGCAAGAGTCCCACTGTATGGTTGTACTGTGACCACCAAACATGGTAGGAAAGTGATTCTTCCATATGCAGAAATATTTTTTCTAGAAAAGCATGGAGAGCAAGAATGCGAGTGTCTGATTCAGCTACTGAAGAGAAATCGCCCAGGCACCAAGATATTTATCCAAGATGAAATATATGCTGAAATCACCTCTCTTACCAGCAAGGGAGTCATTTTAAAGTTGACTTGAATCAGTGTAGATGAATTATTGAATCTCTATTGAAAAATGCCACTTCCACCGTATATCCCAACTTCTGCTGAAACAGAAAAAAAATACCAAACAGTTTTTGCAAAGCATGATTGATCTGTGGCAGCTCCTACTGCTTCTTTGCATCTCACAGAAAACATACTCAAGGCTCTTGTAGAAAAGGGAGTAGAGATACAGTATACGACACTCCATGTCGGGCTCTGAACATTCAAGCCGGTTGATACTGAAGATATACGTGCGTATGCAATCCATGAGGAGACGATAGTGATAGAAACATCAGTGTTTTCATCTCTTGCAAATCAGAAACGCAATGGCAAAAGAGTCATTGCAATATGAACTACTATGGCAAGACTGCTTGAAACATTACCATATATCTGGGCTGCATGATGACTACAGATGGATGAACATACAAATCATTTTTGGAATACTCTTGTGCAAAATCTCTCACAAGAAGAAAATGACAAACAGTATATTGATACCATACATTACTTGAATCCTACCACAATTTCAGTCAAAACACGTATTTTCATCTACCCATGATTCATATGGAAGATAGTCGATGGACTCATGACCAATTTCCATTTGCCACAGTCTACATTGCTTATGTTGGTTGCATCATTCATATGATTTGACCAAATGAAATCGGTATATGCCCATGCAATCCAGCACGAGTATAGGTTTTATAGTTTTGGAGATGCAAGTTTGCTGTTGCATTAAAGTTTCTGATTGGTATAGAAACAGTAACTAAAACAAACGGTTATGAAAAAAAATATAAAAACTACACCCTTAGCTCCAGTGCAAATAATCGCTGAGGGGAGAGCGATTACATTACCATCCAAAGCGATGGATCCTCGCACTATCCGAGAGGGAATGTATGTGAGGTCTAAAAAAAACAAAAATAAGGTCTTCTGGGTATATTACACCTTCGGTCATCACGAGGGGGCTACCTTCAAGGCAAAAGGGTTTCAAGCTATTTTCCCTGAGCCCGAAGTAGAGTCAAGAAAATACACAGAGGAGGAGCTGCCTTTGTATAACCCTCGAATGGCACATACTCGATTTAAAATCGAATATGACAACTCCGAAGCGCGACCTCACTCTGGTAAGACAGAGAGGGAGTTTGCCAAATGGAAGGCCAAGGCGATCAAATCGTCTGTGGAATTTCTAAAGAGGCATGAGCTCATCGAGAAGGATGAGCTACTATCATACCTTCGGAGTAAACTAAAATCCTTAAAGGGAGATGCTTATGACAAATTCTATGCTGCAAAAGAGTTTGTCAAAAAGCATGGCTAAATCATTCACGTTGGGGCGGTCTTTGCGCCCCATTTTTTTATCTCATGCACTTTGTCTTGCCTTTCCCCATAAAATATATGCAAAATATAACTTTCTCACATGATGTTTGTGTTTTGGGGTTGTTTTCTATATACTAAGTATGTAGTTTCTAACTATGAAATGTATAGTGTAGCTAAACCGACCCATATGAAATCACCTGCAGACCTTATATTGAATGTAGCTGAATATATTTGAAAACGAGTTGTGAGGAAAATTACTGCACAAACAATTTCTGCACAGCCAGATGGAAGCAATCAGTTGCCACCTAGTCCAGTAGTTCCAGTAGTGGTTCCTGCACAAAACACTCCAGCTCCTATAGTTCAGGAGATTATACAGTCAGACAAAACTATATACCGCATCAGACCATTCAAGGACAATGAAAATAGCACAGCATACCGGCAATCTTTCTTGAAGAGTTTTGCGGATGTATCGCAATCTATAGACTACATCATCACAGGGAATAGATGAAATATCGCAATGTATGCGATCATGCCAAACAATATTGCATTATACTTTGAAAATGTATTTTATGCGAATTTTTCTACTTCTGAATTGGTGAAAGAACAATTTGTTTTGCCAAAGCCACAATACCGAGTTTCATTCTGAGAAAAAGATATATTGACGGTAGACAAAGATTTTATGAGAGAATGAAAATATTTGGATCCACTCAAAGATATTTTTGGGGTGTTTGATACAATCGATCAAACACAAAGAGTATCATTCTCATTTACATATTCATTCAAAACAGAAAAGAGCGGATGGGATATATTCTTTGATAAATTAGGAGCAATCATCAAAGCATTATTGAATAAAAAGGAGGAGAAAAAAGAAGAGGAGAAAGAAGAAAAGCCGGAAGATGTGCTCAAAGCTATGGTAGCAATTGGTATCAGTTATGAATGAGCTCATCCATCACAGGCTGAATCTATGAAGATCACGAGTAAGGCGTTGTTTTCTAAGTTTCTCCACAAGTGATCTGTGGTGCTTTCACTAGAAAAAGCAAAGACTAAGATGACACTCTCGCAAGCATGTAACTTTTTCCATATCCCGACAAAGGATTATTTTATCAATGTGTTGGACTATTCGGTGTATAGAAAATTATCATATCCACCATCATTGCCATTGCCAGCAAGGGAGGAAAAAAACTCTATGACGCTTTTGGGAAAAACTGATTATAGAGGACAGGAGATCCGTTTTGGGATCAAAGATGAGGACTCATTCCGTCATTTGTATATTGTATGAAAGACGGGGACAGGAAAGTCTACATTTCTCTCAAATATTATAAAATCTCACATGTATACCAATAAGTGACTCTGCTTGATTGATCCTCATGGAGATCTCGTAGAAACTGTTTTGGAGCATGTACCAAGTCGACGTACCAATGATGTGATCCTCTTTGATGTGTGAGATACGAGTAATCCGATTGGATTCAATCTCTTGCAGTACAATACTGAGGATGAGAAGAACTTAATCGTATCTTGAGTCGTTGCTACATTCAAGAAGCTGTTTGGAACGAGCTGGGGGCCACGTTTGGAATATGTGTTGCGTAATGTAATGTTGTCAGTTGTTGAATATCCGAATGCAACTATCATGCATATCATGCGTGTTCTGACGGATAAGAACTTCCGTGAAGAGGTGCTTGAAAATGTAAAAGATCCAATCGTGTTGAAATTTTGGCGTACAGAATTTGATAAATGGTCAGATACACAAAGAAATGAAGCAATTGCTCCGATTACCAACAAGGTATGACAATTTCTTTCATCACCGATTGTGCGTAATGTCTTTGGACAACCGATGTCTAAGTTGAATATGCGCAAGGTAATGGATGAAGGGAAAATTCTTTTGGTAAATCTTGCGAAGGGGAGAATCTGAGAAGATAATACAGAAATGATTGGATCATTTATCGTGACCAAGTTACAAATTGATGCTATGTCGCGTACTGATATACCAGAAAAAGACCGTCGTCCGTTTTATCTCCATATTGATGAGTTTCAAAACTTTGCAACTGACTCATTTGCTGTGATTCTTTCTGAAGCGCGCAAGTATCGTTTGGCATTGATTGTCGCAAATCAATATACATCTCAATTGAATGAAACAATTCGTGATGCTATTTTTGGTAACGTATGATCGATGGTTTCATTCAATATATGATATGATGATGCAGTAGTACTTGCTCAACAATTCAAAGGCGTGTTGACGCCAAATGACCTTATTTCAATTCCAAAGTTCCGTGCGTATATTCGTTTGATGATAGACGGTATCATGTCCGATCCATTTAGTATGTCTACTATTCCACTTTGACAGCCAGAACAATCAGCAGAAATCAAGGATAAGATCCGCCAACAGTCACGCCAACGCTATGCTATGGATCGTGATAAACTAGAAGAGCTAATTAAGATACGATCAAACAAGTCTTTCTCGCCAGTAGAAAAAGCAATGGAGAAAGCTATGAAAATGGATGATGCATCACCAAGCATACCTACTCAACCAACCATATCTGTACCAGAGTCTTCACAATATATATCACCGGCAGTAAACGCAGTCTGAATCCCATTGTCGACAGCAAAAATCACCTTCACTATTGCAGATGTGAAAATAGGTGAGTGGTATGATGGTATTGTAAAGTTAAAATATAATTATGGACTTTTTGTGACTGTAAGGTGAGTAGAAGGCTTGCTTCACAAAAATACAATCAATGTACCAGATGGAATTTCTTGGAAAGATGTTTACAACATCTGAGACAAAATCCGTGTAAAAGCTAACGAATTCAAAGAGATAAATTGAGAAAAGAAAATAGTTTGGTGACAATAAAAAAAGGCTAGCTAATATAGCTGCCTTAATGCATTCTTTGGAACATACTCACCTTAACTGCTCACAGTAATAGATGAGTGTTTGAAGGAGCCGGTGGGGAGTGATGTTACTTCTCTCCTCATCATAGGAGAGTGAGCCATCTTCACCGATGATAATTTTGCATCTATGCTTATAGCCATCTCGGTTATAAGCCCTAAATTTGTAAATGATGCAGTTCGGTAGAATGTGGACTTCATCTCCACTTCCGCTCTCAATTACAATTTTGCTATTTCCCGAAATTTTTTTATAAAATGGTCCTCTGCCTACCACAGCGAGCAGACCATGCCCCAGCCTCCCATGGGATTTGGGCTTAGCAATTTCTGGATTTTCATCCAGCAGCCTTTTTATTTTTTCGAGAACCTGCCCTACGGGCTTGTGATCTTGATGGATAATTCCCATCCAAATTTTTTTGATAAGCTTCATATGCATTGCTTTAGGCACACATAATACCTTTTTATCGTTTATTGTCAATAGCAATAGTTTATATTGACAATATTTATTTATTATTTACAATAATCGTATGGGCATTTTGCACAATAACGCTAAGGCAACGACAATTATTACAACATATAATAGATTCCCATACTTGCAGGTAGCACTTTTTTCAGTTTTATGCCAAACCTATACTAATCAACAAATTATAATAGTAAATGACAATCCAAATGAAGAGTATAGAGAAGAGGTAAATACTTTATTGAAGCTTGATCCGAGAATAGAGATAGTTCATAACGCAAAAAATTATTGAGTATCATATAGTAGAAATGCTGGAATTCGTATGAGTAGATGAGAATATGTGCGATTTATCGATGATGACGATAAGCGGGTTGATGAGGATAAAATTAAAAAACAATTATGAGTACTTCAGAATGATAAAAATTTGACTGCTATAGGAAGTAGATATGTGCGTACAGATGAACTTGGCAATATTTTGTCACATGTTGATTTGCCACTTACAGACAATGAAATACGCAAGGTGATGAATTTTAAGAATCCAATGCAACAATCATCTCTATGTGCACCAGTTGCCGCTATCATGAAAGCTGGAATGTATAGAGAATCATTCAAAGTGAGTGAGGATTATGACTTGATCACAAGGCTTTGAAAGATCTGAAAGTTGTATAATCTACCTGACTACTCTCTACACTACAGAATACATCAATGACTAACTTCTACTTTATGACATAAAATGCCCTATAATGATTTGAAAATAATACTCGAGTTAGGGAATACTTATCCATGATTCATGAAAGCTGTCTGTAAAAGAATATATGGTATATCGATAGATCCCATCAAGAGAATTCTAATAGCAAATTTGACACCTGTGCAAATCTCATATCTCAAAAAATTGAGAGACTCTTTAAAATAATATTTCAGTCAGTATTAATCTATCGTACATCCGTAAAAATTTGATGGATGTAACATATTTTTGATAGCTTGGATGTCTCACAATGTTACTTTTTGATACTCGGCAAGTATATCCTCTAGTGAGAGAATCTTTCAGTACAGTAATTGTTGTGAGCCGATGAAATCTGCCATCTGGTCTGAGGTTTCTATTCACATCTGTAATTTCCCGAGAATATTTCATCTAGCTTTTTGTAATTCATCTTCTGTGATTCACGTATCTGCAATCATTTCAAGTTCTTTTTTGATTGCTGTAATTCATTCATCATAGTTTTCCTTTGAAAGCCCAGCTCTGATCACAAATGTTCAGTGAGTAGGAGCTGACTGATGTCCACATCCAATATAGTAACACAATCATCTTTTTTCTCTAATTTCTTGGAAGAGCCTAGAGGACATGGTTCCTCATACTATATTGGCCAATAGTTTTGCTGCATAGTACTGAGGTGCATCGTGTGCAAATCAAGGCCCACCGAATACGATATGATTTTGGTGAGTGCCATTTGAGACGATATCTCGCTTGTCCCTGGGATGATTTCACGTATACGAGGGGAGTGTCCCAGTATAAGTTTCAGGGAGTTGAGCAAATAGATCTCCAATCATACTACCTATGGCCTCCATATCATTGACTTTTCATGCGATCACGATGAGCATGTTGTCTTTGGTGTAGAGTTGTTTTTGATGGTTGAAAAGATCATCTTGGGTGAATCCAAGGACATTGCTTTCAGGTCAAATGATCTCCCATCCAAAACTATTGTCTCCAAAATAATTCCTATTTCGAATATTGATTACTTTAGCATCAGGTCTATCCTCATACATCTTGATTTCTTGAATCACTACTCATTTTTCTTTCTCGACTTCTTCTGGTGGGAATGTAGAGTGGACCATCATATCACTCAAAACATCTATCGCGATATTGATATGTTCAGGTGCTGATTTTACATAGTATCATGCATACTCATTTCCTGTATAAGCATTGAACTCTCACCCTATTTGATCGATGGTTTCTACAACTACTTTCGGTGATGTATATTTTTTTCATCACTTGAAAAACATATGTTCCAAAAAATGGCTCAATCAGTTGGTCTCCTTGGTCTCATAGAGAGAGCCAGCTTTGACTACTATCTCGATAGTGATAGAGGTGCTGTCAGCCATAGGCGCAAATATTACTTGGACTCCATTGTATGTCTTTTTGATATATTGCATCAAAGAAAAAGTAGTGCTAAATGCACTACTTATAATAAATTGGAGATAGGATGCAATTGGGGATTATTCAATTTTGAATCTAATTGTATTTGTTGTGGTAGGGAGTCATTTGTATTCTACAGTGGCTCTCACAGTAAATGTTCCTGCGCCACTAAACACATGTTGGATTTGTGTACATGATCTTCATTCACACTCTTTGGGAGATGTACCATCACCGAAATCCCACGTGATTGCAGTCACTAGTCAGTCTGTTTCTGCAGTGATATTAATCTTGTCTCATACTCTCGCAATTTGGGTAGGGTGTGAACTACTACTGATCTGTACTTGTGTTGATCTTCTTGTGACAGAGATTGGAGTAGATAACCTAAATACCTTTTTATATCATTTTTTTGTCTGAATCGTCACTGTAGGATTGTATACTCATTGATTTGTCGCTGTATTGAACAGGTAAGTATTTGTCATTCTCGATTGGGTAACATTTTCTTTGGTAGTCCCATTGCCGAAATCCCAAGTGTAGTAGATGATTTCATCGCCCGCTTCTGTAGCTTCAATAGTCGATGCATCAAATGAAACTACGAGTGGGTCTGGTCATGTGACTTTGTCAGCATTGAGTGTACCTACAAGTGTGTCTTGATTGAATACGATATTCCAGTTTCTTTCTACTGTGTTCCCTTTCCCATCGTCTATAAAGATTTTCAAGATTTGTGTATTTGAACCATAGATGCGTCATTCGTATAAATTCGCTTTGACAGCTTTCATAGCTTGATCATTCACCAAAACAGTAAGTGATCATCATCTAGGGAGTTCAGGAATGAGTGAGTCTATGCGAACTTGCAGGTCAAACGGCGCTTGTGTCGCTGTGATAGTTGTATTGTCGAGATATATAGATCATGTGCTTCCTAACTTTTGCCGATTTGTAGCAGATGCAGATTTCCAAAATAGACTAGAATTGATGCTGTATGCTTCACTATTTGCATTTATCGTATCTGATTCACAGAATCACTTTCATCCATCAAGTGTATTGTACAAAAGCCTGATGATATATTGTTGATTGTCTTGGAATGTATAATTGAATGCTGGATTTTGTGTTGGTGTATTTTGTACGACCCTTTCTTGAGATAGGTTATATACTTCGAATCTGATATTCTCTATATCATTCCCGCCATCTGACCACTGACCTGCAAACGTATATCATCCATTACCATTCTTTTGTGTAGTGATGGTACATTGTGGTATATCACTTGGCAATGTCCTAATTGGAAATGAGTTGTAAATAAGTGGGTAAGCGCTTCCTGGAAGTCTATAGTAGACTCTGTGCAGTTTCCCTTCGGTGAAGTTATGACTAAAAAATGCCTTGTTTTCTTTTGTTGCGTCTTCAGTTTCTGCATCAAAACTTCGTATGATACGAGACTCATCTAATCATAGATCCGTGAATATATTTTTAGCATCGAAGACTACGCGCGCAGGGCTATTTCATGCTAGGATTTCATTGCCGTTGTCATTTGTTCCTAAGCTTACTCAATCGTTTTTGATATCAATTTCTGCTTTGACTTCAATCTTTCACACTGATAATGTATCGGTCAATGTTTGTAAACTTACCTTGTCTAAATATGTATAATTCAGTGTCAGATCATATGTTCATTTTTTGGTATATAAACATGGTTCTAGAAATTGGAATCATTGTTCACCAGCTACTACTTCTACTATTTGCCCCTCCTGTCTTGGTCACCCATTTCCACATGAGAGACTATAGGATTGACCGTCATTCACTCAAAGCTCAGTAGTGAGTGCATCCAAGAATGTTTTTCCAGGAGACATAAAAACCTCTACTGGTGCTACGACTGGAAGCTGATTTGCTACTACTTCTATATGATTCTTTGGATCTCTACAGGTTTCATAAGGTACGGATACACATATTTTTCATATTACTAGATTTGAAGAGAGGAGTATCTCAGCATCAATCTTTTGGATACGAGTGATCACAACCGCTCAAACGGTGATACTTACAGTCAGCATCATAAATGATATTATAATCCCTATAATCAGTTTGAGCTTAGGTGTATTTTTTGCTTTTGATAATCTATACCCGTTCAATCACAAGAACGTGAATGATACGAGAAACAGTATTCAAAAGAATGCTCATGAAACAATCATCAACAGACTTTTGGCTTGTGCTGGAGTCATCAATCCGTCCAATGCTTTTGGATTTTGTATACCAGCATATCCCGCCGCCATGGCCAATGCTACAAACACCACAAAAAAGAAGACGCATCATATGGCGAGTGTCATGGGTGAAAGTCTTTTCCCTTTCCCAGGAGACTTTTTGACAATAGGTGCCTGCACAGCTGGTTCTAGAGTAGGAGCTGCTACTTGTGTTTGAGCCGGGGTTACGGTTGACGTCACTACTGGCGGAGTAGGCTCACTTGCTGGTGGATTTTGATTTTCGATTTTGTTTTCGAGATCAGCCATAATTTCATGGATGAGATAATAAATACCTCTATAGTATATGGATATAAGAATCAATACAAAATAATCATGTTGTGAAAATTTACATATACAAAATACACCATTGACATAAACCTACAGTGTGCTATAGTCTATATATGTGGCATTTCATCTGTGTTTTTTTGACAAAAGTATATTTTATCTGTATAATAAATTCATTAAATATTTATATATATGAAACATCCTGCAATGTCAGATAAATTCAACGAAAGTGGTCACTATGAACAAATCAAAGATCATAAGTATAATAAAGAAACACAAAAAGAAATTGATTCTGTGACAAGAGAGTATGGTCCTATGCTTGAAAAAACGAGAGCAGAGGTGATTGATGCGATTTTGTGAGATGATCAGAAAAGGGAGGAATATGAAAAGATAACTAATCCAGAAAGAGCATATAATGCAATTTGGAACTTTATTGACAGATTACCTGTTTCTAAAATGGCTCCAAAAAAATCGAAAACTGAATGGAACAAAGCTCATGAATCTGATCTATATAAAAATATAACTATAAAAGTAGATGGTGTAAGTACCAAGATTGACATTGCTAGATGAGAAAATGGTGGACAGAATGTGATTTTGTATGTGATTGAGGGTGGAGTGAAAAAATCTATTTGGATTTGAGCTGGTGAAGATGGAGAATATAAGGTAAAGATTAATGGTAAGTTGATACCTAATCCATCTTCAGATCTTTTATATAGAAAATACACTTCTTCTTTCACACAATAACAGTCAATAAAAACCATATTGAAGCCTCATAGTAAATCTCTATAGTGTATAGCAAGTGTCTATACACTTTTTTTATAGTAAAAAAACATGATGAGATTCCATATACTGGTTTTTTGATGTCAAATGAACTATTCAGATAGCGCTAGAATCAAGGCTATTTTGACAAATTGATGATGGACGTGGGTAGATAGTATAGATGAGGCTGATGTGGTTATTTTTGATACATGTTCCGTAAGACAAAAGTCTGAGGATAAGGTTTTTGGGTTGTTGAAAGATATTCCCGCGACCAAGAAAGTATGGTTGACAGGTTGCATGGTACAGCATTATCTCAAGACAGGAAAAATCATCAAACAAAGAGACAAAAAGGAAAGCAAAGCGCTAAAGCTTGGTAATTTTGTAGGAGGAGTCAAAACAACAAATCCTACTATCATATGACGGTTGGAGGAAGACTTGGAATGATATGCAAAATTTGATAGCCCCACATGAGATTACCTTTTTGTAAATCACGCATTCAATCCACTCTACAAAAAAATGGTAATGAAATTCCCCAATATAGAACTCCTGTTTCGTATAGATGACGTATGAATGCTTCCTAGAATGTTGCAAAATTTATGATACACGATTGCTCCAGATGTAGATGTATTCAATGAGTATACATGAATCCTTCCACAATGAACCAATCAATTGATGGATTCTCTTTCTAAGACTGCATACGTTCCGATTTCCACATGATGTAGCCAGTTTTGTGCATACTGTATTGTCCCATATTCACGTGGATTGGAGAAAAATAGACCAGTGGATGAGATACTAGCAGAGGTGAAGCACCATCTTGCATCTGGCATCAAGGAAATAGTTTTGCTCTGACAAATAGTAAACAAACACCCTGATTTCGTCCATATTCTCAAAGAGGTTTTGAAGATGGAGGGACTGGTATGGCTGCGTTATACATCACCATATCCAACGTACTATTCAAAAGAGCTTTTGACATTGCATGAGCAAGAAGAAAAACTATGCCCACATATACACATGCCTCTCCAAGCAGGATCTGACCCAGTTTTGAAAAAGATGTTTAGATGATATACGGTAGAGCAGTACAAATGATTTGTCGATAATATTCGTGCATTGAAAAGACCAATTAGTATCACGACAGACATCATAATTTGATTTTCAGACGAGACAGAGGAGGACTTTCAATGATCATTGAATTTGATACGCTATTCAGCATTTGATATGATTTTCATGGGAATTTACTCGCCACGTCCTGGTACATTGTGAGCAAAAAAGTATGAAGACAACGTATCTCGTGAGGAGAAAAAAGCAAGACGACAGCGTATGAACAATCTTTTACGTGACGTGTCAGAGAACAATAATAAAGCTGAACTCTGAACAAAGCGCTTGATGATGATCAACAAAATAGAGGACTCATTCTTTTCTGGCTATAGCGATAATTTCAAAACAGTAGTAGTCCAAAAAAAACCATGAGTATCCTACGATCACATTTCACTATGAGATTTTGTGAATGTTGTGATCACTCATACTGAGAGTTTAAAGATTTTTGGAGAGATTGTTGTATAAAAAATGCCTCCGGGGTTTCCGGAGGCCTGGCTGGCAGTCGGTATTTTTTTTAGTTTAATGGAAAGGTATTTCTAAACCTTTCTATCGCAACCCAAGGGTCGAAGTCTTCACCTTTTTTCATGTAGGGTATGAGAACTTCTATCCCTTTCGTCACCTCTTTTACATTTATGCTTTGGTTAGAGGTAACTATTGAGGCGAAGGATACAAATATACCCTCACAGATTTTTGAGGGAATGATTGCCTCCTTTTTAGTCAGTCGGAGAAATCCTCTAAGGTTTTCCCATTCTTTTATTCCCGTTTCCCCGGTCACTATGGCAGAACAGATTCCTGAAATTATTTCAGTAGGTGCCGACGGTACCCAACTGATAGTTTCATTATCTACTTGCAGTTCCCAACTCCCTCCAGGAACTGGTTTGAAACCTTCGGCTGCTAACATATTTGCAGCAACTTTATACGGGTAACGGTTAGCGTCTCTTACTGCCCTTAGGGCAATTTCTTTTTGTGTACTCATAATTGATTTTTTTAGGACCATCAACAGTAACGAAAAGCCACATAAAGTCAACCTCAATTATTTAGATTGTATTTATACTGTAAAATGGTATAGTCGTACTCATGTCGCGTTTATCGGAAGATATATTGTCAAATATTGATATAGTGGATGTGGTTTCTCGTTATGTGTCACTCAAGAGAGTGGGGCGTAATTTTGTTGGACTTTCACCATTTCGCAATGAAAAAACTCCTTCGTTTGTGGTTTCTCCTGAGAAACAGATTTTTAAGTGTTTTTCTACTTGAATCGGGGGAAATGTGATCAAATTTATGATGGAAATAGAGAGAGCTGATTATCGAGATGCAGCACAGATCCTCGCTAAACAAGCTGGACTTGAGATCAAAGACTATCAGACCAAACAAGTGAATCCTGAAAAGCGAGAAAAAGAGGGAGCAGAAAAGGAAAAATATAAGCGTATGTTGCGTTTGGCTCAAGAGTATTTTGTGCAAGAACTTCAAAACAATCAGTATGCATCAGAATATCTCAAGCAAAAAAGACAGCTGGGAGATGATATTATCAGTACGTGGGGCTTGTGATATGCTCCAGATAGCTCATTTTGATTGCCTAAATTGCTTCTAGCAAAATGATTTACAGAGCAAGATTGTCTTACGTTGTGAATTGCAAAAAAAGCGCAGACTGGAGAGTTGTATAGCTTTTATCGCAATCGTATTATCTTCCCAATCCATGATCATATGGGTACACTAGTAGGGTTTTGAGCGCGTGCAGTAAATCCTGAGGATCAGCCCAAGTACCTAAATTCACCAGATTCTGTATTGTACGATAAATCAAAAATTCTCTATGGGCTCGAGCAAGCTAAATCGAATATAAAAGAGTTTGATAAATTGATTGTCGTTGAAGGATATATGGATGTGATTTGATTTTCTCGCTTGGGTGTGTCGGTAGCTGTAGCTACGTGTGGGACATCATTGACGCCACAACATATGAAGCTCCTCAAGCGTTATACGCCAAATATCTACTTCCTTTTTGACAACGATCCTGCTTGAATACAGGCAGCACAACGTGCGCTCAAGGTGGCATTTCAAAATGATGTATATCCTAAAATGATTTCTTTGCCTGATGGATTCAAGGATATAGACGAATGGGCAAATACTTCACCTACAAAGGATCAGATTGACAAAGTATTTACCGATGCAACAGATGGTTTCTTGTGATCAATTGATGCCATGGTACATAGTTTTGACATGCAAAATCCTGTCGACAGGAAGCGTTTTTTGCAAAGCATGTTTGAAATTCTTCTCTATGTACAAGACTTTTCGGTGCTTTCTTGGTACTTAGAAGCGTTGGCAAAAAAAATGAGTATGTGATATGATGTGCTGTTTTCTCAGTTTAAGATATTTACAAAATCTCAAAGTGTCGTAGTAGCCAATATTCGCAAAGACACCGAAAAAGAACATCAAAAACCTCAAGAATCCACACAAAATCTATTTTATGCTTTTTTCTACGAAACATTCCTGCAAGACCATGGTATAGACGATAGTGGCGTAGATGAGCTGATGATGTTGGTAGTAGAAGTTGCATGAATTATTTGAGATGACATATTGGTGCAAATTGTAAGTGGTGAAATAGAGGAGGAGCAGAAGGAGGTGATCTTGCAGTCTCAACTTCGATGGGAAAAACATCGATGAGAGATCACTGCAGATAAAAAAATTCCAGATATCAAACACCATTGTAGCAAATACCTACACAATGCAACCAAGATACTTATCAAGATGAAGTCCTTATCAAACGAAGAGAAACAAGCATTGTTGAAAAGAATCCAATTATCTTCTAAATAAATCATCTATGTACATAGTGTTTGAATGAATCGTTGGTACTGGTAAATCAACACAGTCAAAAAAGCTCGTGCAGTATTTTCAACAAAAGTATCCAGACAAAGAAGTTATCCATGTGAGAGAACCATGATCGACAGTCATAGCTGAAGCTATTAGAAACCTTGCACAAGCAACCGAGTTTTCTGAGATAATGCATCCGATATGTGAGGCGTACCTGTATGCTTCAGCTAGATCCCAGCTCCTTCATAGTCTCATCAGGCCAGCACTGGATAGTGGAGCGATAGTAATTTCTGACCGTAGTGTCGTTTCTTCACTTGCTTATCAATGATTTGCAAGATGAGTATGAATAGAAAAAGTTCGAGACATCAATAGACAAGCTATAATTACCTGTTTACCTGACTATATATTTTATTTAGAGTCGGACATTGAACATGCGATCGAAAGAACATTTGATGCAGATGGAGACAAATTTGAGAGAATGGGGAAGGAGTTTTTTGAAAAGGTAGTAGAGTGATACCATGTCGCATCTTCTCTTCCTGCATTGAAAAAAGGACGAGTCCAAATCGATGCTCATGGATCAATTGATGAAGTCTTCGAAAGAATAAAAAAGAGTATTACATAATTTTGGGTTTAGTAATTTTGTTGATTATGTAGCCGGTCTTATGACCGTTTTTTTGTTATCACAATAGATACTTGTTTTTTGTCAATGCAAATTTGCACAGAGGTGAGACTAGGAGGCTCATAATTTGTCAAATATCTATGCATACATATACTATGGATATACATTTATATGCAACCAAGTATGTATGAAAACAAACCGACCAGCACTGACGTATGAAAAAAAGCTACTTTATATCAAAGATATTTTGCAAGATCTCGCCAAAGTAAGTGATGTTTTTGCAAGTTTACATTTGGTAGTTGTATTGCAACCTCAGCCATCTGAAGCGTATCTAGACAGCTGTTATAATATGGTGTATCAATTGCAATCAATGAACGAGAAAGCAAAGGCAGAAGAACTAGCAGCAATCCATGAAAAGTTAGCTGCTTGGGAAGAAAGAATTCGCCAAGAAGAAGCTGCATATGAAGCAAAAAACAATAACGCTGACCAAATCTTAGAATCACTATAACTTTATTTGTACTATACTACCATGAATTACACAATGTCGCAGCCATGAAAGCAAGAAATGCTCCCTATCAACAATGACTGAAGACTAGACGCTACTGAAAAGAAGGAGTTATTGTCGATTGTTGAGAAAAATAAAGATAAGTTGCCTAGTGTGATTATGAATAGTCTCATAAACACCTATAAGATTTGAAATATTATCAACACAATCGATCCTTATAAAATGAATAATGAACAGGTCATTTTGACCCAATTAGCTCATAATGTTTTGGTGGATGCATGAAAAATCAAATGATTGAAAATCAAAATAGATTGATTTATCTGACCTGCTACTATAGGAGCTATTTGAGAAGTAAAAAAACAACTGCTAGTGCCAAGCAAAGAAGTATCTAGAAAACCAAAAGAGATATGGGAAGATTTCCAAAAAAGATCTCCAGCTTTCATGAATCATCCTATAGCAACAAATCCAATTTCAAAAGAACCTACCGTTTCTGTGAAAGTTCCAGAAAAAATATTAAAACCGATCCCTAAAAAACCAGTGGAGACAAGTAAGAAGGGGGAAATCGGTGCAAAAGCTACGGTTATTGTTCCTGAGAAAAAAGAAATAGCATTGGTTAAAATAAAAGAGACAAAAACTACCAGTAATAAGATTGAGTGAAAAAATTTAGATATGAGTGATGTCATTAAAGATGATGTAGATGCATTTATAGCGTATTTGAGCCATCAGCAATGAGCTGCTGGCGCAAGACAAATATTAGATGCAGTGCTCTTTGGAAAGGCTGTTTCGTCAACTATTCAAAAACATATGAGAAGTAATGTTGGGAAAGATTATGATTATGGAAAGGTATCCCCTAAATGATTTGTAAAGTATCGATTCAAAAAACTAAAACAAAAAATGAATGCTTGAAATAATACACCATCTAAATATGATGAGGTGTTTTCTGCTATTGCCGAAAAAACGAAAGTTTCAGTCAGTTTAATTAAATGAATTGCGTATGCTGAATCAACATTGCAAAATGAAGCTAGATGAACATATAGATGATTGATGCAATTGTCATCTAAAGTAGCGGCGACTCATGGGGTGAAAGACAGACTAGATCCGTATCAGAATGTGTTGTGAGGGATTAAGTATATGAAAGCAAACCTTACTGAAAGAGGAGGGAAATATACATTACGTGAATATGCTGATATGATTAGAGAAAGATGAACAGATGTGGTTTTATGACCAAAGCTTCTTGATTCCAATATTGCATAAGACTTGTTTCTATGATATTTTAGTTTGCATTAGGACGTTGAATGTGTATACATGAAACGTCCTAATTTTATTATTATGTAAAAAATACAATGTTACGTTTTTTTTATGACAGTCTAGAAACTGTAAAAAAGCTTAAACGTCCTACAAAAAAGGATTATATCAATCTGACTTTGGCTATATTTGCTGCGGTGATTATTGGGAGTCTCTATTTCGTATGAGTAGATTCTATTTTTAGTAATCTCTACAAAATCTTTTATAACGTGATGAGAGCATAAACCATGGAACAACTCATAAACCAAAATGATATTAGCAAACAAATTATAGATGATACTCACAGATGGTACTCACTTAGCGTAGTTTCATGACAAGAACACCTTGTAGTTGAAAACATGAAAGAGAGAATCAAGAAGCAAAATTTACACGATGATATTGTAGATTTTCTTGTGCCAGAGGTAAATGATGTAGTGATGAAGGCTGGTAAAAAAATATCAAAACCAAGAAAACTATATCCAGGATACATTTTTGTGAAGACAAGAATGAATGAAAAACTTTGGTATATTATCAGAAATACTCCGTGAGTTAAATTGATTGTATGAGCGGAAACTCGTCCAATCCCACTCACAGAACAGGAGTATCAAATGATGATGAACAATGTAAATCAAAGCAATGAAAAAGCTACAATGTTTGTGCCATATCAGGTATGAGATGTAGTAGCTATCAAAGATGGAAACTTTGCAAACATGAAGGGTAATGTAAAAGATGTAGATATTGAGAAATGATTGGTAGTAGTAAACGTAGAAATTCTATGAAGATTGACTCCAGTTGTATTGACCTTTGATAAAGTATCTCAAATTAACTAATGCAGGATAGTCGTTTGATTCGTATAGCTCTCTTTCTCTTTTTCGTAGCGGTGTCGCTTGTATATGCCGTTTTTGTTGAAGTTCGTGGAGATGCTATTCGTGAGAATCTTACTGTGATTATGCAAAAGTATGGAGTAACCACACAATCCACTACATGAGACGTGATACAAACTTGAGATGTGAGCAATACCTGACAAGATATGATAGAAGGTACATGAGAAGTTGTCGATGAAAATGACTCATTCTTGGATGATATTCTTGGAACTTGAGAGCAGCGTATACTCACTTGAACTGAGTTGTATTATGGGACTATCGATGTGTTTAGATCTCTTTGAATCCGTTATGAGTATGTTTTGAAGGATTCTACGTATGATATATTTTATGTCTATGTAGGTACTGGGAAAACGTATGATATACCAGATCTAGTGAGATGAATATGATGAAAAACTATTGAAATTTATGCCAGAAACGATATCATCAACAATCTGTATTTTTGAGATAGGGTTACATTTGTAGAGTTGCCATGAGTTTCTCCTACGATTACGTCGCTTTTTGTGCGCATGGGAGCTGATCTTTGGTTTATACAAGATGTAACATGAGAATACAAGACACACAAAAGACACATTAGAAAAGTCTTTACGTGAAATTAGTCATAGTACCGAATTGCACGCTTCTGGTGCGAAGAGGATTATATAAACCTTTATACTATAATTTGAATACCTACAATGGCTCCGGCAAAAAAAATTACGAAGAAATTCGTACTACACGTGGTTGCAGGGAAAGCGCAACCAGCACCTCCAGTATGACCGATTCTATGACAAAACTGAGTTAACATCGGTGCATTCATCAAAGAATTCAACGACAAAACAAGAGATATCATGTCTAAATATGCTCCTGCAGATGTAAAAGTACCTGCTATCATCACTGTATATTCTGATAGAACATACGATCTTGATATAGGAACTCCTTTGACATCTCACCTTCTTCTATGGAAATTGAAGGAGAAGCAAGGATCAGCAGAACCGAACAAGAAAAAGATTGGTACATTATCAAAAGCTGACATACAAGAAATTGCAGAGATTAAGAAAGAAACTATGAATACAAACAAGATGGAATCAATTATGAAATCAATAATTGGTACTGCAAAAAGCTTGGGTATTGAGGTTAAATAACAATACACGTGGGAGACTTCTTTGTGAGGTCGTTATCACTACTTTATTATTATCTATTATTACAATGGCAAACGGAAAAAAGTATGTAAAAGCTAAAGAACTTGTAGAAGCAGAAAAAAAGTACACTCTAGAAGAAGCCGTAGGAATGGTCAAAAAGATGTCTTATTCAAAGTTTGTAGGAACATTGAACTTGGCTGTGAAAACATTTGCAGATCCTAAGTACAATGATCAACAAATTAGATCGACTGCTGTTCTTCCTCATGGAACTGGTAAATCAGTAATTATCGCTGCATATGTGTCTGATGATCAAGTAGCAGATGCTAAAAAAGCTGGAGCAGATATTGCTGGTAATACTGAAATCCTCAAAGAAATTGAAGCTGGTAAAATCAACTTCGACGTGATGGTTACAACTCCAGATATGATGAGAGAGTTGGCTAGAGTTGCTAAAATACTCTGACCAAAAGGTATTATGCCATCTCCAAAAGCAGGTACTGTAACTCAAGATCTTGTAGCTACTATTGATGAAGTGAAGAAGTGAAGAATCGAATTTAGAGTAGATAAGACAGGTAATGTACACGCTGCACTTGGTAAATTATCATTTGATGATGGAAAACTTGTAGAAAACTTCAAGGCATTCATGAAATCATTGGAAGATGCTAAGCCAGTATGAGTAAAGGGGAAATTAGTGAAGAAAGTAGTACTTTCAGCTACTATGTCTCCAGGAGTACAAATTGAATACTAAGAGTATACATCATAGAAAAACATACTAAAAACACCTCATCTCGGGGTGTTTTTTGGTATTTAAAACTCCTCATGATCGTTTCAACTCCATTATTATATCTAATTTTATGTATTATCCACATATCTACATATTATTTCTATAATGCAAAGGGGAATATGGTGTAAATAGTATTAATAATTTGTAGTATTGGGCTATATTGAGTAGTATAGAGGAGTATTATTACTTCATAACTTATTAGTTGAATATGTACATACCAGCATCACTCCGAGACGAAGTAGAGGGGCTCAAAAAAGAGGGTAAATTTGATGAGGCATTGAAAAAAGTGAATCATGTACTGATGAGTGATCCTACTCATGAAGATGCTTTGTTGCAGGTTGTTGATATCGAATATAGAAGAGGTGAGCTCGACAAAGCACAGAAACCAATCGATTTTTTGATGCATATGAAAAAAGATGATCCTATGCATGTATATATCAAATGAGTATTGGAGATGGAAAAAAACAATCGGTATGATGCAAAAAAATATTTTCAAGAAGCGATCAAACTAACTAAGTTTGAAAATCATGAAATTTTACGTTGTTATGGGCTATGTGAGTATTGGTATGGGAATAGAGAAAAGGGGATTACCTTTCTACAACAGGCATTTGATCTTCATAGTATGGATGCTGAAGTGATTTATAACCTAATCGAACTCTATCTACTTGAATTCGACTATAGAAGAGCAAAACGCATGATCAAATATTTCAATGACAAAAAGGATAAACTCGAAACATTTGACAAAGATATCGCATTCTATGATCAAAAAATAGCACTATTCCAAAAATTTATTGAACAAAACGCCCCAGTAGCTACAAGCTCAGTGGCAGAATAATTATTTATAAGCTTTGATTATCCAATGAAAAAAATGAATGAAAAGATGAAATCTATATTGTGAAAATGTATGCAATCAAAATATATGATTACAATAAAGCACTTTTGGCAATGACAATGGTGACAAATTTTGATGATGAGTTGAGTGTTTGCATTACTCTTAATGTTTCTCCATATCTTTGTTTTAGCAGCCAAGATGACTTCTCATGCAGCTGAAGGGATTAGAGAGAGACTTTGAGTATATTTCTATATCAAAGATGCAGTGCAAGCTGGCACATGAGTTTCTCAAGAGGAAATATCTTCAAAGGTAATGAAATTCAAGGATGAACTAGAAAGCGGAGGAGTGAAAGTGACGTATTTTTCAAAAGAAGAAGCATTACAAAATCTCCAAAAACGTCTTCCAAATATGGTGAAAAGCTTTGATGATTACGGTATTGAAAACCCACTTCCAGTGACGTTATATGCTACATTTCGTGATCAGGAGCAATATGATTATGTGATGAGTATTAAAGATAAATATACTGATATCATACTCTTAAATACTCAAAATGACGAATCCAAAGAACAATTTGATAGAAATGCTCGTGTGATAAATGTTCTCAAGGTGTTACAATACTTTTTTACGTTTATTATAGCAGCATGTGTAGTAGTGATCCTCTTATTTTTGGGGATGATCATCAAGACTAAGTTTATAGCTATGCAAGAGACTATACATGTGCAAAAACTGCTCTGAGCTCCATATAATCACATGAAGATGCCTTTTTTCATCAATAGTTTTGTATTATTGACTCTATGATATGTGTTCACCGTGATTCTTTCATTTATATTCCTTACAAATCTAGGAAGCATATTCCCATATTTGTTTAATACTACACTGTCTGAGCTTCTTGGATCTGTGCTTGGAATTAGATTGACATGGTTATTTGCAGAGTTTATATTGATTCTTGGTATTGCATACGTATATGCAAATTATGAACTCAATAAACTACTGTCAAAATAGTATATGATTATTGAAATGTTTCTCATAGTGATCAAAGAGTAATATCAACCTTGATATACTCTTTTTTTCTATATACCAACAATGCTACCTTGTCTCAAGCTTTCATAGTATAAAGAGAGTATAGAATTGGCATATCTGTTTGTACACTTGCTCAGTTTATCTCAGTAATAACATCTCCTGACAATAGTCCTCATAAACTTGCTGGTGAAGTAGGTTGTACAGATTCTATATAGATACCTTCAAATTTTTGCATTTCAAGATTTTTGGCTGCAGATTTGGTTAGCAGCTTAGATTGTATCCCCAAATATGGTCTAGTGATAGTACCGTCATCTTGTAACGACGAGAGTGTCGTTTGAATGAATTCCTGTGATAATGGTACCGCAAACCCTATTCCCTCTCACTGTGCTACTGCAGTATTCATTCATATGACTTGTCATGCAGTATTCAAGAGTGGTCATCCGCTATTCCCTGGATTGATAGGAGTATCAGTTTGGTATAGTCCAATATAAGCAGCTCAGTTTTGTCATTGATTATCAAGTGCTCTATTTTTTGCACTTATTATACCGAAAGTAGCCGTGTTTGCATATTCAGCAAGAGCATTACCAATAGCAATAGTGAACTGTCCGATATTCACAGATGACTTGTATGAAATGAATGTTGCAGGTTGAAGATCTGTGGGGATATTTCATTTTTCATCTTCTACTTTCAGTACAGCGATATCCAATACTGGATCCATCCATGTTTGTTTTACATTCAATGTTTCTCAATTTGTAGTCACTACTGTATATTCAGCATTTGGATCACTGATGACGTG
Organism: Candidatus Absconditabacterales bacterium; assembly: GCA_039809345.1. Classification (GTDB taxonomy): domain Bacteria; phylum Patescibacteriota; class Gracilibacteria; order Absconditabacterales; family Absconditicoccaceae; genus JBDHUW01. Next base: position 126,746 of record JBDHUW010000003.1, on the reverse strand, counting down.
CTTGTTGGTGATGATATAACCATCTTTTGACACTATGATTCCACTTCCTCATCCAACTTTAACTTTTTGTGTAGTTTGTGCACTTTCAGCTCTTGGGGTGCCAAAAAAGAAGCTAAATGGATCAGTCATATAATATGCTAAATCTTTAGTTGTGATGATGCTAACTACAGAAGGAGATCCTGTTTCAATAGCTTTGGTAATATCTGATTCTAGATTAGATACTTTTTTATACTCCTCAATGCGTTCTTGAATGACCTTGGTTGTATTATCTTTTACAATTTCTCACCCATATGTTTTCCCAAAAGGAAGATCAAAGTAGACTGATGCTTGTAACGTTGCAATAGTAATTACTACTGGTAGTAAGATCATAGGTACTAGATTTTTCATAGTTCACACAGATATAATATAAATGCAAAATTACTATACGAATATACCTTAAAATAATCTTTATTGTATTATTCATCATCTTCGTCATTTGAGTTTCATGTATCCACTTTCGTTCAAAGTGACCTTGCTTGTTGATCCATAATCAATGCATTCATGATATCATCGAAATCTCACATCATTACACCAGGTATATTGCCTCGAGATTGCTTAATTCTATGATCGGTGATACGGTCTTGCGGGAAGTTGTAAGTCCTAATTTTCTCTGAACGTTCACCAGTTCATATTTGTTCTCATCTAGCTGCACGTTCTGCAGCAGTCACCTTGTCCTGTTCTATTTGGTATAGCCTAGATTTTAGTACAGACCATGCTTTTTCTTTATTTTGAAGTTGTGATTTGCTATCTCAGATAGTTACGATTAATCAACTAGGAAGGTGGTGCAGACGTACTCAAGTTTGATTCTTATTCGCATTTTGTCATCACGCTGATGATGCTGCATATGTGTCCATCTGTACATCATTTGGATTGATGTTTACATCGACATCTTCAGCCTCAGGCATGATAGCAACAGTAATTGTGGATGTATGCACACGTCATTGAGACTCGGTAGCAGGAATTCTTTGGACACGATGAACTCAAGATTCAAATTTCATTTTTGAATATACTTTATTTCAAGCCATTTTTACCATGACAAATTTGACTCATCATATGTCAGAGTATTGCTGCTCGATGATTTCTGTTTTCCATCATTGGTTTTGTGCATAAAGCATATATGCCTTGAGTAATTCGGCTGCAAACAATCAAGCTTCATCTCATCCAGCTGCTGGTCTGATTTCAAGAAATACGTCTTTGTCATCGTTTGGATCTTTGGGTAATAGTGCTACCTTGAGTTTTTCTTCTAATTCAGGTATTTTACTCAGTGCATCATCTAATTCTGCCTTGGCAAGTGTAATCATTTCATCATCTGTCTCACTAGCCAACATACTTTCGGCTTCTTTTTTTTGAGAATCTACTTTTTTATAGATCTGAAACAAATTAAATGCCTCTTCTAAGTTTAGAAGTTTTTTGTTGATTTCTCTCGCTAATTTCTGATCTGTAGCTACTATAGGATCGTATAATTGAGCTTGTAGATCCAAGTATGTTTTTTCTATTGACTGTAATTTATCGAGCATATGTAAATTAATTAGGGGATAGAACTAGTAAAATATTTGGCTAAGAAAAATAAATAGTATAGAGAGGATAGTTTGTGAAACGGTTGAAATGATGGTAGATATCATGGAACTTCAAGGTCATATAATCAAGACTAAAAAAACTATTTGTAATATTTGGCCATTTCTTTCCATCCAGTATCACAATGACGGCGATGCGATTTTAATTATTCTATATCAATCAAGTGGGAAAATTGGAAGGAGGTTAAAAACAGCTAATCATATATTGATTACGACAAACATCATCCAAAACTGCACAACTAGGTCGCTGGAGCTTATAAGCTCATAAGCTGATTCTACTCAAATAATTTTCCCAAAGACCATAATTATAATTCCTCACAATATAGCCAATATGATATTCGACAAGGGACCAGCCATTGCAACCAAAAAATCTCATTTAATTGGATTACGAAAATAGGATGGATTTGTCATTACAGGCTTTCCCCATCAGAAATTTATTATAAAAATCATAATAAATCATATAGGGTCTATATGAGCGAGTGGGTTCGGAGTCAATCTTCACTGTATGCGTGGCGTAGGATCACCAAGACGGTCTGCCATCCGTGCATGCGCATATTCGTGGAGACTAAGTGAAATGATAATAATAATTCAAACAAATATTATGTTTTGGATATCCATCATCAATTATTTAATTTCTATAGAATAACCAGTCAATTGGCTTGCTAATTTAATGTTAGATCATCATTTCCCGAATGCTAATGGTTTTTGTTCCTCTGGTAGTGTCACGATTGCGCGTTTCCCTTTGAGTTCAATACTTTCTATTCTCGCTGGCTTCAATGAGTCTGCTATCAGTCTAATGTCATCATCATCATTGAATTCTACAAAATCAATTTTTTCTCCATCAAGAAGGGTAAGAATTGTATTGATCCTGTCTGCCCTTTGTCATACAAATACACCTACTGGATCAATTTTTTCATCAAGTGCAGATACAAGTAATTTACTTCTTTTACCAGGTATTCTTACTATTTTTCTAATAGCAACCTTATTTTCTTCAAGTTCAGGAACAATTTTTCTAAGAATTGCTTCTATGAAATCATGCGATGATTGAGTAATTGTAAGTGTAATACCTCATAGTCATTTAGAAATTTCTCTTAGGAGTACAAATATTTCTTCTCCAGGGTTATACACCCTTCAAGGGATCTGTCCTTCAGGCGCTAAAACCACAGTAGTCCCTTCTATATCAAGTACTATACTATCTCAATTGACTCTAAGAACTTTTGCTCTAAGGAGTTCTCACTGCTTGTGTTGAAATTTTTCATAGAATCTTTCTCTTTCTATATTTTTGAGATTTTGCTTGATTGTTTGAGCTGCTGCTTGTACGGCGATTCTAGAAAATTCAAGTGTCTCTGGTGTGATATCCATCAATACAAGTTCTCATGCTTTGATATCTTTTCTGATCTTCTGAGCATCTGCAAGGAGCATCTGAACTCAAGAATCTTCTACTATTTCTACTACTTCATATTCTCTAAAAATACGAATAGTTCCATCTTTCTCAATGTTAACCTGTAATTGTACTTTTTTTTCATTTGGCAAATAGTCTTTTTTGAATGCAGATCTAATTCATAGTTTAACGATTTCCATCACTTGATATGGATCAAACTTGTAGTCGTCGATAAGTTGCATGATTGAGGCCTGAATGGTTTTTCCATCTAGTTGCATGTGACATATATATTAAGGGTAAATGTTTTATTTCAAAAAAAGTCCCCCTCGCCGTGGGACAGTGAATAGATTATTCATTTAGGTAGATAATACAAGTTGATTTTTCTGTGCAGAAATTTATGCATATTAGATATGGAAAAGAAAATAAATAGTGGCTTAGCACCACAGTCACCTTACAAAAAATGGAGACTGAAACCATATCATATAAAATATTATGGCTTGGTTTTTGTTTTTTTGATCATGATTGCCTCTATCAAGGTTTTCATAAATTATGCAACCATGCAATGATCTATTGAACAGGTGATCAAAGAAACGCTTTCATTGGCTCGTCATAAACAATACAAATCAATCCAAGCGTACGTATACTCACTTCCTGAGTCAGCAGTGTTCGTAGCTCATGATAATAGTATAGTTTTACCATGAGAGCGTGTTTTTTTCTTACAATCTACTCCTGATAGTGCTTCAAATACTATCAATTGACAAAACGTGGAAGATACAAATACAGAACCACTTTCTGAATCCTTATCTCCTATACAGTCTCGATGAAGATATCTATATAAAAAAATGATTGATAGTTAGGATTGCAAAATATTATAGATTTTATAGTATGAAATATATTTATTAGTTTATTCTTTATTCATGAAAAAAACCATTTGAATTATCTGAGCTCTAATCATTGTATTAGTTATAGCATGATTGTTTTATTTCAATGGATCTGTAGGTAACACAGATTATACAGGTAAGGTAGTCACAGTTGACTATGTTTGAACATACCCCGATGGTCAAGTATTTGATACAAACATAGAATCAGTAGCCAAAGAAAATGCACTCTATACTCCTGATAGAACATATGCGCCACTATCATTTACTGTTTGAGGGAATCAGGTTATAAAATGATTCGGTGATGCTGTGAACGGGCTAAAAGTCGGCAAGTCTAGAAAGATCACTGTTGAGCCAAAAGATTGATATGGAGAATATGACGAGACAAAAAAGTCTAGAATCGAGAAATCACTCTTTCAAGAAGCATGATTAGAAGCCAAGGTATGACAAACGTACCAGATAGGATGACAGATTGTCACAGTGACTGAAATCACAGATACTGAGGTGGTAGTAGATTCAAATCATCCAATGGCAGGTAAGACATTGATATTCGATATTACTTTGAGAAGTGTAGAAAAAGATGATTCGAAGTGAGAAACAAGCAGGGGAGTATCACAATAACATACAAATAATATTGCAAATTACCTCAAATAAGAGTAGAACATCTATGTTAGAAAATAGATATCTGCTCTTTTTTATAATTATAATGTCACATGCATTTATTTAAGAGAATGATGCTATCTCTCTTCCCTGATGAGATGGTCAATAATCCTATGAATCCGGCAAGTATTTTCGTATGATTTATTTCAGCCAAGCAATATTTTTCTGTGATCACGAGAAAAATAGTTGAAAACTATAAGCTTAATCTCTTTGATATTGCACTCGATCCCTTTGAAGTTAAAATATGATTTTGAGAATCCCCAACTATCAAAGTAAAAGATGTTGATTTTTATTATTGATATGCAGCCGCAGCTAATCTAAATGGGTTTAGATCATATGCACCGTGACAGTTGGCTCATGCTATCACCATGATTGCTTCAGTGTATTTACAAGAAATCATAGATGAAGAAGAGGATTTTTATTGAGCACAGTTTTTGTATACGATTTATCTACTTACGTTTATATTTCAGTCAAGACTAAAAGTATTTCCATGACCAGATATTCAAAGAGATTTTTCTTGGTTTATTGAGGTGTTATTTTCATTATATGAATTTATGTTGGTGCAGTCTTGAAAAAAATACACAAAAAGCATTGTTGAAAAGTATAAAATGTTTATGCTGAAAACGAATATGCATGTTTTATTTATGCTTTATTATTTCTACAAGTATAGTAATCAGATATTAGACATTCCAGGGGTGCAATTACAACAATTTTATGGCTGGCTCTATTATGATGAGCTAAAATGATGAGCACTACAGCCTTTAGTGCAAGATTTACTGAAGAATATAGAAATTTCTTCGATAAGCACTACGTTTTCTACAACTGAAAAAAACATTGTACATTTACTTTTCCCCGCTGACATCCTATTGAGATATATATATGACGGTGATTCGCTTTGAGTGACTATCCGTCATTTTGTACATAACTTTTTTGGAGATGAGAAAGTAGATTCATATGTAAAATCGTTTTTGAGTGATTGAAGTAGATTTGAGGAATTCATTTGATATATATCTGATTATACAAATTTCAGAACAAAATACTTTGATGCAATGAAAAAATATATTACTCACGTATTTCAAAAATGAGCACCAACTATGCAAATTAATGAAAATGAAAAAATAGATGAACGAATGTCGACTATTGGAGAAGGATGAAATATAGATATGAATAATGTTCCTCTTCGCTTAAAACAGGAATCTGAAGCTATGGAGAGACTAATGAATTTCTATATCACTTATGTAGGGTGATATCGGCTGTGAAGGTGAGATTCTCGATATATAAGAGGATTTTGAAGAGAGGTGATCGCAGAAATTATGAAGTGTATTGACAAGACCAACAAGCATGATGCATATTACTATTATAGTTGATTATTGTATAGCTATAGCAAGAATGTTTTTTATTATAAATATGCGTTTGAAAATATTCGTGCTGGTAAAGATAGATTTCATCTTCCATTTCGTGCTACATTTAGAGAGGTCTATTCAAATATATGTATTATAAAACTGTTTGAATCCTCATTTATTGCAGGAATTTTGCAGGACCTACTTGCAAAAGATATCAAATTATACAGTAAAAACACCAATTTGATCGCATTGTTTTGAGAGAGATTTGGTGAAAAAATATCAGCCTTGGTCCGCCTAGACAATAAGGAAATCATCCAAAAGGCATACGAAATATATGATCCATACTTTGATTGATTTGTTTTTTCTGCGCTTATACAAAACCATTTCTGAGTCGAAGAGATCACTTCATTCAAAGAAAATCTCTATACTCCTGACTACTGGATATATAAGATTACAATTGAACATCTCCATACAATCATACATATCTTACAAGAAAAGTATGGTAACGCTAGTATACTCTGAATACTACATACACTACGCGAAACATTGATGGGTCTATATCTATACGCTCATTATGTGATAGAAAAAAATCAAAAAAAAGGCATAGATGACCATATCAATGAGTTATTAAAAATATATTGTGTAGATGTGCTGAATATGTCTGATGATTTTATTGCACATATGATCCCTGTATTTAAACATATGTTAATAACTTATCATGACCTATTCTCGGCTATAAATAGCACAGATGATAATCATGGGTATCATGAAATCGCAGCGGAAAATCGATCACAGTACTGCTATGGCAAAAGGGCTGAAGATATATTTTGATGACTATCTGGAGAAGATATTATACGATTCAGATGATATTTGAAGACAGTGACTTACTATAACAAAAGATATATTACACCTCATCACTAAACAGTGTACGAGAACAAAAGTAGAGCATGGTTCATATGACTCATATATAAAGTAATATGATAGACCACAAGAATGTTCACGCAAGTCATAATCAAGACAATAGTATGATAATCATGATGCTGAAAGCTATATTGCTCCCCATATATCATAACAGCAATGGAAACTTTCTTTTATTGTTCCAGTATAATAATTGCTTTGAAAAGAGTATGCTAAATGCATGCATTATGATACTCCACCCCATTCATATAAATATAAATGTTGTATCATAGAACCCTGTTGTGCTTTTGAACAATACCCGGCCAAAGGCAATGTTGACAGATAGCCCCAACAATGCATCTGAATAATATACAGGGTATTTTATTTTTGCCCATCAGTTGTTGGCAATTGCATAAAGGACGATTGTGGTCATGATTATCACCATTGTACTAAAAAATCCTAATGATGAGTCAAAATAGATAGAACTTACTAGCACTCATCAAAGTAGTACAGGTCCACAGAGAACTAAAACTAGACGTAATGGTCTTTTTAAGGAATACAATATGCGATACAAAAAAGCTTGTGATGAATATCGAACTCACTCTACTTGTTGTATTACTTTTTTCCCCTCAAGTATGTCTTCTGCATAGACATTTTTACGTTTTTCTATAGCGAGATATGAGGTATACTGGTATACTAAGAATCGGACAATGATAACATAAAAGATCATAGCTGCAGACCATCAAAGCGATGGAGATGAGAAGAAATATAAGATTATACTGCTCAAAAAGCTTATAAGAAAGAAGATTCAAGTGCGATAGTGTCGGCCAAGAGGCATTGGTACAAATAAGTCTACCAAAAAACTTCCTATTGCATATAGCAAAAATGTACATATAGGAAAAAGCAACCGAGCAATCATCCCCATATATATCCCATAATTTACAGGCACATACCAAAGTAGTATACACGAAATAAAATAGTACCCAATATGAAACATAACAAATTCGTCTTGAAAATTAGCTAATAGTGTCCACCGTATTATCACCATATGAAGACAGAGCAATGCGCAAAGTATCACAAATAATTGTAATCATATTACATCCAGTAATAATGAAAGTCATACTATAATCACACACCGCAATCAAAACAGTATATGGTATCTAGAAAACTTCCATTCATCATTTTTGGTTTGGATATCTCAATTCGTAAAAATTATATACATACTAATTACCAAGGGGATAAGAGCTAACCAAGGTAATTTAATATAAAACAATAGTAGCGAGGTGATAAATGATAAGATTGATATACTTCGTGTCATCTTTTATAATCAAAAATTTACATAAATAATTTTATGTAATACAAAGTACAATATAGCACAAAAAGGTCATGTGATAAGTAGATTTACAAGATGCGGTTTTTTGATTTTCATAAGTAGCGCACTACAAATTCACATCAAGCCTAGATTTATGAAAGATTCAGTGAAAAACGATCCTCCAAATGCTATGCTATTGAATAATTGAAAGAGGACTAGCCAAACTGTAGTCATCATTATAAATAATATCAATGTGTTGTAGAGAGTGTCTATAACAACTATGACATTTTTGAATCTACTGTGCAATTCTTTTCATATGAGTTTTTGGTATAATCATAGGGTTCAAAAAACTGCATAATAGCTGATTCATCCACCTTTTGCCTTAGCTTTTTGGAGGTTAATGCTTTTTTTGTATTTATCTCGTTCTGATACAATATCCAAATATGTTACCGTAGATCATTCTATAATCTTTACTTCAATTTCCTTTTGTTCTTCCAGATACTCGAGTTCGATTTTTTCCATCAGCTGGTATACTAAACTGATTTGGTCACGAATTTTGACTATGTTTGAACCTAGCTTGACTCTTTTTAGTTCCTCAACAGCATTTCTTACTTTCACATTCTGTGGTTTAATTTTTTGTTCGGGAGAAAGATTGTTGAGAACTTGTTCTGATTCCTCAATAGTTTTAGCTGCAGCCTTTTTCACCACAGAAAGCTGAACATTTCACTGTTCAACAATCATATTGGTAAATTGTTGTATATAACTTTTGTCTTTGATATCTTGTGGTTTATTGAGGTTAGCATAATCACTATTCAACTTTTCTAGTACACGAGGCACATCAACATCAGGGAGTGGCTTCAGTAAATTGTTTATATATGTAATATTGAATCACGCTTCGCGAAATGTAGAAAATAGGTCTTTCGCCTTATCGAAATTAGAATATAATGTATATTCTTGTTTCTCATAGAGAAAACGAAAATAAGCTTTCCCAAATGATTGAATATTTTCTTTGTATTCTGAAATAGAAAAAACTGCAATACTATATTTCCCGCATATGTATTTGATCACTTTTTCCTCAGGAACTTCGAGGATAAAAGTAAGGTTTGATTGATTTTTAGCTGTACTAACTAATCATTGTATTTTAAACAACATGGTTTCATATAATATAATTCCAGTAGAAAATCAACAGAATATTAGTATAATATTGATGTTTTTCATTTTTTACCACTTGCTATGTCGATATTAGATTCATATTTCGAAACAAATACTATGTCTGTTCATTTTAAGGCAGGAGTCCCTATTCTAACCAAAGCATGAAAACCAGGATGACGACATGCGCATATTTGAGAGAAGGTGTTGAACGACAATGACATAAAAAATATTGCGAATCAATTATTTGTAGAAGCTTCTTCCTGAGAGGAGATGTTTTTGGAAATAGATAAACAATATTCAAAAGTACTACAACTATGAGCATATAGAATTGTAATAGTCTATCCGCCATTAGTAGACACTATGGAAATTACAGCAGTTAGACCTGTCAAGAAAATGACGTTCTCAGACTACTGATTATCAAAAGAAGTTGAAACACATATCCGTTCAATTGCCAAGTGAATTTTAGTTTCAGGAGCGCCATGAGAGTGAAAAACTACTTTTGCTCAAGCTTTGGCAGAGCAGTATGTATCTGACAGAAAAATAGTCAAAACACTAGAATCACCTCGTGATTTAATGGTCCCAGATGCTGTTTCTCAATACTCATTCAATTATGCATCTCACAATGATATCAGAGACATTCTATTGTTGTCAAGGCCTGATCATGCTCTATATGATGAAGTAAGGAATGCAGAGGATTTTAAGCTATATGCAGATTTGAGACTTACTGGAATATGACTAGTAGGAGTGACACATGCTACCAAGCCAGTTGATAGTATTCAAAGATTTATTGGTCATGTTGACATGTGAAGTTTACCCCAGGTTATCGATACTGTGATATTTATTCATGCGTGAAAAGTTGACGAAATGCTAACTATCGAACAAGTAGTGAAGGTGCCTGCATGATTACAGTCACAGGATTTGGCCCGCCCAGTCTTACAAGTAACAAGTTTCTTGTCAAACAAGGCTTTGTATGAAATATATAGTTTTGGAGAACAAATTGTAGTGATGGACTTATCGAAGATCCAATCAAACACCGGATGAGTCTCATCGATATTCTCATTTGCAGCTAAATATTTACAAATACTTGTAGAAAAGCACACATGAGTTTCTGCTGACATCAAGGTATTGTCAGAATCAGAAATTGATTTATGTGTAAATGATTATGATAAGGGCGCGATTATTGGTAAATGAGGTGAAAATATTATTGCTTTAGAAAAAAAACTTTGATTGTCTATCAATGTAAGGTCAAAAGAGGCGGATGAAACTAGTTGATATGAGGATGGTGAAATATTTGTTAAACCAAAGTATAAATCTACTAGGGCAGATAGAAGGTCCAAAAAGAGGAGGTAGATGTGTTTATAATGGCTATATAAAGCCATTTTAGTCCTTTTTGCTTGCATTTTCAAAAATTTTCCTTATCATCTTGCGTCAATCTTTAATCTGTTAAAAAACATATGTCTCAATTTCATTATTCAAAAGTTATTGCAACGGTTTGACCATCTCTTGCAAAGGAAACAGTCCTGTCTAAAGTGATTAATTTTGTTGATGTGTTTCGCATCAATCTATCACATGGCTTTATTGATCATCACAAAAAATATATTGACACTATTTTGAAACTAGACAATAGCAAGACTATTATGTTAGAAACAAAATGAGCAGAAATTAGAAGCAAAAACGTAAATCCTATTTCCCTAAAGAAGCTAGATAAGATAATTATTGATTTTTCTGAATATCAAGAGGAAGAGAAGGGGAAACTTTTCATTGATTATACTGATTTATATGATGTACCTACAGGCACTGAGATTACTTTCGATGATACTACAGTAGTATTGAAAGTAGAAAAAAATGATACGATGACGTTGCAGTGCAAGGTGGTGACTCCATGACAAATATTACCATTGAAAAAAGTACATTTTAAATGATATAAGCCCAACCTGCCATTTCTTACGGAAAAGGACAAAAAGGATATACTTCGGTGATTGCAGGTGTGAGTGAATATATTGGTGGTTTCCTATGTAAAAAATGAAAATAACATACTAGAACTAAGGGACTTCCTTTATCAGCACAATGGGAAAGATGTGAAGATCATAGCAAAGATTGAGACCAAAGAGGCTGTAGAAAACCTGGAACAGGTGATAAATGCTTCTGATGGTATTTCACTGCTCAAATGATCATTAGAACAACTTACTACGAAAAAAACACTCACAGAAGAAAAAGTAATCACTATGTGTAATAAATTCGGTAAGCCATTTATTTTGGCAGCACATTTTACGAAAAAGCTCAAAACGGGTAAAAACGCTACTGATCATCAGGCTCAGTATGAAGAAATACAAGAATATCTCAAGGCTTGAGTTGATGCATTTATGCTATGACAGGAAACTGCCTTTGGGGAAGATCCAATCGAAGATATAAATTGATTGTATAATGGGATATTGAAATATCAAACTACGCTCGAAACTAATTATTCTATGCAGGATGTACATATAAATACAGAAAATGAGATTATAGATTATTTGATATATAACTCATATAGAACATCAAAAGAGATGAATATCAAAGCAATCATTTGTTTTACACACAACTGATATGCAGTATCTAGGCTTTCAACACTAAAACCAAGTATCCCAGTGATTGCATTTACAAAAATTGATGATACATACAAGTATTTAAATCTTCTCTGGGCAGTTAAATGATATAAGATTTCAAATTCATTTGATTATCAACATGTAAAGAAGATAGGGAAAGAGATTATCAGAATTATATTCAAGGGGAATATATCTCTTGATGATAAAATACTGATTCTACATGCAAATGATGCATCAGAAGTTGATGCTATTGATAACCTCATGAATTGAATAGAAATCTATAAATTTAAAGACATTTAAATATATTGTACTATATGGAGCAATTTTCGCTTAGTCAGTTGATGAAACTACTCAAGACGTCTTTTGATGAGGTCTTTTGAGAATTCACATTTCGATGTGTGGCGGAAGTAGCTAAAATTAAGTTAACTACTAAGTGAGCGTTTGTAGAGGTTGTTGAGTATTCATCCTCTGGAGAGGTTTTAGCAAAATGATCATTGAGTACGTTTAATAGGCAAATCGTACAAGCATTTTTTGCATTGACATGATTATCAGCCGATCAGCTCGTAGGACAGAAAATTTTGTTTAAGGGAAAATTCTATAACAAGGATGACCGTGTTTTTATATCGCTTCAAGAGTTATCATCAGAATTTGCTCTTTGAAATATGAAGGCTACTCAGTCTTTGATTCGTAAAAAATTAGAAGAGGAAGGGATTTTTTATAATAATAAATCTACAAAGTTTTGATTTCCTCCTTTCAAAATAGCTATCATAAGCTCAAACTGAGCTGAGTGATTACAAGATTTTCTCAGTGTTTGTAATAAGCAAAATATACCATATTCATATACGTTGATCGATACTCCCGTTCATGGTAATAATGCTAAAGAGTGAGTATATAAAGCATTACAGGAAATTTATATGGATATTCAAAATGGTGTAGAGTATAATTGTATTTGTATAATTCGTTGATGATGAGAGAGTAGTGGTATGGTTTGGCAAAATGATATAGACATTGCTAGAGGCGTTTGTCATATACCAATACCGGTGATCATAGCGATATGACATACTACTGATGTGTCGGTATTACAAGATATCGCATACTTTTATGCAAATACGCCAACAGCTGCAGCGCAATATATACTTGAACAATACAACTCATACATATCAAAAATTGATGAGATTTTGAATAGTATACAATCACTTTTGGAGCATAAAATACAAAAAACTATATTTGATGTAGAAATATTGTGGGGGAATATAAATGCAGAAATCGAAAAGAATATCGCAAGAATTTGATATGAGATTAAACATACGTTTTGAATTGTTGAAAAGTATCACCCTGATCTCATTTTAGCAAATGGCTATGCTATCTTGCGCCAACAAAACACTATTTTACATGGCATACCACCTATAGGATCACGCATTGAGATTGAGACAAATTCATATTTCATAGGGGTGACAGTAGATTCAGTTGCAACTAAAGAGTAAATATATAGTTTATGATACATGAGTCCATTAAGTTTTGTATTAACAATTGCTAGTGTTCTATTCTTGTTCTTCGCTATTGATGGAATGCAAAGAAGAAAGTTTCACTTCTTGCATTTTTTAGTGTTCTTTGGAGGAGCAATAATTATCTTGATATTTATTTTTATACCCGGAGCACAGCAGTGGTTTGGAAAAGCCTTTGGAGTTGCTAGGGGAGCTGATCTTGTAGTGTATTTGTCATTGATTGTCTTGTGATACTTCTATTTTGAACTATTGCATGAGGTGACAAAACAAAAATCACAAACTACTCGCTTGATCACTGCAGAGGCTATTCGTGCATCTGGTTCTTTGTGAGATATACAAAATAAGTCTCCCAAAGATTCCTTTGTTTTTTTGGTGAGAGCATGGAATGAGGGGAATGTAATTAAATCAGTACTCAAAAGTATATTAGAAAAATGATTTACGAAAATCATAGTAGTAAATGATGGGAGTGTAGATAATACAACTGAAGTAGTGCAAAACTTAATTAATAAAACCCCTAACGCAACTATTGTCTTACTATCACATATCATAAATAGAGGATGATGAGCTGCTAATAAGACATGATTCTCATATATTCAAAAATATACTAAAGAACTAAATATCGACTGGGTAGTTACATATGATGCGGATGGACAGATGGATATAAATGATATGGATGTTTTTATGTCAGCTATCCGTGAGAAAAAGAATCAGGGGATAATCGCATATTTATGAAGTAGATTCATATGATGAGCATCACATACTAATATGCCAACAAGTAGAAGAATCATACTATGGGGATCAAAAATAATCACCTTATTGTTCAATAGGTTGAATGTCACAGATCCCCACAATGGGTATAGAGTATTGCATGCTTCAGTGATTCCTAAATTGTATATTACATCAGATGGAATGATGTACGCATCTGAGCTCCTTGATAGTATCAGAATATTTGACATCCCTTATAGAGAAATCCCCGTAAATATAAAGTATACTGATTACAGTTTATGAAAGGGGCAAAAAAATAGAAATGCGCTAAGAATATTGGGTGAGTTGATATATAAGAAGGTGTTTTATAAATAAAACAATGGTATGAAGAAAATAATACTCTGACTAATTTTCATTTTGTATGTGTGAACAGTATATGGGTTTGAACATGAATGATTCAGTACTTATTATGAAGCAGATACCAAGATCTCTGCCACTTGCAAACAACAGTGTATCGCTATAGGACCCCTTTTGATAGGAAATGATTATGTAAAATTAGAGGGAGGTGTAAAATGAAAATGAACTATTCTTGTATGATTCATGGTTGGCAATCAAATATTGCCATTTATACAAGAAAAAATAGAAGGGCAAAGAACAGTTTCATTATCTGGTGAGTTTGCCAGTATCCCTCAAATCAATACTATTCCCTCTGATAGTACAATTGTAATGCTAGTACAGGGCAATATAGAATTATCCGGTCTGGAATTTGAAATATGAAGAAAGTGAACATTTGAAAAAATAGCATCATGAATAAAAAGTGCTAAAACATATGTTTGATACTCTCCAAGAACAATTAACTTTCTAGAATGACCAATGTGGAATGGGAGGTATATCGTACGTTCCTTTTTCTACTGATTATTTTTTATGGTACTGATTTGTGTTGTTGCCTTTTACTTAGTTGATAGAAAACAGAGAAAGAACACATTATTAACCTGATGAATAGTTATACTCTTTTTTTGGATCCTAGTTGATTTATTTGTTTCTTTGCAACAAATTAATTTATATCAAGAAATAACCAATAGTGAACCTCAAAAACAAACTAGATACGGTAGACAAGAGGCAGAAATTCAATATTTAGACTATGTGAAACAGATCGTTCCGTACTGATCAAATGTATATATACACGCTCCATATCCTTATGATTTTGAGTTGCAGTATCGTTTATACCCCCATGCCAGAATTGGTACTACATGAAATAGCTCATATGTTCTTTGGTATAATCCATACGGAGAAAAAAACCAATTTAACTATGTTAATCCTATTGTATCTGAGACAAGTGTTCAACTTTGAGGAGTTTCATATCCACTTATAATAAATAATGTCTTTTGACCACAAGGGGGTGTTTTACAAATTAAATAATGAATTATGATATTGATCTATCTACTTTCTCCACTTTTAAGCTGATTATTGTTATATTATATACTGTCAACTACCTTCAAGCGTACGCTTTTTGAGAAAATTGCTATCTCATATATCGTATGATTATCTCTATACGTATTGCTAATATCAATTGTTGCTTTGATACTATGATGAACTATTGTTTATCAGATCACCTATGGGATATTCATTGTATTGCTTGCAGTTAGCATATGGCTAAAATACCCACTACGTGATTTAGTTCAAGACATTAATAAATGATGCACAGATTTGCTTTCAATAAATCGCAAAAGCACATGGATACTTCGCATAGTAGGAGTAGTATTAATTCTCTACTGTTTGGTCAAAATATCAATGTCGTTCATCATTACTACATCTAGGTTGACATACGATGAAGATGCAGTAGCCTCATGGGACTTAAAATCAAAGGTTTTTACCTACCAAAATTCACTGATTTTAGATTGATCTAGTAGAGAATTTCTAGGTTCATCTCCTTCAAGAATTATATATTGACCTATTGTTGATACTATCCTGATTGGTGCAGATGACAACTACTTTGATCTATATAGCAATATCATATCTCCAATCACATATACAATATTGGCTTTTTTTGTGATTTGATATATGTACAGAAAAACAAAAAATATCTTGTTGGGACTGTTAGCTTGATATATTTCACTTTCTCTACCATTTGTCTTTTATCAGTCAATCTGATCATATTGGAATTTATCATTTGGCGTATGAATAGTGATATTCTCAATATATATCACCGAATACCTAAGCTCGCTTCGTGATACTAAATTTGCATGGAGAGAGGCGTTTCTTATCGCACTATTGTGATTTTGGATAAGTGCTATCAGAAATGAGGGGATTTACTATATGTGAATTTTAGTGTTTATCACCGCTATAAATTATTTATGATCTCTTCGCAAGATACGCGTTACTAAGCTAATACCTGCGATATTGTGACCTATAAGTCTAAGTCTAGTGGGATATGTCGTATATAAAATCATGCTTTCATATGAAAAAATATCTTGATCAGCAGCTCATTTAAATCAAATTGCATCAGGAAATATAATTTCGAAGTTATTTAGTAACATGAGCTCACAACCCGTGTTTAAGGAACTGTTTTCACAGATGTTTTATCATCCAGATTACTCTTACCTTATAATTACATTTATACTAGGGTCTATTGTCTGATTCTGATTTTATAAAAGTAAAGAGAATAGAGTAACTGTATTGCAGTTTTTAGTATTGTTTATAATTACTGTGGTTGTGCTATTTAGTAATTTAGAATTAGGATTATTGTCTCATTATGTTTTTATTAGGTATGCATTGTCATTTATCTTTTTTCTTCCTCTTATTATAGTATGATTAGTAGATTATATTCATCAAAAGCATATAAAGGCATAAAGAAAATAATGAGGTTCTATGTTGTTGGAGGGATAGCTTTTTTGTGAAATGCATTGTTGGTCTATTTGTTACTTGATGTCCTCCAGTTAGATTACTACATTGCCATTATTGCCATGATAGCATATGCGATACCAATATATTATTTACAAAAGCATATTACATTTAGATATCATAAATCAGGTGATGGGAAAAGAGTAATCTATTTCATTTGAGTAGTCATATTATATCAGTTATTTACATTTGTTGTTAATAATACATTATATTCATTGGTACATTCTCACATAGTTTTACTTGTGATATCAACTGTTTTATTTACTATCCTCAGTTATCTAGTACAAAATATTTTAATTTTTAAAGGTAATAATGCTTAATTTAAGAAGACATAAAATAGCATGAAACATAGTTTGGAATAGAAATACTAAGATAGTTGAAAAGTGTTGTGGCAAAAAGGTTCTACATTTGTGAGCAACAGATTGGCCATATACAAGAGAGAAATATGATAAGTGAGTTTTGCTTCATGACCAAATTACAAAAGTTGCATCTGAAACATTGTGATTGGACTTAGATGAGGATTCAATTGCATTTCTTCGCACAAAGTGAATTGACAATATTGTTCAAGTCGACTTTAATGTTTTAGAAAACATTGATTTTGTCCCTGATGTGATTGTCTTTGGTGAAACAATTGAGCATATCATGAACTATGAGCATTTTTTCTCTCAAATCAAAAAAGTAATGACTCCGCAAACCGAGCTCATTATCACGACTCCCAATGCTACATGCCTAATTATTTTTTTATTATCCCTTGTGAGAGTTGAACTTGTACATCCTGATCATAACGCAATATTCACTATTTGAACTCTGACTCAATTAGTAGAAAAAAATTGACTATATGTAAGTGAAGTATATTACTCTTTTCTTCCTAAAAATAGATATAATGTGATCATAAGATTTTTCTTTTGGCTAAATCAAATAATTTCATATATATTCCCAGCTTTAGCTGAAGATCTCTTTATCATTACAAAAAAGAAATAATGACAAAAGTTTCTATCGTAATCCCATGTTTAAATGAAAATGAAACAGTAGGGATTGTAGTAAAAAAAGCTATAGATACGTTTGCTAGATTGGGAATTGATGGTGAGGTTGTAGTATCTGACAATGGATCAACTGACTGATCTATAAAAATTGCACAAGATGCAGGAGCAAGAGTTGTCCACGCACCATATAAGTGATATGGCAATGCTCTTAAACACTGATTCAAAGAAGCACAGGGTGAACTAATGATAATGTGAGATGCAGATGATAGTTATCATTTTGATGAAATATGACTATTCCTTGATGCATGGGAAAACAATGGGAAACCAGATATAGTAATTTGAAATAGACTGAAAACTGTAATCCCATGAGCTATGCCACCATTGCATAGATATTTAGGCACCCCAGTACTCACTAAAATTATTAATATCTTTTTTGGCACTAAGATATGAGACTGTAATTGTGGTATGAGGCTTATCACAAAAGAAGCATACAACAAACTCAATATGAAGTCATGATGAATGGAATTTGCTAGTGAAATGATCATCAAAGCCGGATTACACAAATTTAATATCTTTGAAATTGGCATAAACCTATATAAAGATGGAAGAAAAAGCAGAAGACCGCATCTCAATACTTGGAGGGATGGTTGGAGACATTTGAAGTACATGATGTTGTTGGCTCCATATCATATTCTCCAATTGCCGTGAATCATCCTATCAGTATTGTGATACATCTTATTGCTATCTCAGGTTGCTTGACCGCTTCAGATCTGATCGCAGCTAATAGATATACACTTTATGATTTTGTGATTTACATTAGCAGTAATTGGTAATATTTTATATTGCATGGGACTACTTATTAGGCCATTTGCAAAAGTTGAGTGATTGCAAGTCTCATCATCTGTTGTGGAAAAAATCACAAATACGCCATTGGAAAAATTCTTAATTGTATGATTTTGAATATTTCTACTATGATTAATTATTGACGTAACCATACTTCGAACGTGGCTATTCAACTTTGATGCATGGAATCCGGCAATTGAAACAAGAAAGGCTATCTATGGTGCCTATTTTATGTTTCTGGGGCTAATGATATTCTTTTGATGATTTTGATGGAAAATGTTAGAGAATAAAGAAAAGTAAAAGTTGATTTGTATTATATCAGTTCCTATGCACATATTGTTTATCCTAGAACACTTTATGCCATATATCTGAGGAGCAGAGATCCTTTTTGATAATGTTGTAAGGTGACTAATGAAAGAGTGAAATAGGGTAACTGTGCTCACATCTAAATTCAATAAAAACTTACCCAAATATGAGAAGAGAGAGGACTGAGTAGAAATATATAGAGTGGGTCACAACAGGTATGACTTCATGCTCTATGCATTAGGGAGAAGAGGCATACAACTAGCAAAAGAGGCTGATATAATTCATACGACCACATATAATGCAGCAATCCCAGCTAAAATACTGTCAATTCTTACCCGCAAAAAGATCATGATTACTATCCATGAAATTTTCTGAAAAAACTGGACCAAATTTATGTGACCTATTTGAATCTTTTATAGATTTGTAGAATCATGTATTCTGACAATCCCATATCATAAGATTTTATGTGTTTCGAATGCAACAAAAAAATCGCTCATAGATCGAGGGATCCCAGAAAATAAGTTAGTAACCATCCACAACGGTATTGATTATACTATATGGGATCCTAGGAATATTGATAATAACCAAGTTAATACCATCAGAGAAACATATGATTTATCAGAATATTTTGTTTGACTATTCTTTTGAAGACCAGGTATATCAAAATGATTGGAATACTTTATTCGTGCAATGCCCTCAATAATATCGAATATCCCTCATTTTAAAGCCTTTTTACTCGTATCTAAAAATGATCAAAGTAGATATGCATATGTAAAAGATCTAGCAAGAGAGCTGTGACTAGAAAAATATGTGCTGTGGAAGGATTCTGTATCTTATAAAGAAATAATCAACTATATAGCGATGGCAGATTTTACTATCATACCATCATTGGCTGAATGATTTTGATTCGCAGCAGTTGAAGCTGCTACGATATGAAAGCCTATTGTTGTATCAAATGTAGGATCGTTGCCAGAGGTGGTAAGTGGAAAAGTTGCACTAGCGATACCTTGAGATGCAAATGATATTGCCTCAAAGATATATGAAGTGTATCAATGACACTATGAGACCATACCCGTGAAAATATTTTCTCGAGAGGACAACATCCAAAAGACTTTATCTGTTTGTCGCGAAGTAATATGAAAATAGCCATGCTTAGCGAATGATGGGATCCATTCTTGGGGGGATGACAAATATATGCCAAACAACTCTGTGAAATGATTACATGATTATATGATTGTGAAATTGATGTGTTCACGAGGAAATTTATTGGTGCTCAAGGCAATAAAATTGAATGAAATCCCACTTATACTAATAAATTTAAAGTATTTAGAATAGGCCCCATATGATGATTTTTCTCAATTTTTTATAGATTAGCATGACTTATCAATACTACATTTGTATTATATAAAAGATCCGGTCAAGAAAAATATGATATAATCCATGCGCATGCTACTTTGCCATGACTAGCTGCATGGATTGTATGAAAACTAAGAAAAATACCTGTAATATATACTGTTCATGGTACCAATCAGCTAGATTTAGGCAAGAAGACCTTTTTCTACTATATCGAGAAATTGTTGGTGGTCTTGATGAGATACGATACTATTATATCAGTTTCTCACAAGATATTGCAATATAAACCAAGAACCAAAAGCATATCAATAGTCCCACCTTGAATTCATGTCGAATATATCGATAAAACCAGTGCTGAAACTACTAAGAAACCTTGAAGGAATTATATCTTTGTCGGTAGGTTTGACCCCATCAAATGAATATCAAATCTTATCAATGCTATAGGAAGAATAGATGAAGATGTTTTGAAGAAACAATGATTCCATTTATCACTTGTCTGAGATGGCCCTATTTATTCAGACATTAAGAATCTAGTAGCATCAGTATGAAGAGAGGAGTATTGTAGTTTTCTTTGAAAAAAGTCATTTGACGATGTGATTCATGAGTATAAGTCGCATAATATATTTGTTTTGCCATCTCTATCAGAATGACAACCTATTGTAGTATTGGAAGCTATGGCAAGTAGATTGCCTGTAATTGCTACTAACGTATGAGACAATAGCACACTTATAAACAAGGACAATGGAATTCTTGTTGAGCCATGAGATATCGATGCATTGAAAAATGCAATTGAAAAAACACTTCACATAGATATAGCTACATTACAAAAAATGTGAGAGAGTGCATATATGAGTGTAAGAGATAGATTTGACTGGAAAACAATAGCAGAAAAAATTTACACAATATATCAAAATACAATTACAAATTTTAAATAATAAAAATATTTTAATGAAATTTACGTGAGAAAGAATCGTAAAAAAACAACGAAGATCAGAAATAAGATTCGCAGATCATCTAATAAGATATGAATTCGCAAAGCAGTTTTGTGAGGAGAAGTCTGTACTGGATATAGCATGTGGAATATGATATGGAACAGATATGCTGGCTCAAGTAGCAAATAATATCGTCTGAGTAGATGTTGATGCAGATGCTGTGAAACAGGCACAAAACACTTACAAAAGAGACAATCTTTCTTATGTAGTTGGTGATTGAGTGACCATCCCACTAGCTGATAGTTCAGTAGATGTAGTAGTATCGTTTGAGACAATTGAACATATAAAAGACTATACTCACTTCTTAGAAGAAATTAAAAGAGTATTGAAGAAAGATTGAGTATTGCTAATGTCTACGCCAAACTATTTGTGAGAACTGGTAAAAAACGAATACCACGTCTCTAATTTTACTACAAATACATTTTTGCAAGCAGTATCATCTGTTTTATCATTGAAGAAAATATACTATCAAGGTAAACACTTCTATGCAATTCCTGGTAGATGAATTTTAGAAGCATTGGTATGATACAGAAGAGACATAGCGATTAGAGAAGAAAAACCAAGTTTTGAGCATCATGTGACTATTGCCTTAGCTACGCCCAAATAGTCTACTTCTGGTGGGGTATTCTGAGCACTCTAGTATAGATTTGAAATCAAAGATTTAGTAATTTGATAGCGATCAATTGTATTTTAGAGAAATTTCAAAAATATATATTGTCAGTGCATTTGTTGCTGAGTTGTTTAAGCAATTTTTTTTCTCATATTTTAATAAATCTTTGCGTGTATCTCCTTTGTTGTTTTACTGTCTGCCAGTTGTGATATAATCGGGACAGTGCTTTCAATTTACCTTTTATCCTAATTAGTGGATTACTCAAAAAAAGCTGTGCAAATTGTGAGATTAGAAATAATGGGATCAACAACCATACGCCCCTGAATGAATAAAACGATAGTAAGTTCATCCATTGGTTTTTTGTCCCATGAAACACCTTAAACACGCTAGCATCCTTGCCAAATGAACCAGATCAATAATGATCTACTCAGGTAGTAACATCTACAGCCAGCCTATATCCCATACTTAGCAGGTGCATAGATATCCATGCATCTTCTCAATATGCAAAATAGGGTTCAGGAAAGGGCAGATTTATAATATCTTTTTTGTATAAACATGAGCATCCAGACAATGAAGAAGTATAGTATAATCAATTATTAACTTCTCATCTAGATACAGATTTCACTGTACTTTCTCAAAAATAATTGATTGTTATTACCTTTCAGGTTGCATACAGATTTTGTATGTCACTCTCATGTCATCTATCCAGTATTAAACAACTAATTGCTCCCAAATCCGTATGCTGTTCAATATTTCTCACCATCTTTTCTAATGTGTCATGATGAACTTGTGTATCATTATTCAACAATCGGACATATTTACTTTCCGTAGCCGCAAGAAGGTGTCACTGATTATTTGCAGGGCTAAATCATATATTATTTGTATTCCTTACGATTCTAAGCTTTTTACTAGAAATCTCGTTAATATACTTATTTTCCACCATGACAACTGAGTTATCACTTGAATTATTGTCAATAAATATAATTTCAAATGACTGATAGCTTTGATTTAGTATACTATCAATACAGAGGAGGTTGAAACGCTCACCATTGTAATTTACTAGTATTATGGAAACCTGGGGCTGTGGTAGCATGTATTATTGTTATTTATTAACTGCTAGAAGAAAGTGAATTTCAACTGATGGGAATATGTATGCAAAAAATCTCTCATATATCTTAGGAAAGAGATTAATGATTGCATCCGGTATGATGTTTATTGGATCTGATTTGAAGTATTTCATGTTTGAAAAGAAGTGTATCCTGTAATCGCTAATTGTAATATCCATATCATTGTAGAAGCAATCCTTCTTATAGTAATTGAATGTGTTTGAAGTAAATAACCTATGGTGAGTTGGGTCAGATCGGCCATTCGGGTTAGCAAAATAAGGGACCTTCACTTTGATTACACCGCCATTCTTCGAAATCCTAATAAGTTCTTGCATGGTTTTTGTTAAGTCACTCACATGTTCTAATACGTGAGAACAGTATATCTCGTCAAATGTGTTATCTTCAAAAGGATATGGGAATACTTCCAAATCATGCTGAACATCAACTCAAGGAAGGTCTAGTAGATCCATATGTATGTATCCTGGCAAAATATCTTTACCACATCATAAATTTAGTTTCATTTTGCTTTAATCAGAGAGATAAAAAGTCATTTTGCATATCATAGTATTCTGACAAATGCTAATATTGGTATAGTGATAAAGTATAAGCTATCTTTTTCTTTTAAATAACGTTTTAGGGCAATGCTTTCAAATAATAGAATCAATATAAGGCCATAAATAGCAAGTAAATATCGACCTAGTGTATTTTGTAATCATCGAGTAACTGCCACCAATACTAGCAATAATACTACCAGCCATTTGACATACTTTTTAATGTAATGCATCGTGTCATTTTGTTGCAATAGAGATGATCATACCCAATTAGAGTGGTCATAAGCTTCTGCAAGAGTAGTGGGATTATTATGATAACAAATTGCGCTCATAATGGTTTTTGCTCCTTTGCCATTGTTTATCTTATTCATGTCATCATCAAAGTATCATTTCCCTGTACTAAATCATCAAATTTTTAGAAACTCTGATTTGAGAACTGCTCTATATATTCATCATCTTGGTTGAGGATTTGGAATTCTGTCAATAGATCGAGCTTTTGCTCGCTTATTTTCTGGATTACCTATTTTTTCAACACCATGTGCTGTTCCAACCTCTTCTCAGTTTATTATCGGTGTAACAAGTTCTTTTACATACTCTTTGTCAAAATACATATCTGCATCTAATATCATAATTATTTCACCATTTGCATGTTCTACTCATAAATTTCTTGCAGATGCTGGTCCTTTATTTCTCATTTTACCATAGCTGTCATATTTTTGTTGAAGGATAGTAAGTGGCAATAAATCAACAAACTTTTGTGCTTTTGCTATTGAATCATCACTGCTCCCATCATCAATCAAAATAACCTCAAAATCTTTGTATGTTTGATCAATAAGACTTTCCAAACATCTTGAAATATAGTCTGACTCATTGTACATAGCAATTATAATTGACACTTTAACCATATTATAAATGAGGGCTATAAATTAATTTCTATAAGCGAATATGTGAATATCTTGATATTTATCTTTAGCATATAATGGATAACAATAAGCTTGTATTTGATAGTTATATCCATTTTGTTTTAGTATCTCCAAAAATCCTCAAAGCTGTGCAGCTTCTCAAGGTATATTATGATGATATTCTAGAATGATGTTATGAATATTCGCAAATCATTGTTTGTTGTGTATGTGTTGTACCACACTCATTTCACTTCATTCAATATCTAGCTTGAGAAGATCAATTTCCTTGTTTCATATGATATCCATAATATCCATTGCCGGGATGATTGTCTTATTTTTATTCATTCTTCCTGCAATTGTACTATGGCTATATGATGGCTCGTCATCATAATAGAATACTATATCATCGTTTGAGGTACTAATCGCTTTTTTGTATAAGTACGTATGAGTAAGCTTATTGTGGTGCATATTCTTTTCAAGATACTCATATGCGATAGTGTCTGGTTCAAAGCTATGTACTTCACTATCAGGATAGATGCTTTTGAAGTAGAGAAGTGAATCACCTATACTCGCTCATCAGTCGATGATTATTGGATTTTTTTTATCAGTATGGAAATAATATTCCATTCTTACCCAATTTTCATAGTATTGTCACAACACTAATTGATAGTTGTGACCGTACATTCTAAATCACCCTACGTTGAAATAGTTTCTATTGGTAAATGAATACCATGGAAGTAACAAAAGTCAAACCAACGATTTCCATATAACTTTCAGTTTATATGTAAGTCAGTAATGAGATTTTACTATATATCACCGATTTACAATCAAAGAGTATATTTTTTCTCCCATGATGTTTTCAATATTCTAATAAAAATAAATTTTAATTGTAAACCTTTATAAATCCATTGTTTCTATGTCATTCATGCATCGTATACTCTATATGTTTGTGGTGTACTTTTTTCTTCAAAGTTTCAAACAAATTAACTCATGTTTTTATATCATCTACATTGTGCCATTCAATAATAATCTTACTGAATGCCATCAATTGATCAGTAGACATTGATTCTATAATTTCATATTCAGATCATTCACAATCCATTTTTAGGAGATCTATTTCTCACAATCATAGAGACTGAATCTGCATAGCAAGTGTATCCTTTTTTACCTTGATTTCATACGTCCCTCATGCAATTGTCTTATGTAGTGTAGCCGCGATAGTTTGTGTGTCCAAGAATAGAGATATTTCTCAACTACTATCAGATATAGCGAGTTCGTGAACAAAAACATTTTTCAGATTATTGATCTCAATTAAATCACGAATATTTTTAGCACATTCTGGTACTGGCTCAAAACAGTGGATAATTGCATTCGAATTCTGTAGTTTGCAATATAGCGTAAATAGTCAATTATTTGCTCAAATATCTATGATAACTGCTTGTCATTCAGGTATTTTACCATACTCTTTTTTGATAAATATCTCATAGAAAACTCATAAGTCATCAAAGTTTTTAACGTTATATGTATATCAGTTACGGAATATTAGCTGTGAGATGGTCAGATTACCACTTATATATGATTTGACAAAATCTTGTCAATTTTTTAATACAGAAAATACTGTAGGAAGTGAAATAAGATATGAAAGTGATTGTTTAGTAAAAAATTGTGATATATTTCTCATTTATTTTTTAATATATTGTAATGGGAATAATATAATATTATAGAGCAATACTATGAGTCATCATAGGAATATAATCGGCAAAAACAATAATAAATTTATGATTCTTGAAGAAAGTGTTTGAGTAATTTCCTTTCCAGAGAGAATTTGTTTATCTAATTGAATATGCTCTATATAATATACTTTCGATAAACAACTAATAATTGGCCCCCAAGATGGCTGGAATCATCATATTGTGGGGACAATTCATTTATGTTTATCTAATATAACTTTATCGGCTTTAGCGATAGTAGAGGAGGACATAAATCATTTTGTATTCATGTCATAGAGCATCTGAGGCCTATCTAAATCTTTACTTGTAAATCCCATATCACGCACAGTCACAGGTTTGAGCAATCCTAAATCTGCCAATATTTTTTTATTATAAGTAAGGTCTTGTTTCTGTTTAATTCAATCTTTCATCGCACGAAGTACATTCATGAGGATAGCTCTTTTGCCCGATCTCAATGCTGTGAGAAATCAATATGTAAGATACATTACCAGGACTGCTATGAATCAAAGATATAACGAGTGATACTTTCTGATAGTCCATATTTGATTTCTAAGTGAAAAATATATCCACGATCCGCTGTTGTTTCCTGGTTTGATATATGGATGATAGTATTTTTTAGCAAGTATATGTTTTTTATATCACTCATGCTTGATAGCATGTTCCAACCTTACCTTCCACTCCAAATCTTCACACCTAAAATAATATCTTGGATCCAAAACTCATGCAATCTGTAGCAATGAGGTAGGGTAGCAGGCATATTGAACATACCATGAATGCTCTCAGCCAGTGTTTATAGGTGGCTGTATAAATATAACATCATCTGGATAGGCGTTAATATGTCTAATGGTTGCAAGAATAGTATCCTTATCATACAAAATAATATCGTCCTCAATTACTGTTACATGCTTAAATCATTCTGCAATGATATACTCTAGTCCTAATGCATATCCTCCAGCAGATCACACATTTTCCTTTGGATATATCACAGCAACTTCTTTGTACGATATGATGCGTCTTTTGAAATCTTCAAATGTACTTTGTTTGTCTGAGTTTTGCACAATAGTTATTGCAAAATTCCCATAGAGTGGATCTTGGCTAATAAAATCCAACAACCCAAATAACTGATTATTATTGTTGTAGCTTAGTATTAGTAGTGAAAGATTATGTTTCTTTGACACATTGTCCACTACAGAGCCTATAAAATCTGATCGATTCAACCATCTCTTACTGTATTTTGTTTCTTGTACTAAGTATTGCATAAAACTTATTTAATGTATAAACTTTTTGTAGTGCGTATAAGATATAGAGCACTCAGTATCATGACTACTTGACCAAGAGCAGTTCAATATATGATTCATTCTAAATGAACCTTGTTGATGAATAATAAACTTCACAACAACGTAGTACATATTCCTAAAATTAGCACTAGTACTCTTTGCTTTGCTTGTCAGCGACTGGCTAAATTTTGAAATGAGATTCCAACTAGTGGTATCAAAAACACAAATGGAGCTGCTTTTTGTAATAATCTACCAGATTCTATAAAGTTAGCTCAGAAGAAAAGTACTGCAATTTGTGGTCATCGAAAATAGTATATGCTTCAAATTATTATTCACAAAATAGTAAATCATCAATAGAGTAATCTATTAATCGTTATGATTTTATTAAATTGTTCTTTTTTATATAACTCGTTCAACAATGGAAACAAATAAGCTACAACAGGCATTGACATCACGTGAATTATGTTGAGCAATGATAAGTAATTTGTCCGATATCAAGCAGCTCTTGTTCAAAAGAAATATAGTGCGAGCTGTTGATCTACTGATGACAATAGTATTGTAGCATTTGTTCAGATCATGATTCGAAACGCATATGACCATTGTTGCTGGAGGATTTTTTTATCAAATTTGCTTTGGTAAGACCACAACCAGGAAAACTGTCTATAGACACCTACAGAACATATAATCGTGGCCAATAAGAGTCACAATAACCAAAATCACGCATAGTGTGACGCAGAAAAGTTATTTGTTCGTGCTCAAATGGATACAAACAATACTACTCACCACATTCTTACTGCTTCTATTCATTGCGACCATCTAACATTTTGTGTCGCAATAAATATAGATTGAAGGACTTGAAAAAAGTTTAGGATGAGATAATAAATCGAAAACATTTGTAAAATAGGGATTGCGTTTGATGATTTAAAGTAATTTGTTGCGAACCGAGGAGCAACAAAAAACGTCAATCATCATATAACCAAACCACTCAGTAATTGGATATAAAATGTAGATAATAAAATGGATTTTGCTTTTCCATATTCTTTATCAATTAAGTAATGCGGAAGAAAATA
Source organism: Candidatus Absconditabacterales bacterium (assembly GCA_039809345.1). Lineage (GTDB taxonomy): Bacteria > Patescibacteriota > Gracilibacteria > Absconditabacterales > Absconditicoccaceae > JBDHUW01. Next base: position 98,091 of record JBDHUW010000003.1, on the reverse strand, counting down.
CTGTAATGCTTCTGTCAATCATAGATCATTGTATGTAGCCAGCAAACTTATCACTCACAATATTGAGTAAAATAACCCGATATCTTCTACTGATAAATTATGTGAGGCAACCATTTTAGCAACATATCATGCTGGAGCAGCTACGAATGCAAAAAAATACAACCAGAATCAGTTGCGTATTAATTTTTTTTTGAGTGACTCCTCTTGAAAGAGTATGTTAGTTCATTCTGTATTTAATGTCATAATATCTTTTTTACACCCCAAAATAATAATTTTTTTGGTATTCTCTTATTTTTATAGATATATTTATAGAGACTCTTTTGCAAGACCATTATATAAGTTTTATTGAAATTTGTTTTTTAAGTGCTATTGCAATCGTTTTTCAATTATCTATAACAATATAGCACTTTATTTGTCTACGTGATACATAATGCCAAAATTTGAAAAAAAAATGAATAAATTGTTGGTTTGAGCTATACTATGAACTACTATATTGTGAATAGCATGAGCTAGTATGACTCCAAAAGGGAAAAGCTTTTTGGGGAAAGTGAAGGATTTTATAAAATGAGGTTTAGATGAATTGAAGAAAAACACAAAGAGAGATGCGAATAATGCAAATGGGGGAGGGAGCCCAAACTAATTCTATTCTGTAACCAAATTATCATTATGGCTAAAAAGAAAATAGATGAATGACATGATAATATACGTTGTTTAGCGTATGCAAGTATCATGAGTATTGCTATAAAGAAACAACATATTGATGCGGACGAGATTTTTCTTTGAACATATCTTTATACAAAAGAAAAGCAGTTCTTTGAAGTGTTTTGGAAGTTTTTGGGCTTTCATGATACGACAGATTTGCAGGAATATATCGATATGGCGTATAACTTACAAAAAAATCAGCTCAAATGAAATGTAACAGCGACATTGCAAATACAAGCAGACTTACATCCTGCGCTAGAATGATTATGGCATGATAAAAACATAAAAAAGAGTTTTGTTGCATTGTTATACATATCTTTAGAGCATTTGTCACTACCATTTGTGCAATATCTAGAAACCCATAATGTAGACATGAATACCATCAAAAATAAGCTTCATATGCTGGTAAATAACGAGGTCATAAGTGATATGGGGGTGGTTGCGTTTTTTGCATTAATCACTAAACTTATGAAGAAGTTACATTTATCACTCAATGATATTTCTATGATGCAATTTGAAACGAAAGAATCAATTGATAGTTTGCTAGGAGCTATGGATCATGACTTTTTTGATGGCGCTGAAGAAGCAAACAATGATCAACAAAGCACAATAAAATCTACAGTCCCAGGGAAAAAGGACGAGCAAAAAAAGCTAACTATAGAGTTTTTTGGAACTGATTTGACAGCAGAAGCAAAGGAGAATATGCTAGATCCTGTAATTTGAAGAGAGAAAGAAATAAATCAGATCATATATACCTTATTGAGAAAAACCAAAAACAACCCATTGTTAATTTGAGAAGCATGAGTGGGTAAAACTGCTGTAGTAGAGTGATTAGCGCAAAAAATAAATAGTGGTGATGTACCAACAAAGCTTAAAACTAAACGTATCATGATGCTTGATATGTGATCTCTTCTCGCATGAACAAAATATCGCGGAGAGTTTGAAGCAAGACTAAAAGCCATATTGGATGAAGCTAGCGATGTGTCAAACAATATAATATTGTTTATCGATGAAATACACACTATCATATGATCATGAAACCAGGAGGGTAGTGCAGATGCAGCGAATATGCTGAAACCACTGCTTGCTCGTGGGAAGGTTAAATTAATCGGAGCTACTACGTTTGATGAATATCAAAAGCACATCGAAAAAGATCCTGCATTGAAACGTAGGTTTCAAGAGGTTCACATCAATGAACCATCTACAGAGGATACGATCCTAATTTTGAAAGGGATCAAGAAAAATTATGAAGAATATCATGCTGTTCATATAGATGATGAAGCACTTGAACACGCAGTGGCATTGTCAAAAAGATATATACTAAATAAACAACTACCAGATAAAGCAATTGATATCATTGATGAGGCGTGTGCAAGAAGATCTACTATGGTAGAAAAAATGGAGATGAATGATGAGTATGTACAATTAGAAAATTCTCTTACAACACTTGCAAAAAAGATAGAGGAAGCAATCGAAAAACAAGATTATTTTGCAGCAGCAAATCATAAACAACAAGAAGAAGCAATCAAGGCTCAAATGAAACACATGAGACTTGAAAACACTCTTCCTGATCATTTGAGACCTACTATCACGAAAGAGGATATTGGTATAGTATTAGCGGAAAAAATTTGAGTACCTTCTGACCAAGTGACCTCATCTGAGGTAGAAAAACTTCGTCGCCTAGAATGATGACTTAAATGACAGGTGCTGTGACAAGATGATGCTGTGAATGCAGTTGTGCATGCAATGAAACGCAATAGATTATCTGTAATCCAAAAGAATAAACCAATTGCTTCATTTATCTTTATGGGACCATCATGAGTAGGGAAGACATATTTAGCAAAACTTCTGGCAAAAGAATACTTTGGTAGTGAGAAAGCGCTAATTAGAGTGGACATGTCTGAATTTATGGAAAAACATTCTGTATCTAAGCTTGTTTGATCTCCTGCTTGATATGTGGGGTATGATGAGTGAGGTAATTTGACTGAACAAGTTCGTAGAAAGCCGTATTCAGTAATCCTCTTTGATGAAATTGAGAAGGCGTCTCCTGATGTATTGAACATCATGTTACAAATCTTAGATGAATGACACCTGAAAGATAACAAATGACGCATGATTGATTTCAAATCTACGGTAATTATAATGACATCAAATATCTGATCAGAAGTCTTTTCAAAAAAATCTGGTAGTATTTGATTTCACATGGCTTGAACAGAGTCGGAAATTGCAAAAAAGGAGTTTGATCTACAAAAAGCAAAGGTTCTAGAACGTCTCAAAGATTGGATGAAACCAGAGTTGCTAAACAGAATTGACTATACTATAGTCTTCAGACCATTAGAAAAAGAGCATATACAAGCGATTCTACAAATGCAACTTGATGCCTTTCTTGCGAACTGGAAAGCTTGATATGAAGGTAAATTACCTAAGTTTACAAAGAAAAAGATACAAGAAATTGTAGATGAAATATATGACCCTCAGTTTGGAGCAAGACCAATTGAAAAGTATATCTATGAAAAGATAGAACCTGAGATTATCGATGCAATTATGAGTAAATAATAAACTAATATAAAAAACGGTGTCAGTGATGAGACCGTTTTTTGGCATTCTACTTAGCAAAAAGTGAGCTAAAATGCTGTTTCTTTTGATTGAGTATTCCTAAATACTGTATATTATCACCTTTGGTAGTTTCTGAATCTTTTCACTGGTACCAGAAAGCGAATGCTTCTGCATAGTCTTCTTGTGGTTCCCCTGCACTATATACGGAAAAGAAAGCTTCATTTGATTGACATAGCTCGTTTTTTGTAGTTCAATACCGGCATATTTGTTCAAAATTTTGGGTATTTAGATCCTTCATGAAATAGACATAATGTCCTAGTTCATGTATATAAACATGTCTATAGGATTTTTCAAAAAGAGCATTAAAGTTTTTTTCATTGCATATGCTTACATTTAGATTGATATACAGTAGTTCGCTTTTTGCTAATATGTTATTCTCATCATACCACTGCTTTACAGAGGTTAATCCATCAATTTTTTTACAATCTAATACATAGTTGATACGAATCTTTCCAGACAGCATTTTTTTGTCTTCTACATTCAATATTCTTCTTCAAATCATATCATTTACTACTTTTTCAGATATATCGAGATATTTTCTACTTCTTTCCTCGGCTACTGCTTTGTCAGCTTCTGATAAAGATGCAATAAATCAGGGATTTGTAATAATTGCAAATCATTGAGTAGAACCTACTTGTTGAGTATTTTGAGTGATTGCACTACACTCTCTATATCGAGAGGCCTGCAGCAATCTAAGTTGTAGAAAAGCTCTTCTTTTGGTTTTGATATCAGCATTTCTCACCGACATTCACACTTTTACTCTTAGCGCACTGATATCTTTATTGTCGCAAGTATTTAGACTATAAGAAACCTTGTTTACGGTCACTACTTTTAGTGTGCTTTGCGCTTGTCACACTGTAGACAGTCTTTCTGCATAAGCTTGATTAGAAAACAATATACTGATAACTGCTATACACAGTAGGGATGAGATTAATATATTTTTTTTCATAAAATTGAATTTATTTTTGTAAATAATCTAGAAGTGAATCTATCGCAATTCTTTCTTGTTTCATACTATCTCTATCTCTTATAGTGACGGTTTTGTAATTTTCTGAAGTAGAATCCAAAGTTTCATGATCAATAGTAATACAGTAAGGAGTGCCTATTTCATCTTGCCTACGATACCTTTTACCGATGTTTCAACTAGCATCAAAATCACATTTAAAGTATCTAGATAATGTTTTGAATATCTCTCTTCATTTTGTCACCATCATATCATCTTTTTCTATCAACGGCAATATTGCAACCTTGATCGGAGCCAGAGCAAAAGGGAATCTAACTACAGTACGGACATCTCCATTTTCAAGTGTCTCTTCATCGTAACAATCCATCATCACTGCCATCACAGTACGAGACAATCCGAAAGAAGGCTCGATCACCCATGGTATGTATCTAGCTCCTGTTTTGGGATCCTTGTATTGCATATCGTGTTGTGAGTATTCTTGATGACGAGAGAGATCCCAATCTCCACGGTTTGCTATACCTTGTAGTTCCCCCCATCACCATGGGTAGTTGTATTCTACATCGAATGTACCTTTAGAGTAGTGAGAAAGTTCGTCAGCTTCATGTTCTCTAAATCTTAGATTTTCATCCTTTAGTTGAATAATTTCTTTCCAAAATCTCATTGAAGACTCCTTCCAAGCATCGAAAAATGGTTTTGATATTGCCATGTTTTCTTCCACAGTTTTTCATTCAGTAGGAAGAAAGTATTCTATCTCCATTTGTTCAAACTCACGAGTTCTATAAAGAAACTGACCTGGAGTAATTTCATTTCTAAATGCCTTACCAATTTGAGCCATACCAAAAGGCACACGCATTCTGGTAGTATCACATATGTTTTTGAAGTTTGTGAAGAGCGATTGACATGTCTCAGGTCTCATCCATGTTTTATTGGCTTCATCATGGATTGGGCCAAGGTATGTGTAGAGCATCAGGTTAAATTTTCTGATATCAGTTCGTTCTGCTTCTGCTCATGAGTCTGGATTTCTAAGTTTATAGTGGTCAAAATACTTTTTCATTCATTCTGCTCACCAAGCTTCTGGAATCAGATTATCTACTCATATTGAAGATTTTAATTCGGCCAATACAGCATCTTCTGATGTTTTTTTCACATGTTTAGCAATCTGATCCTCAATCAATTTATCAGGCCTAAATCTTTGTCATGTTTTCTTGTCATCAATCAAAAAATCACCGAAGTTCTCTGTATGCCCTGAAGCATCCCACGTACGAGGGTGGGCGAGGATAGCAGTATCCATACCTATCATATCTTCACGCTCTGTCACGAAAAATTGCCACCATGCGTCAGCAATGTTTTTTTTAAGCTGAGACCCATATGGTCCGTAATCCCATGCATTAGCTAATCAGCCATATATTTGAGAACCTGGATAGACAAATCATTTGCGTTTCGCCCATGCGACAATTGTTTCTAAAGGGAATGACATGTTGTATTGATACATTATAAAATGGATTCTGTATAGCGGATATAGTGAAATAGTGTTGGTTCTCAAGTGTTTATATTTCGCAGAAGCACAATAGCACTAACAGTTAAAATATGTTTCATAGTCATTTTCTAGTATAGCCACAAATTCATTATATAATTTTTGAATAGCTGGGTGAGTTGCCACCTTAGAATCCTTGTATGCTTTTACCTCAGCTAGACTTTTTTTCTTCTCTTTCCAGTCTCTTCAACCGCTCAAATAGATATTAATCATTGGTATAACTTTATCCAATGCATAGACGAAACGTGCTTCTTCATCTTGACGATGTTCATAATGCAATAAGACATCGACAAACGTCGTGAATGATGCATACTCAGTTTGGAGTCTTATCAATGCATCATGTTCTCTTTGTGTTTTAGTTGAAGCATCTCACACCGTTCACATCGCATCGGTATCTCATGCATATACTTCTACGATGTCATGGGCTATTGCATACTTGAGTAAAAGAGCATTATCAAGTCCCAAAGAAAGCATGTCATTGAGCTGCCATGCAAGAAAAGCAACTTGATATGAGTGTTCTCAATCATTTTCCATCCTCTCGGTTCAAGGTTTATAGATTGCTCTCTGTACCAAAGAAAAGTCATTACTCAGTTTAGTCAATTGAATCAAATTCTGTAAATGAGACATCCTGTATCAAAAAAATATAAGTTAAATATGCTCCTAAGTTAAATATGCTCCATTATAATATTTGTAATCTCATCTATACTTTTCGTCCCATCTATGTGCACTACCTTACCAGCTAGGTCATACTCTGACAATATTGGCTTAGTTTCATTGCGATAAAGTGAAAATCTTTCTTGGATTACATCTATTGACTGGTCATCCACGCGAGTTGAAAGTGCTGTGCCGTCTTCTTTACACACCTCGATGCCAGGATCTAATGTGGTGCTATAAGTAGTTCCACAAGCAGAACATATTTTTCTGTGAAGCAATCTATCTTGGGCAACTTCTTCTGCCAAGTCTAAATGGAATATAATAAAATCTCTGCCATTTTCTTGCATCACATCGTCAAACATCTTTTTTTGTGCATATAGTCTAGGAAAGCCATCAATCAATAATCTGTTCCCTTCATGGAGAGAAGCAAAAACAAGTCCCAATACGCTTTTCATAAATGCATCTGGCAATAGCTTACCAGCACTAGTAAACATTTTAGCATAATCTCATACAATATTATCATTTGAGGTAAATGCACGTAGGATGCTTCATGGTTCGAAATATTGCATGTTATCACCCAATCTTTTTTCAAGTGCTCTAGCTTGTGTTCATTTCCCTGATCATGCTATACCAGCAATCAATATATCTTTCATTTCATCAAAAATAGAAATAAATCATGATCTATAGATACTGATATTTCCCATTGAAACAACACATTTTTTCACTATATCATAATGTACATTTATTGTTATTATAAAAGTAGAGACAATGGCAAGAACAAACAAACAAGGTATTGCAGCGAAAAAAGCTCAGCTAGCAAAGCAGGCATCGCGCACAAAAGGACAAAAGAAATGGGAGTACCCTAAAAGAAAAACTAATCTTGAAGAAGCAAAAGAGTATGGGTTTATTGGAGCACAAATGAATCCCAAGGGTAATACATATCACTGGTTTCTCAGAGGAAGAAAAATATGTTGGGAGACTCGTATGCGTGTAGATCCAGATGGACAAAGATTTGTCAGACTTCCAAGTGGATGAAGTGATTTTGTGCAAGTGAATCTTTCTGGATGGGGGAGAAGGAAGATGATGAAAGCGATGAGTCAGGGGAAGAAGTAGTTTATATCAATCTATAATATGTCTAATCAAGTCCTATTGTCGAAGTATGATCAAATTATCATGGATTTGTCAAAACAAGGCATGGTAAATACTATAACTGGCAAAGAAGCTATGGATATCGCATCTTCACTTTGTCCATCTAACGAAACAATCTGGGAAATGGACAAGAACTCATTTAAATCAGCCTGTGAATTATCAAAAACACTTTTGGATTAATATACTCTCAATCATGCGTGAACCTTCAATTTTTGAAAAGATAGTTGCTTGAGAAATGCCGAGCACCAAGATACGAGAAAATGATGAATTTCTCGCCATTTTAGACGTATTTCCAAACTGCAAGTGACAAACGCTTGTGATACCAAAACAATGGTATGATAGTGACATATCACTGATGCCTGATGATGTCTATAGCAGATACATGCTTGCCGTCAAGAAGGTAGTAGAATTATTGAAAAAGTGATTGTGAGTACAAAGAGTATGACGAATTATAGAATGAGAGTGAGTGAATCATACTCATGTAAAGCTCTATCCAATGAACATGACATGAGAGAAAACTCCATATCAAACACAACGATTTGATACATATCCTTGATATCTTGTATCTCAAATGTGAGAGCTTAAAGAGAAAGAGGAGTTGGATTTAGTAGCTGAGGAAATTTTATCAAAATAATAGTAATTATATGAGCAAAATAGTTCTTTCTATCGCATGAGTCATAATCCTAAGTACGTTTTGATGATTTATTTATGCAGATAATTCTGATTATACAGTAGTTGTCTGTGCAGAAGTTGTCAAAGATGATTTTAAACGTGTTACAAACCTCTACATAGAACCAAATTTACCAAATAGTCCTGACGAGTATACAAGAATTTCTGACACCTGTATATGACTAAATTATATATATCAAGTTGAAAACAACAATGTTGTGCCATATTTTCTTGCTCTTAAAGTAAGTGATTACGATATGAATAAAAAAACATTTTTAGATGCATACACTTTATCATTGTGACACGAATGAAGATGAAATAACGGAGAACCACATATAAAGACACTTCGTTATGAAATTATAGATGCTACTTTTGAAAATGATATTAAAACTGTATGATCAGTTGTGTCAGTTATAGATACAGTAAACGGTACTAGTAATGAATCAACATATATTTGATTTGCATGAATACCTCCACTAGTAATGAATGAATATATTGCGAACTTATATAAAATATGAGCTACAAGATATGATAACAATATAGACTTTAAGCCGGAGTGATTTATTACAAGAGAACAGGCTGCAAAATTTGTTGTCAAAACTCGATCTGCATATAATTATCCAAATAATGAACTTGGCTGATTAGATAAAAAAGAATGTCACTTTTCTAGTGAAAACATAGATCCATCACTGAAATCTTATGTTTATACAGTGTGTGATTTAGGTATAATGAAATGATCACAGTGAAAATTTTATCCTAAACAGCCATTAACTTTATGACAAGCTGTAACGATTTTAACGAGGATAACAAATTGAAGTGTATATGAATCAAATGATAGTTTATGGTATAAAAATTACTTTATACTTTGATATAGAAATAATCTGTTTGCTGGCGGAGGACGCAACCCCTATATTATAGAATGAAAATATAATGTGTCTAGATGAGAGATGGCAATTATGATTAACAATGTACTTAATAAATAATACTTAATTTATTACCAACAATTACTACCATGCATCGCACACATACCTGTTGAGAACTTACAAAAACATATATATGACAAACAGTGACACTTGCTGGTTGGGTAGATACTGTAAGAAAATTAGGATGAATGACGTTTTTTACTTTGCGTGATAGATATGGTATTACACAAATCAATGTATCACCCGAATTAGCTGATATTGCATGAAATCTCAAGAATGAGTACGTCGTAAAAGTCATTGGTATAGTGCAAGGGCGTCCAGACAATATGATTAATTCCGCTATGGCAACATGAGAAATAGAGGTAGTCCCTACATATATTGAGGTACTCACAAAAGCAAAAGAATTACCTTTCCAGATTGTTGCTGATCCGAAAACAAGTGAAGAAATAAGATATAAGCATAGATACCTTGATCTTCGTAGAAGAAAGATATTAGAAAATATCACATTCCGTGCACAAATGAATCAGTTTACTCGCAACTGGTTTAGTGACAATGGATTTCTGGAAGTGCAAACACCACTTTTCACAGTATCTTCACCAGAATGAGCAAGAGATTATATCATACCATCTCGCGTAAATCCTGGAAAGTTTTATGCCTTGCCACAAGCACCACAACAATATAAACAACTACTTATGATGTGATGAGTTGATAAATATTTTCAGATAGCACCATGTTTTCGTGATGAAGACCCAAGAGCAGATAGACACAGCTGTGAATTTTACCAAATAGACTGTGAAATGTCGTTTGTAGAGCAAGAGGATGTCTTTAAGATTGCTGAGTGATATATACATGCACTTATTCCAGCACTTGTACCTCACAAGACAATTACTGTAGATTTCAAGCGTCTTTCGTACAACGAAGCTATCGAAAAATATGGTTCAGATAAGCCAGATTTACGTTTTGATATGGCGTTTACTGATGTGTCAGATGTTGTTGCAAAAAGTAGTTTTGGCGTTTTCAATGAAGCAATATTAGCAGGTGGAAAAGTAAAGGCATTATGCTTGTCATGACAGACAATGACGAGAAAAGAATTTGATGAAATTACAGAGGTAGCCAAGCGTGGATGAGCTAGTTGATTACCGTATCTTGTCTGGGATGCAGAAGGGCTCAAAGGAAGTATCGCTAAATTTTTTGATGAAGTAGTCGCAAATGAATTAGCCGATAAGGTATGAGTAAAACAATGAGATATTGTGTTTTTTGCGGTTGGCAGTCATGCTGTAGCTGGGAAGGTGCTCAATATTCTAAGATTATTCCTTCGTGACAAATACAATCTAGCAAATAAGGATCACTTAGCTTTTGTATGGATAACAAATTTCCCATTTTATGAGATGAATGATGAATGAAAGCTAGATTTCGCCCATAATCCCTTTTCTCATATTACTTGATGAGTGCAAGCGTTGGACTCTCAAGATCCGCTTAATCTAATATCAGAACAATACGACATGGTATGTAATGGATATGAAATATTATCATGATCAATTCGTAATCACGATGCAGATGTATTGATCAAAGCATTTGAAAAGGTAGGAAAATGAGAAGCAGAAGTAAAAGCGAAGTTTGGAGCAATGTATGAGGCATTCCAATATGGAGCGCCACCACATGGATGATTCGCATTCTGATTTGATAGATTATTAATGATTCTCAAAGATGAAGATAATATTCGTGAAATCTATGCGTTCCCTAAATCTGGTAGAGCTGAGGATGTGATGATGTGAGCACCAAGTTATCTTTGAAATGATCAACTAGATGAGCTTAATATTAAGGTTTTACCACCCCAATAATTCTTACATGAGAAGCCATATCCTATATAGAACACTTCTTGCATTCTCTATAATTCTTCCTATTCTCCAACCTACTACTATTGAAGCATCAAATACAAACATATGACTAGTGATTTTATGATCATGAGAAACTTTATCAGGAAGTATAATTTCATACTTTCCACAATTTTCAGGAACTACAAATACATGAATGAACAATACTTGATCTCAAAACACATGAGTAATTATAGTGCCTCCAGTAAATCAATGATGAGGTTGATGAACAAACAATGTAGAAATTCCTGTCTTGCCACCAGCCACTATCTGACCTATACTCCCAGTATGAACAGGAGATAAAATCATCGTAGATTCTGGAGTAGTATTGCCACAGCCATCAGCCCCAATATTTACTGGGATGATAGATGCAGAAATGATAGCAGCCTATGAACGAGCAAAGAGTAAATGAATTACCACAATGCCTACATGGGAAAAAGCAAGATTAGACAAACCCTTACTTAGATCTGAATTAGCAAAGATGATGGTAAACTTTGCCATCAACACACTTGAAAAGGACATGAAAATTGACCCCATCTGTGATGTAAATAACTTCAAGGATGCATATAAGATGGACACTGAAGAGAGGAGATATATTGAGCAAGCATGTAGTCTTCATATTATGTGATGGAAAAACGACAAAAAAGCAATTATTGAATACTTCAATCCTCATAAGCCAGTTACTAGGGCAGAATTTGGGACCGTGCTATCAAGATTACTGTATTGAGAGACGCACAATGGTGATCTATCATCAGACTGATGGTATAAAAAACACTTACAAGCATTACAAAAAGATGGAATTATGAAAAAGATTGATACACCTTTGGTAAATGAAATCAGATGATATGTATTTATTATGTTGCATAGGCTAGAGAAATAATTATTACATTTTTGATCCTTTTTATATTATACGTTTGCATATGAAAAAAGTTCTATGAGTAATTCTAAGTTCAATCCTATTGTGATGATTCGCACATGCATCAACACTGATCTCTCCTGTAGTACAAGTTCGTACGTATGATGCATTGCAAGGTAAATATGTGCAGCAACTCTGGAACTGATCAGCATCAATAATTTCAAAAGAAGGATTGCTATTGACCAACAACCATGTTGCGCAAAATACAGACGAAGAGGATGCATTGTGATATCTTATTTGTGTTACTACTACACAAGGGAGAGCGCCAGAGTGTATCTATACAGCTAATGTGATTGCAAGAGATAGTGATTTAGATATTGCCTTATTGCAATTGAATAGTGAGGATATAAATTGAAACAAGGTAGACTTTGCAACTCTTCCAGTGCTTGAAATTGATTTCTCTTATGTGCCCAAAGATTCGGATAAGGTACAAGCAGTATGATATCCTGGCATATGATGAGACACGCTGACAACTACCAATGGTTCAATAGCTGGAACCCTAGAATACAATGATGCTACATATATCAAAACCGATACTACAATTGCACCATGAAACAGTGGATGACCTATGCTTTCAACTGCATGAAAACAAATTTGATTAAACACTTTCTGAATATCTACGCAATGAGAATCTTTGTGATATGCACTTTTAATGAGTGAAGCAAAAAAATTTATAGACACATACCAAGATGAAATGCCTGCAAAAGCAATGTTTTCAGTCGACTTGGGAGCGTATGCAAATATGTTGGACAATATCAATAAACAACAAATACTATCATATTCATGGATTACCTACAAAGTACCAACCTGATATGAAATACAAAATATTGTTGACGGGGTATCATTTCTCCAAAGACCGAAACAACAAAAAGAAATACAGGTATCTAATTTTTTGGCATCTATTCAAAAAACACCTGAATTAGAAACAGAAAAGAAGTTTCTCTACTATCTTGAACAAATATGATATTACAATAAGCGCTATATCAAGCTAATTCCAACCACAATTGGAGGCAAAAAGTTCTTCAAAATGGTATATAGTTTTGATGAGACTGGTGGAGAGGGATGAGGCACACATGTCTATCTTTGACAGCTACAAAAAGATTCTATAGTATTGCTATATTTGGAAGTAGATTGAGCTTCGGAAAAAAAACTAGAGGAAGCAAAAAAAGAACTTGAATTAGTACTAAAAAACATAACCTTCAATGACAAATGATCTATCCCTGCATTTGATGGTAAAATAATTGATCCAAAGATTACTTTTCTAAAACCACAAGACTGGGCAGGGAGTACGGTAGTACAAGACCCTGACTGGTGAGATTCTATTCTTGATGTTAGTAAGTACTTTGGCAATTTAAATGACCAGATCAATATAATGCTCAACAAAACCACCAAAGCAACAAATATCAAGAAAATCTTTGAAACAGAGTATAAAGATACTGCAAAAAACATGAAATCTCTTGGCAAACTTCAATGATATGATGCATTTATAGTGTGTCAGGATAATGCCTCTTCTAGCATGTTTGATTCAGCAAAAGTTGATGAAAATAATAAACCACTACAACAATTTACATGTCAAATAGGAACTATTATCACATCAGTGTATGGAATACCATATCGTGTAGATATAATGATAAAATGACCTCGTGCCAGAAAAGAGGCATTCCTACAAAGTGCGCTTACTACTATAACAAAAGAAATTGTACTGTGAAAAGGGGAAACTACACTTCCAAATCTATTCAAGAAGTCAGCAAATGTATGATTCAAAGATCTTCGCGATCAAACAGTAGCATATAGACAAAAGCTAGAAACTTTAGTATGATACGGACTCTTGAAAAAGTGAGATACATTTGCGCCTTATACGCCTATTACATATGGATTATTGGCAGAAAAATATTTACAAATGGTTCACAACATAAATATCACAATGCCTTGATGTACTACAAGCGTCTGTCACCTAGAGCAAAAAACAGTAAAAGTAAATGGACAGACTACATCTCTTGCGACATTATTAAACGATGTTGAAGTACAGTGGACGTGATATGTAGATGAAAATAAAGCTGCTATGTTCATGTTTTATATACAACTAAAACTTGCCGGTGGACAGCTTGCATCTTATTCAGAAGTAGAATTAGATGAAGCAATGAATGCAGATCCCGATAATCCGGACTATGCAGCTTTGTATGAAAAAATAAATTCATATAATGCAACCCTATACTGATGAAAAAAAATAGATTATGAGGAATTCCTTTGAGATGATTATAATGCATACTATACATCATTTTTCAGAGCAAAAAAAGTAAATACATATATACCATGAGAATGAATTATCCTTACATCAGAATTATCAAATGACAAAGTAGCATTCAAGGGTAGCTTTATCATGAAAGTAGAATGCAAACACACTATGGGGACATACACATGTGTAGATAGCAATGCTGACGTAAAAAAATGAGCTTATCGTGTTTTAGATAAAGCGACAATGATTGATATGCTAGTATCAGAAATGGATTTCGGTTTGTTTGACAAGGAGATGGCAAAAAAGAAAACAGGAGACGTGGGAAGTGATGATTTTGTAGATGCTGATGAATAAAAACATGATATACAAAAATTATCGCACTATATTGATAGTAAAGATTATACTCCTTTGTGTTGCAAGTACATTGATGTATTTTAGTGATATATTTGATTTGAGTAGCTGATGAGTTACCTTCATGTTTGATGCAGCACCCAGTCAAAGTGATATACAAATAGTGAAAGAAACAATAGAATCGCATAATTGACCATATACTATATTGGCTGGCAGCTGATCTGATATCTATTTACATATAGCCCCGACCCGGGATGGATGATCAGTAATCAGGTATATTGAAAATGGATTGCCTATCATACAACAACCTCTAAAAGAAAATACCTACTTTACTCACTGTGAGAAAAAAGTCCTATTTGAGAATAATAGTTATGAAATACAGAGGTGTTCTACGAAAAGATGGGTGTATTCATTTATGTTTGTGATTCTAGTTTTATTTTGAATTGTGCTATAAACCATGTCTATGAGCGTATGGGGGAGTGTAGGTTTACTGGTACGAGCAGTGTTGCTTGCACTTTTTGCTTTCTATCTTGTAAAAAAACACAAGTAATTATATTTCTTTCATCAAGTACAAACAAACTTGATGGTGTATATCCATGCCTTTGTCAGTCAAATAGAGGATTTTGTCCTGTACAATAATCAGACCTTCATCAACAAGCTTTTGTAGAAGCTCATCATGATTATCCTTGAATATAGGTATAAATTTTGTGTAATCATCCACTCAGTTAGAGGTTCTCAATCATAGAAAAAAACTTTCAATCATATCATCCTTTTCATCCATGTCTACAAAAGCATAGGATCAATTTCCCTTTTGTTCAATAAACTTTTTCCGGCCTACATTGCAGTGGATCCTTTGATATTTTCACATATTATTATACAAACACCCATGTGCTCATAGTCAAATTCACACGTATGGTTTCATAGCCCAATATACATTATTGTGCAGAGATTCCTTTCCTGAGAGTGCATAATTTGATATTTCATATCTCTGATACCCTCACGCTAGAAAAAGGCTCTTTATGGTGCTAAATTGATCCATAATAGTATCTTCATTGGTAGAAAAAGGTATGCGATGCTCCCATGGGGCTTGATATGAGATCAGTGAATCTTTTATACTATGATATCGATTAGATCAGGGGAAGATCTCTAAGGTATAGAGAGAAAAAGAATCTATAGATTTGCTTTTGATGATCTCCTCAAGCCAAGATTTTTGTTCATCTCAAAGCTCCTTATCACCAAATGCTATGAAATCATAGTTTACTATAGTATTTGTGTTTTTGTGTGTAAGTATATCTTGAGTAAACTGTTTTGTAGACTCAAATGTGGTTTGTCTACTGGCAATCTTCAAAGTATCATCATGGAGCGACTGAATACCAAAAGAGAATCTGACACGAGGGATCTCTGCACAATACGTTTGCAACTCAATAAATGCTTGTATTGTATCTTCGTATGGATATGGATTTGCTTCAAACGAGATTTCTTGCAACTCAGTAAGATCAAATGCTTTCCTCAAATCATCAATGATTTCAACAAGATACTTAGCACCAAAAAGTAGAGGAGTTCATCCACCAAAGTACAAAGTGTATAGCTTTGGTTTGTCTACTATGCTATATTGTGACTTTAGATACTCTGCCCGATACGTAAAATTATCCAAAAGCGCTTCTTGATACTGCTTTGCCATTCATGCAGGTTCTTGTAACTTCTCTATAGGAATCACTGCGAAGCTACAATATCAACACTTTTTGTGACAAAATGGGATATGAATATAAAGGGAGAATGACATGTGGATAAATCTATCTATTTAGAGAGACAAGGCAAACCTTTTGCATTTAATTTCTATATGTATATATTCGCAATATATCTTTAGTAAATCTTTTTATCAAAACATGAAAACAATCCTGGTAGACGCAGTAAATACATTTGTGGTAGATGGCAACATACATTCTGAACTACAAAGCACATTGGATAGCTTCCCAAATAGAAAAATTATAGTCACAAATGCTAATGAGGATGAGAGATTTTCATATGGCCTCATAGATCTTCCGTACGAAGTTTTTTCTCTTGCTCACAATCCCAACAAAACTGATCCAATCTACTTTCAAAAACTACTAGAGACATATAATCTCACTGCTTTAGATCTTGTATACTTTGAACATAATCCAGAAGCTGTTGCTAGTGCTCAGTCAGTTTGAATTGCATCATACCGATATGATCCACAAAAGAAGGATATTACAGGAGTCACAGCCTTCTTAGAATCAGCGCTAGAAATCAGCTAAATCTTACTCTCTTTCACAGAGTTCCAACCATCTGGTTTCTTTTTCTCCCAGAGTGTTTACTAGCGTATCCATCTCTTTTCAAAGCTTTTTCATGTCCTCTAGTCAAACTGTTTGGTGCTGAAATATGAAATTAATTTCATCAACCCTTTTTTCTAGTATAGCAATCTCTTTTCAAAGTTGTTCAAATTCATGCTTCTCTTGGAATGTGAGTTTCTTTTTCAGCATAGGACCTGCAATTTCTATGTTATTTTTGCTCTTTTGTTTCTCAATTTTTTCTTGTTTTTTGATTCATAGAGATAATTGATTGGAGTGGTGAGTGTAGTCAGTATAACTTCCTCGGAAATCAACTACCTTTCCCTCTCATGTAAATGCAAATATATGGTCTACTATCTTATCCATAAAATATCTATCATGTGAGATCACCAAAAGACATCAACTATATTCCAATAGAAACTCTTCCAAGATTGCTAATGTCACCAGATCTAAATCATTTGTTGGCTCATCGAGAATGAGAAAGTTAGGATTTTGTACCAACACTGTAAGCAGATGAAGACGTCTTTTCTCTCATCAACTCAGCATATATGCTGACTGCTGTTGCATCTGTGGGGGGAAAAGAAATCTTTCAAGGAGCTGAGCAGCGGATAACTTAGTTTTCCCAACTTGAATACTTGGAGCAATATCTCTTACTATATCAATGACTTTCTTGTCGGTATTGAACGCTATATCTTTTTGCTGATAATGCCCCATGACTACTTTTTCACCTACTGCTATATCCCCACTATCAGGTTGCTCATCTCAAGTCAATATATGCACAAAAGTAGATTTTCCTACTCAGTTTTTTCATATGATACCTATGCGTTCTCACTCTTTGAAATCATGTGAAAAGTCTTCAAGAATAACCTTGTCTCCAAATTTCTTTTTGAGATGATGAATCTTGATAATCTTTGCTCACAATTTACGCTTTTCTACAGAAAGAGTTAGTTTTTTTGCAGACTGTTGCAGTATGGTCTTAGTATCAAAATACGATTCATCAATTACGTCAAACTTCTTTTCTCTGCTTACAGACTTGGTTCATCTTCCTCTAGGAGCTTTACGAACCCATGCTAGTTCTTTTCTCCATACTTGTTTGAGATGGTGTAATGCTCTTTGCTCAAGTTCCTCACGCTCTGCCTTCTTTTCTAGATATAACTCATAATTACCAGGATAATGATATATCTTCCCTCTTGCTAATTCTATGATATCACTACATATTCCATCAAGGAAATATCTGTCATGAGTTACCATCAGTAGCGTGAGACTTGACTGAGATAGATATCTTTCCAGCCATTCAATCATATCTAAATCAAGATGGTTCGTTGGCTCATCTAAAACAAGAAAATCTGGTTCATCCAGCAATGCCTTGGCAAGTGCTACACGCTTCGCTTCTCATCATGACAATGATCCAACATTCTGAGTAAGAAGATGAGTGAGCTGCAACTTTGAAATAATTGTTTTCACCTGCACTTCATACTCCCAGGCATTGGCATCTTCAATTTCGCTTAATATTTTCTGCAAATCATCGCTATCAGCGGATGGGTCAAGCATCATCTGTTCATATTTTCTGATCAGTTGTCACAAAGTATGATCGTGACGAAACAATGCATCCAAAACATTTGTATCAGGATCAACAATAAAATTTTGAGACAAGAATCATACACGGATATTCTTGTATATATGTACTTCTCATTCAGTAGGCTCTATTTGTCACATTATAATCTTTAGCAATGTCGATTTTCATGCTCAATTTTGTGCTACCAATCAGACTTTTTGTCACTTTGAAATGATAAAATCAACTCCTTCTAAAAGTGGTTTCGTAGTGAATGTTTTGTGAATATTTTTTACATGGAGATATTGCATATCATACAGTATATAGCTTCCACCTCAAGTATCAAGGTGTTTACAACAATCTCTTGAGAGAGTGTGCTAAATAATTATAGCATATACATGTATTCATCAACTCTTTTCCCTTGATTAGACCCATTCTATTTCTCATTTGAGCACAAATGATTTTCTAATGTAATCGTTGATAGGTGATCTAAATATACCGTTTCAGGATGAAAAATTAGCCAAAAAGATGATATTAAACTTTGGTTAAAAAAGTATCTATCAGATAAATACTTTCTCAAAGCAACACACAACATCTATGCTTACAGAATTATCACCCCTGAATGAACAATCATAGAATGAAAAAATGATGACTGAGAATCGTGAGCATGACAATGCATTTTGACTCAGCTACAAAGAAAGAATGTAGCAAATGGAATAGTGGTGGTGACAAGATATTTCGGGGGAGTACAACTTCATGGTGATAGGTTCAGGCATGTGGTGGATGCTACGAAGATCTTTTTAGATAAAATATAAAAAGAGCTATCAAGATTGCTCTTACTTTTTATACCTCATATCTTATAAACCTTCAATTCCACCTATCTTCGACTATATACAGTTTATCAGCATCATCTATATAGGTCTTTTGAGAAAAGGTCGTGTGTCATTCATATGTGAGTCACGCATTTTGAATGAGATTGTGAATTTGTGTTAGTACTCAAGGTTTGTAGATACGCATTGATATATGCTTTCTCGTTTCAGGTTTCCCATATTCAGTTGATTGAATCTTTGATACTCAAACAGATTTCAAGTAATTGCTTTCATAGTGCTCAGTGATCAAAAGCTTGCCCAACGAATCTGACGTTGAATCATTGTATGTATACTCAATAATATTCTCATTGTTGTACTCTTTTTTCCCATCAAGAGATGTTCCATTTAATGGTTCATGATACATTTGTTTGCCATCTTTTTCCAACAGATCATAGTCGTTTACAATCTTGATATCATAATCTTCAGCTTGTGTAGAACCATAGAGATGCCACATTGGGAAAACATTGTTGAGTGCAGCTACTACCATGTGCAATGGCTCTCAAACTCTGGCTGGATCTCTCAAGAGTCTTCTCACAATCAGGTCTTCTTCTGATGCATGGATGTAAATCTTGAGTGGGTCAAATGTTGTTGGAAGTTGGGAAATAGTGTATAATCCCTCGACAATAACCACATCTGCAGGTGTGTCAATTTGTTTGAATCACGTTCTTCTACTCTCCGCAAATGAGTATGTAGGCAGTTGAAATGATCCTTTCGTCATATATTCTTCAATATTTTGTGCTAATAGTGTATAATCAATCAAACCAGGATGGTCATAAGTTCAGTATATCACTGATTTGATACCAGTATCAGACATATAATAATTGTCTGATGAGATAGTAAGGACTTTTTTCCCCATTGATTCTAGACTTTTTGCAATTTCCTCTGCAATGTATGTTTTCCCTGAAGCTGATGCTCCAGCTACATACAATAGTTTCTTACCTGATTCATTGATCTGATTTACTGCGTGATGTAATTCTGCAAATACATATTGAGCCATCGTTGGAAAGTTACAAAGTAGAACATTTCTAGTATACTGGCAATTTCTATTTTGTCAAAAAATAGATTCCCAGTTTAAGCTGGTTTTTAACTTGCAAATATGGGCAATATCAGTACTACAGTATGGTTTTATACACTAATCTGCCTTGTTACACATGAAGCAAGAATTTCCAAAAAAGTACGACGTAGCTATTGAAAAAGAAATATATAAACTGTGGGAAAAAGAACAATGTTTCCAACCTCAAAGCGAGCTTCAAAAAGGGGACACCAAAAAAGCCACTAAGAAGATTAAAAAATGAGAAAATAATACACCAGAAAGGTTTATGATGACGCTTCCACCACCGAATGTGACATGAGTATTACATGTTGGACATGGGTTGATGATCTCTATTCAAGATGCCATCACTAGATATCAACGTATGCAGGGGAAAGACGCATTGTGGCTACCAGCCACAGATCATGCTGGAATTGCTACGCAAGTAAAAGTAGAAGACAAACTTCGTAAAGAGGGAAAAGATAGAGAAAAAATGTGACGTGACGCTTTTGTTCGTGAGGTTTGGGATCGATCAATCAAATCGAGAAATACGATAATCTGACAAACAAAAAGTATGTGAGCCTCTCTTGATTGTACTAGAGAAGAATTTACCCTCTCTGAGAAACTATCTCGTGCAGTTAGAAAGGCATTTTCTAATCTTTATAACCAATGAAAAATTTATGAATGAACACGTATAGTAAACTGGTCAGTAGGTACACAAAGTGTGGTGTCAGATGTGGAAGTAGTATACAATGAGGAAGAGGGGAAACTATATTATCTCAAATATTTTCTTGAAGGGAAATGAGATTCAATTACTATAGCTACAACTCGTCCCGAAACTATATTTGCAGACGTAGCAGTTGCAGTAAGCCCTCATGACAAAAGATACAAGAAACTCGTTGGGAAAAAAGTACTCATCCCTATCATCAATAGAGCAATACCAGTCATCACAGATCCAGCTGTAGATATGACATTTGGCACATGAGCGTTGAAAATTACCCCAACTCATGATCCAATAGACTTTGAAATAGCACAGAGGAACAATCTACCTATGGACGTCTTTGCAATAGATAAAAAGTGAATATTTACGAAACATGCATGACCAAATTATGAATGAAGAAGCATACAAGATGCCTATGAAGGGATATTAATTGAATTAGAGGAAATATGAAATGTCGAGAAAATTGAGAAACATATCCACAAAGTACCATTTTGTGATAGATCAAAAACTCGTATCCAACCATTGCTTTCTAGACAATGGTTTGTAGATGTCACTGAACCTGCAAAAAAGACACTAGAAGCTGTAGATTCAGGTGAAGTACAGATTTACCCTGAAAGATTCAATCACGAATTTCATCAGCGATTAGACAATGTGCAACCTCGATGTATATCTCGTCAACTATGGCGATGACATCGCATCCCTGTTTGGAAATCATTAAGTGGAAAGTCATTCGTATTTGATGAAGATAGCATCGTAGATTATGCTGTGAAAAACAAGAAAGAAAAGAAAAACACATTGTTGAGTTTGATGATTTTTAATCTTATCGCAGATTCTCGTTTACCTCAGACGTTTTCACTAGAACAACTCATAGACCTTTTATCAAAGGAAAGTATTGTAGATCGTGTGTGACGTGTAGTTGACGCCTATTGTGATGTCTACAGTATAAAATTTGCAAATGATACAGGATTATTGTCTGAAGTAGAAGAAATCAAAGCACTATTCAACACAGCAAACAACGACTTTGCAGTATTTGTAGATCTTCTTGAGAAGAGTCACCTGATAGAAAAAAGTCGTGATCAATACCACTTTGCAATTGATCTATTGGCATGAGGAGAAGATGTGGGATTAAAACAGGAAGAAGACGTGCTTGATACTCGATTTTCATCTGGATTGTGGCCTTTCTCAACGCTATGATGGCCTGATAAAACAGAAGATCTTGATAAATACTATCCAAATGACCTGCTAG
Source organism: Candidatus Absconditabacterales bacterium (assembly GCA_039809345.1). Taxonomy (GTDB): domain Bacteria; phylum Patescibacteriota; class Gracilibacteria; order Absconditabacterales; family Absconditicoccaceae; genus JBDHUW01. Next base: position 75,776 of record JBDHUW010000003.1, on the reverse strand, counting down.
AAACATGATATGATATATTGTTCCCTTGGGTAGCGAGGATGATGATGATGGGAGCTGTAAATATGGACAGCATGCCATTCAAAAACGTATACTTTCACTGACTCGTAAGAGATGAAAAGGGAAGAAAAATGTCAAAATCTTTAGGGAACATAATAGATCCCATCACTGTTATAGAAAAATACTGAGCAGACGCACTGAGATGTTCACTTGTGATTGGATCTACTCCTGGTAATGAGGTAAACTTTTCTGAAACCAAAACAGAGTATTATTTCAGATTCGCAAATAAATTATGGAATGCAGCTAGATTCATCACCATGAAAGTATTTTGAGAAGAGGGGATAGGTGATATATCATTGGATATTACTAGCCTATCAGATGATATCATGCTAAATATTGATAAGCTAAATCACTTTGATCAGTGGATACTACAAAAAATATCATACGTAGTTGGAGAGTCGGAAAGGGCGTTTTGACAATTCCAACTCTGAGAATACTGACATCAGGTAGTACAATGCATATATGGAGATTTCTGTGATTGGTATATTGAGATAGCTAAGCGTGAAAAGTCCGCTTATACTGACAAGGTATTGTTGTACGCTCTTTGAGTACAGTTGCAATTATTGCATCCGTTTATGCCATTTGTGACTGAAAAGATTTGGCACTTGATAGGTTTTGAAGGGAATCTGGTTGTAAGTGACTGGCCAGTAGCAATGCAAAATATCCCTAAGGATTATAAAATTGCGATTTTGATGGATATGATTACTGGATGGAGAAATCTTCGTGCTGAACAGAAAGTTAGACCTCACGAAAAGGCACATATCGCAATCCAATCAAATGTGAGTTTCAATAATTTCGTGAAGGATTATGAGCATCTTGTGAAGGATTTAGTACAAGCAGAGAGCATAATCTATCATAGAGATGACAATGACATCCCAGAGGATTATGTAACACAAATGGTAGTTGACATGAAGATAGGTCTAAAAGCACATAGAGAAGTGAACAAAAAAGACTTGCTTGCACAATTGGAGAAACAACTCGTGGAGGAAGAAAACTTTATGCAATGACTCAGAACTATGCTTAGCAATGCTTCATTTGCATCGAATGCATCTCCTAAGATCATAGAAGAGAAACAAGCAAAACTTGATGAAGTAAAACAGAAAATCACAAAAATAAAGTTGGATATAGCAAAATTAAGAATGGACATGTAATTTATATGAAATCTAATCATGCAGAAATCAATAGGATCACGGATAGTCATATGTACTATATTTTGAATAGTGTATTATGCAGCAGATCAGGTGCTGACTGGGGTAGAAGCTACCATAGATGCAACGGCAACCTCAAACTTACTCGTAGCAAGAAAGGTAATAGATCATGTATGACTATCAGGGAGCATAATCAATACTTGACAATCCTTAGCACAAGTGATCTCGTGAGATGCAATCTCACTGAAAAAGAATCTATCATGAACAGATAGTTGAAATCTTAAAAATTATTAATGCACTTAGCAAATCTAGCAGATTATTTACAGGTATGACGTATACAAAAAGCAAAACCATTGCCAGCATTTCTTGATCACTTGTACAGTAAGCTAGATGAGCATATTGCAAAAAAATGAAAAGTTCTTATTCTGACACTCACAAAAAAGTCTGCTGAAGAAATTTCATCATTTTTGCTCGGCAAGTGATACAAAACCTATTATCTTCATAGTGAAGTATCCACTATCGACCGCTGGGAAATTATCAATAAGCTCCGTTCGGGCGTAATAGATGTATTGGTCTGAATCAATCTCTTGAGAGAGGGGATAGACCTCCCTGAAGTTTCATTGATAACAATATTGGATGCAGACAAAGAATGATTCCTTCGTTCTACCACATCGCTAATTCAAATCATTTGACGTGCTGCCAGAAACCCAGACAGTGAGGTAATTCTCTATGCCGACCAGTGGACTGAATCAATGGTGAAAGCCCTATGGGAAACATATCGCAGAAGATCAGTACAAATGGATTTCAATCAAAGAAATGGAATCACTCCTTCGGTAGCAATTTCAAACATAAAGAGTCTTGATGTCGTAAAAACTGATGAAGACCTATGACAGAACTTCCAACTTCTCACACGTGGAAAAGTAAAAAGACTCAAGAGACTTACTAAGAGAGAAAAGGAAATTATCATGATTGACCTCAAAGCTCAACTTGATGAAGCAATTGCTAAACGAGAATTTGAAAGAGCAGCAGGTATCAGAGACCAAATTAAAGAACTCGAAGAAAGTACATATAAAAAAAATCAGGACACGGAAGCCGGCCCTGATTATGAAGATGATGATGAGTAGAGATATGGGATTACCTTCCTCCACAAAAGGATTTGGTGATACGCTGGTTTGTGTTAGCTCCGACAAATCGGAAGCTTAACTTTAGATCAAGACTTTTGCTATCATAATCTGCACAATAGCGAACTCCTATTCCGAAAATTCCAGCACCAGGATGGAATGTACCCCCCAGAGCAAAGTCACTTTGGTATCCATTTTTTTGTGACAGGCGATACTGCCCGTAGAGAGAGACATTAGGTAGTACTACCCGAATCAGCCCGTAAGGTCTTTCACGAGCATATTTAAAGTTGTACTCTAACCCACCTCCGAAAAGAAGGATAATATCTCCTGAAATATTAGGGCCAATAAAAGCCTCAGTACCCCCTGCATAGGAGTCAGATACTCCTTTTTTGGGAAGAGAGTAACTACCAGCAAAGGACCCTCCAAAAAGGACTTTTGCGCCGGTAATCGCCATTATTTCAATCTCTCCACCATATTGTAGAGGGACTTTTTGTGCCTCAGCTTGTATTACAGCCAAAATAGCACAGAAAACTATTGTTTTTTTCATTGATTGTGTTTTAGACCTCCATTATAAAAAATGCAAATGTCAATGCAACCGATAAGTAGCCAAGTAATCGAAAAATAAAAAAAATCTCAATCCTACGACTGAGATTTAGTTTATGTATGAATCCTCTTTATGCCATAGCTTGTAGAGCTCTGTCGGCGTGTGCCGCTAGATCCATCAATACTGTGAACACAAACACTCCGAATAGTATAACCAATGCCATACGATCTTTGTTTGGAGTTTCTTTGTGTACATGTCTTGCGATTCTTTTTGCCATCTGTTTTTTATTTAAGGATAAATACGTATATATTATAACACATTTTTTCTATTTTGTCAAATTTTATGGGCTTTTTTGGAGAGATTGAGAAAAGCTTGCTTTTATACTGGGTTTTGATAGATATGGGGTAGGCTGTTTTATGGAAATTTTTGGAAAATATGGCTAGTTGAAAGATTATTATCAAGACAAAAGAGCAAATCAATCATATTCGTGAAGCATGAAGATTGTTGACTGAAATGCTTGTGATGCTCAAAGACATGGTAGAACCATGAGTAGTATTGCTGGATCTCGAAAAAGCTGCTGCTACGTTTCTCAAAAAGCATAACGTAAAATGAACATTCATCGGACATCATGGATATAAACATAACCTTTGTTTATCAATAGATGACTGTGTAGTCCATGGAATCCCAGATACATATGTGCTCAAGGAATGAGACCTATTGAAGATAGATGCATGAGTCACATACAAATGAATGATTGCTGACTCTGCAGTTTCAGTAATAGTAGGTGGAGACAAAAAAAATCAAGAAGCAAGAAAATTGATTGCAGCTACCAAAGGAGCATTGGACAATTGATTACAGTTCATCTGACCAGGAAGAGCAATCTATGACTTCTGATATGCTGTCGAACAATATGTAAAATCTCATTGATGCACTATCATCAAAAATCTAACTGGACATGGAGTATGAACTGCATTGCGGGAACCTCCATATATCCACAATCGAGGACACCCTGACGGTCGTAATATAATCTTGAAACCATGAATGGTTATCGCATTGGAGCCTATCACAGCTATGGGATCAACATCATATATTGAAAAACCGAAAATAAATAGCCGAAATTTATATACTGCCCAATGAGATCTATGAGCACAATGGGAGTATACTATTCTCATTACTGAGGATTGATATGAAATTCTTGCATGAGTACAATAAAACCACTTCCTTCTTTACCTTTTAGCTATATGAAACATGACGTTTACACTACCACAACTCACTTATGCATATGATGCACTTGAACCATACATAGATGCACAAACGATGGAAATACATCACACGAAACACCATCAAACCTATATTGATAAACTCAATGGTGCTGTTACATGAACTGATCGGGAAGATAAATCTATAGAGGAGTTACTCCAATCAATCGACATCCTCCCTTCTGAAATTAAATGAGCTGTAAGAAATCATTGATGATGACACTGGAATCATGCACATTTTTGGAATATCCTTGCTCCATGAGGTAGACCAATGTCAGCAGAGTTTGAAAAAGTAATCAAAACTTCGTTTTGAAGTGTAGAAGCTTTCAAAGAAAAATTTCTTGCTAGTGCTACTGCAGTATTTTGAAGCTGATGGACATGGCTCGTGAAAGATCGCGATGAACTAATTATTAAAAATACAGCAAATCAAGACAATCCTCTCATGCTCTGAGAAAAAGGAATTCTTTGAATCGATGTGCGAGAACATGCATACTACCTTAAATGTCAAAATCGCAGACCTGAATATTTACAAAACATTTGGAATGTAATTAAATGGGAACAAGTCGAAAAAAACTATTCTAGTAAACGATAATTGGTGATTATGATACTCCAATCAATATGCAACGAAATAACCAATTTTCTTGTGCAATACCCAAAGGGGATTGTGGTTGTGCGATGAGCAACCGCAACATGAAAGAGTAGTATGTCCCTAGATATTGCACGTACATTGCCATGCGAAATAATATCCTGTGATTCTCGTCAATTTTTTCGCAACATGGATATATGAACAGACAAAGTATCTAAATCTATTCGTACTGAGATTCCACATCATATGATAGATACTATAGATCCGGATGAGTTCTATACTGCTGGACAATGGAAAAAAGATGTAGAAAAGCTTATTCCTGAAATACAAGCAAGAGGTAAAATACCACTAATTGTGTGAGGGACCTGACTCTATATCGATACCTTATACAAAAACTACTCAGTACCTGAAGTTGAGCCAGATTTTGCCTTGCGTGAAAAACGAGAAAAAGAAGAACAAGTTGAACCGGGCATACTATGGAAAAGATTAATGGCTATTGATCCAACTGAAGCACAAAAACACCATCCAAATAGTACAAGATATATCATCAGAGCACTTGAAATCCATGAAAAAACATGACTCACTAAAACTGATGCTGCCAAAGAACAACCTGTACAGCGGCCAATGCTCATGGTCTGATTGTGGCGTGACAGAGAAGACAGCAATACGAGAATAGCAAAAAGGGTTGGCGAGATGCTTGAAAATGGATTAATAGAGGAAGTGAGAGAGCTTTTGGATGCTTGATATAGTCCGCAGCTACAATCTATGCAGGGGATAGGGTACAAAGAGACGGTTGAGTATCTTGCATGAAACATCTCACTTGAAAAACTTCAAGAGCTCATCACTATTCATACTCAGCAGTACGCCAAAAGACAAAGAACATGGTTTAGAAGATATATCAATGATGCAGAGAAGAAGCCGAAAGAGGGGGTGGCTTATAGAGTGTATGAGATGAAATAGATTCTATTTAGCTAATATCTCATTAATTTTAGTTTCATCCAAAGATTTCTTATCAAAAAGCTCTATTCATAGCTCATAGGTTAAGTCACGATTTTTTGTAATTATAGAAGCAACTTCCTGGAGGTGTGTATATGCTAAAGTAATGAGTTTATCACGTATTTGTTGGTGAGTCAAGAGTGGATTTACTTCCTCACATACTAAATCTCCTTCCTCATTGAAATATGATGGAGACCATCAATTTTCATATATATATTCATATCATGGTCGATTTACAATATCCTGAAAATCTTGTTGTGCATGAGAAGCAGCTATTTCATGACTAAACCCTAATCATCTTTCAAATACATATCATGCAATTAGCGTTTGTATAAAATGTTTATCTGAAAAATCGAAAAAATTCTTCCATACAACCCTTCAAGAACTAATTCAATCTATCTTTTTCTGGATAGCTAGAGATCAGTCATTATTATTCTTTTTGCCAATTGAAACACTATCAATTATTACTGACTTCAATGATCATCTTTTTCATAAGATCACATGTGATGCTTCGTGTAAACTAGTTCTAAACAAATCATTTTGTTTAGCATATTCTTTTATTGCATTATAATTTTTCTGAGCAAACAAAGATCGCAACTCTTCTACTGACATTACTTCTTCTGATTCATTGAGTGATTGTTGCAACATTTTTGCTTGTGTATATTGTAATTTTTGTTGCTGAGAAAATGTATCATTATATGTTTCATGATCAGTATTTATCTGACTTGCAACATCTCATTCTTGATGAATATTAGATGAGGTATCAATATATCTTAGGTGGATAGTGTTTTTCATATTGATATTATAATAATATTATAAGAATTTGTCAATCTTTTGTGCTATTGCAGAGTTAGATTCGTTTTTTGCCACTCTTTTCTTTGTATTTTTCTCGAGGAGTTTTCCCTTCCATTCATAGTCCTGTATGCCTTCTTTTGCTGTTGTAGTGCCCTAATCGCTGACTTAGCATGTAGTTTGCATCTTCTATACTAATTAAGTACGGTCGGAACTGTACTTCTCACTCTTTTTCTGTTAGATGATATCTTTCTATCTTCCCATTATGTTCTGGATGATATGGCTCATTCTTCATATGCTCGATATTCTTTTCTATTAAATATTCGCTTATTGTCTTACTAAATTCTCTCCCTTGATCCGTTCTCACTCTTTGGATATCACATGGATATCTTCTTATTATCTCTTCCAAGAAGTCTTTTGTGTTCTCTAGATTCCCATGCTCATATGCCTTTGAGTATGCTATCCTCGTACAGTCATCTATTGCACTATATACTACCAATCTCCTGTGATATCAAAATGGGTACCACGTGTCTACTTGTACCTCTTCTCACGGTGTACTTAGGCTATACAGCTTCGCTACTTTCTTTGGCTTCTCATATGCTCTATGGTATCTTATATTCTTTCTCTTGAGAATTCTATATATTGTTACCTCATGTAATTCTATTTGACACGATTCTGCTAATCTCCATTGCAGTTTCTTTGGTCATTCTCTCTTGTATTTTTGACCATATAGACAAACTATTCCCTCGATTTCATCAGAAGTTCTGTTATACGGAGTGCTTTCTTTAGGTCATGGTTTCTTGCGTTCTATTCCAGCTTTCCCATAGTGTTTATATCTCCATACTTGCTTCTCTACAGCTCTTACGCCTATTCATAGCATGTGTGATACTTCTTTGGTTTTTCTTCTTTTTTCTGCTATATATTGTATCAGTTGTATTCTAATGTCTTCACTATTGAGTGCTATCATGTGAGTATGGATTAGTATCTAAACTAATCTAAGTATACTCATATGTAAAAAACGAACTTAATTGCAGCAATTATTACAAATTTGTCAATCTTTATCATATATAATTGCGTTCAACAATGTTTTTCCTATAATATTACGACGTTTGGGACCTGCTCTGAAAAGAGAAGGAAAACGGTAAAAAAGATCCAACCTCGTGTTGGGTTTTTTTTCAATATTTACATTGCAAAATCAGCATATTTCCCTATAAAATATCAAGATTATATCTTAATACAATTCATCATGGCACTCTCAGAATACGAAGTCAGAAAAGCCAAAGCTATCCAACTCAAAGAAATGGGCATAATTCCATATGCAAATAAGTTTGATAAGAAACATACTATATGAGACCTCAATCAGAAATCTGAAGCTTCTTTTCGTGATATTGAAGAAATAATCTTGGCACCAAAATCTGACTATAAGACCGCATGAAGAATGACTTTGTACCGTACTCATGGGAAACTGTCATTTGCAAGACTGTTGGATGAGACAGGAGAAATACAATTGATGTTTCACAAGGATGCTTGTAGTATTGTACTTAGTGATGTCACTTGAGAGTTTGTGCACGAGCTGTGAGATATGCCTGCGTTCAAGATACTAGAAAAACTAATTGATGTAGGTGATTTCATAGGAGTACAAGGGGAGTTGTTCATGACACACAAAGGGGAATTGACTTTGTTCGTGTCTCACTTTCAACTACTTGCAAAAGCCATCAGACCACTTGGAGACAAATTCCATGGGATATGAGATGATCAAGAAAATGCATATAGAAAAAGATATCTAGATATGATTTTCAATCGTTCAACATTAGAAAGGATGAAACAAAGGTCTCAATTTGTCAAAGCATTGAGAGACTTTTATCACAATGAGTGATTCATAGAACTAGAAACACCAATACTAGGGACATCGGCATCAGGTGCAGCGGCAAAGCCATTTGTTACACTCCACAATGACTTTGATTTGGAAATGTATTTGAGAATTGCTCCAGAAATTGCTTTGAAAAAAGCAACTGTCGGGATGCTGGAAAAGGTATTTGAAATTGGGAAAGACTTTAGAAATGAGGGTTCAGACCCTAGTCACCACCAAGAGTTTTCCGTAGCAGAGCATTATGCTGCATATCGGGATTATGAAGACAATATGGTATTCACAGAGAGAATGTTTGACTATATCTTTGAGCACGTACCATGACTCAACAAAAAAGTAAAAGTTGCTGACAAACAATGAGTCATCAGAGAGGTAGACTTCACTACACCATGGGATCGTATAGATTATGTAGCACAAATCCAAAAAGATAGTGGAATAGATGTAAATCAGTATGGGCCAGCTGACGAGGAAAAACTCAGAGCAGATATAAAAGCACAATGACATACGCGAGAAGGAATTGAAACACAGACTACTGCTACTATGATAGATTACTTGTACAAAAAAGTAACCAGACCTCATATCGTTGGCCCTGCATTCATCTACAACTATCCAAAAACCATGCAACCACTAGCTCGTACTAGTGACAAAAACCCACTGATTGTCGAACAATTTCAATTATTGGTAAACGGATGGGAGCTTCTCAAAGCTTATAGTGAACTTGTAGATCCAGTAGAACAGCAAGCTAATTTTGATGCACAAGCAGATGCATTAGCAAAGGGAGATGATGAAGCTACCAAATGAGACCCTGATTTTGTGCTCGCAATGGAATATGGTATGCCTCCACAATCATGATGGGGGATGGGACTCGATCGTATGTTCTCAATTTTGACAGAACAAGCAAACGTAAGAGATGTAATTCTCTTCCCATTGATGAAACCAGAATTCAGAAATGAAGACGCTCCAGCCATACAGCAGGTAGAAACTACTACTACAGAAGCTTGATCAGTACCTCCACTTCCAACCAAAGACCAAGCAGTGGCACTGACAAACACATATCTCAAAGATACCCTCAGACACTGCCAACAAGTGTGACAAGTTATGCAATACTTTGCGAAAAAACTGGGGCAGGATGAGCATTATCGATATGTGGTTTGACTTCTACATGATATTGATCGAGATCACATAGGGAAACTGGGAGACAAGCATCTCAAAGATGAATTTGACAGTATAATCGATTCTTTGAACCTAGAAGATGCCACACAGCTCAAACAAGATATTCGTAGCCATGGGCCATATCTCACTTGAGTTGAACCTACTACATTGTTACAAAAGTACCTGATATCTATTGATGAATTATCTGGTTTGATACACGCATATTCACTCATGAGACCAGAATGATTAGAAAATATTGAATGGTCATCTCTTAACAAAAAAATTAAAGATAAAAAGTTCGCAGCATGAGTCGATAGAGAACATGTAAAGAATTGTGAAACATATCTTTGAATCCCTCTTGCTGAATTTGCTATGGAGGTAGTTGAAGCTATGAAATAATTTACCCATATTGTTTACACCATGACAGCAGATATTCAATTTACAATCTGAGATGAAGAAACTATCAAGGGACAGAAAGAAAAGATTCTACCATTTGTAAATGAACTTGAGCAAGTAGAGGAGATGAGTGAAGAAGATCGTATTCTACTCGCAAATGCTATGGAACAAGGCATGAATGATGCATTTGAAGAAAGCCTATCAAATGATAATCAAATATAATGTATTTCGTAGCTATAGAATGACTCCTATGATATGATACAGTAGTTTCCATGGAAACCACTGGAATTAGCGAATGAGATATCGTCATAGATGCTGATACGATTTTTTTATGCATTGGAAAAAATCTTTCTTTTGGGGACCTATATACTCCTAAACAAGCTCCATTATACACGCTTTCTCCAAACCATAAGATACAAAAAAAACGACTCTCTAAACAGACTATGATTATCATCCATCGACTAGTAAAGCAGTATTATGCCAGTTACAAAACTGTCGCAAATCTCTATCTAGATAAATATATTATTTTGCACTCTTGACCTTCAAAATGAGGCAAAAGAACAGTTAGTGACAATCCAAACCAACAAACATGTATCATATTCCCAGATGTATGGGCACTAACTCAAATAGGGATACCAGCGTACCAAACTGATAAAACGGCAATATTGCACGGATGAATGACAGTAAAACAACAGAATACTATCTTTCAGTGAGTCAAAAATGGGTCGATCGAAACACTCCTTGCTACCAATAGATGACTATTTTTTGATTGGCACAGCCTAAACCGCATAATAGTCTATAATCCAAGCGACCGAGCATATAGTGCCAAGTCAGAACCTAGATTTGTAATGAGTGAAGTAGCTAAGAAAGTAGCAGAAATATATAACGCAGAAGTCATGCGGAAATAATTTTGATGTTGCAATTTGGGGTAACTTCAATAGAAAAAAGAGAGATTTTTACCTATAAATAATTTCATGGGTGTAGATAAACCTAGAATAGTCTTGAGTACAGATACTCTGCCAGGGTACTGACTTGACTATATATTTGACACAGCACAACAAAACTGATTCGATGGTATAGATTTAGCTATTCGGAAAAATTTTGATGCTCGAAATAGCAAATATGTTAAAAAACTTATCAAAACATACAATTTACCGGTAAATATCATACAAACATCAGTAGATATCAGTGCAAAAGAAGTAGAGCAAGCTCTTATACTAGCTCAGGAAGTCTGAGCAGAACTTGTGGCATTCAATGCACCATGATATTTCAATATCAAATCATATAGACTTATTTCAGATGGAATCAAAGATCGAAAAAAACAATTCCCCAATATAAAATTTGCTATTATCACACCCGATTCATCATACATCACATTGCTTCCTGGATTCCCTAAATTCCGTTTTTCAAGTATAGTCGAGATTATCAAAAGATATGACGCGTTGGTGTGACTAGATGTTTCTGCTATAAGTGATGAAACACGAGAGACTATAGTGCTTAGAAAATTAGATAGCATTGCTCCGTACTTATGAGTGGTATACGCCTCTGATAAGAGTTCTACAGGCAAGGCACATTTACCTCTTGGCGAAGGGGTATTGGCTATGAACACCTTGCTTCAACAATTAGCTAAAGCAAAATACCATTGACTATTTAGCATAAAGCTTACTCTTGCGAAAAAAGATCTAGCAGATGCTGACAAAGTAAGCATCTATCTCCGTAAATCTATCTGATACATCAATGAGTATTTTACAATAAAATAATCGTCATTATAATGAGTTATCCTCTACACATATGAATCATAGCAGACTGAAATAGAACTCGAGCCAAACAGCAATGACTTACTGCTATGGATGGTCATTTTGCTTGAGCACAAAGGACACTTGAGCTGTTAGAATATATTTTTTCTACCACACCAGTAAAAGTAGTCACTTGACGATTTCTCAGTACAGAGAATCTTCTCAACAGAGCACAAGAGGAAATATCATTCATATTTTCTACCTTGATTATGTTGTGAAATGATCTTGATGAGATTCTTGAAAAGCATAAAATCAATTTTCGCCGAAAAGGCAATAGAAATAACATGCCTGAAAATGTTCTTGAGTTTTTAGACGAAAAAGAGAAAAAGTTCACGCTTGATGACTCGGATAAGACGATAGTATTAGCATTTAATTACGGAGGGAGAGACGAAATCATAAGATGAATAAAATCTATTCCACCTGAAAAAATTGCTACGCTTACAGAAGATGAGTTTAGTAAATACTTAGATTTTGCTGATTTGCATCCATTAGATATGGTGATTAGGACAAAATGAGATGTAGCACATAGGACATCTGGTTTCATGTCCTGGCGAATTTGATATGCAGAATTATACTTTGCAAAAGATCACTATCCAGCATTCAGCAATGAAAAACTTGATGAAGCATTAGCATGGTTCGATTCTGTATCATGAGAAAGAAATTATTGAAAATAGCATCTTTTATTCTGTTAGGCAAAACATTCCATGAAAGTAACACTAAAAACCGTACAATTACAAGAAGTATGTGATATACTTTCTAGATTTGTATCAAAGCATTCTACACTTCCTATTTTGGAAAATATTTATATCAAGGGGAGTGGTGACTCAATTGTGTTGAGAGCTACCGATATGGAAAAATATGTAAATATCGCATTAGATGCGACAGTAGAGTGAGAATGAGCTCTTACAGTAAGTGCAAAGATGTTTACGGACTTCATCAAAGCATTGGATGATGAACATGTAATTTTATCTATTGATCAATCAAAAGATAAATTGAGTATCAAAACTATCAATGATGATTTCTCAATGAAAGGAATACCTGCTCAAGAATATGTTGCAATTCCTGATGTTCGTTCTGAAAATGAAATTACATTGGACGCAAAGAGTATAACTACATGAATTGCAAAGGTAGAATATGCAGTTACTGAAAAGAACTTTTCACCTGTACTTACGTGAATTTTTGTAAGAGTAAAAAACTATAATGACCAAAACTATATGGTTTTTGTTTGAACAGACTCATTTAGACTAGCAGAATATAAAATACCTGTATCTGCATCTACTCCTACTTTTGATCTAATCATTCCAAAGACAAATTGTAATGATGTGAAAAGAGTATTGGAACATTACATAGCCCAATGAGGGAGTGAGGTAGTAATGAAGTTCGCTGACAATCTCATTAGCTTTTCAATGAATGTAAATGGCATATCATTGACGACTACTTCTTTACTGATTCAATGAAGTTTTCCGGAATATGACAATGAAAACATCATTCCAACAACCGCTCAAACAAAAGTACAAGTAGATAAAAATAATCTAGAAAAAGCAATTAGAAAAATATCTATCATCACAAGAGATATCAATAACTATATTTCACTACAATGTACTGTAGATGCAATCAATGTCCTTTCTTGAGAAACAGACAAATGAGATGCTCATTCAGCAGTAAGTGCCGTAATGCAATGAGAAAATGTGACTCTATGATTGAATGGGAAATATGTGAGTGATTTCATCAGAGCGATTACATCAAATGATATACGCTTACATATAGTCAATGCAGATAAACCAGTAGTGATGTATGATTCAAGTGATGATGCTTATAGATATGTAGTAAGACCATTGGTTAAATAGCTATCTTTTATCCGATTATACTCTATATGTCTAAAAAAAAGAGCTTTACACTAGTTGAATTGCTTCTGGTTGTAATTATTATTGGAACGTTATTTTTTGCGACCAAGAATTTCTTCGATACGAGTAGACAAGAAAAAGTTGTATTTGCTGAGACATGTATAAATTACTTATTTGGAGAAGTATGAAGATTCAATGACACAGTAAGATACAAAAAGAATATATGAACTGGCAATATCGTATGATATACCATGACTCTTATATGAAACGGGGTATTCCCCAAAAATGATCTATCTAAATTTGCAATCTCTACAACTGCTACAAAAGATACATGAGGTATGATCTATTTAGACGATTACCAATTTACACACAATTCTACTTATTGGTGAGTTATATCTTCTCCTTGAATTATCAGGCCAACCGAATGTTCTAGTTCAAAGTATTTTATCAGATCTGATTTCAACTTTACTGGCATGAGTGAAGATCCTTTATCTGCAGTAGTGTTGGATTATGATGAAAATGGGCTAAATATATGAGATTGGGATCCCGGAGTAGATTCTGCTCTCACGGGACAAATAATCTTAGAAGCATGTGATGCTACTCAAATAGCAGAAGGACACCTGTTTTCTACCCATAGTAGATGAGTCAAATGTATGGAGGTAGGTAAAATCCTTGTAGACAAAAGAATTGGCATATTACAAACAATCAAGTGTGGGATTACTGACCAAGAGAATTTGATATGCAGGTCTCGACCGAACCAATAAGCCCAGATAACCAACAGTTATATATGCATGACTATACTGATAACCCATGGTTATCGGTATTTTTATACATAATATTGATATGATTGTCCGTATCTATACATATACATCAATCTGATTTTATTTCATTTAGTGTTAAGCGTACATGCAAGATCTCAAAGCAATTTTCGACATATGAAATGGATATATCAAGTGAGCACTTATCTGAAAAGATGATGACAAATTGGTAGTTCTTGCAAAAGAGATGATTAAGACTAAATGAATGCGTAAATGAAAAATTCTGGACAGCGACGATTTTTTGCTATCATTGTCAGCCGTAATCGAATCATTTCATAAGAAATTATGAGACGATTATTTGGATCAAGTATTTGTTTGAATTTCCCATCCTGAATTGCTTGTGACAAGAATGCATGAGTCAAAAAGAGTGATGACCGACAAGATTACGCATGACGATATCAATCATCTTTCAAAAATAGTAAGCGATGTTTCAGGACAAGCAAACTATGAAATCATCAAGATCATACCAGTACAACGAGTTATCGATGATATTAGAAAAGAAAAAGACCCGCTCTGACTATCTGGGAAAAAATTGGAGCTTGTTGCTGATGTATTTATGATACCAAAAAGCTTCTACAATAATCTCATTGAAGTGTTTGACAAAGTAAGTCTGAGAGTAGTAGATATCGTTCCAACTATTTTGGGGACAAGCGAAGTAGTCTTAGACTTTGATCTCAAAGATCTGGGTTCATGTCTCATAGATATAGGAGCTAATCAGACTACAATGGCTGTATATGAAGAGGGGACTGCACTATCTTACTATGTCCTGCCTGTTTGAGGTGAAGATGTAACAAGAGATATATCATTGTGACTACAAGTTGATATCAAAGAAGCAGAAGAGATCAAAAGACGCTTTGGGCAACCACAACAAGCAGATAAACCAGATCTCAATATGCCTATCGATCAATCATTCTTACAAGAAGTTATTGGAGCAAGATATGAACAAATATTCTGACTATGTGATGAGCACTTAGCATCACTAGAAAGAGACGCCAGATTGCCTTGATGAGTATTCTTGGTATGAGGTTGAGCAAAAGCAGATGGGGTAGAACAAATAGCAAAATCCATCTTCAAGCTTGCTACATTCAAATGAAAAGATTTGATATACAATCTATGAGACCTATCTACAAATCAACAACTCGTATCATTGATATGAATATATGCACGAGCTGACAAATACTATGAAGGGTCAAAGAGCTGGTTCCGCTGAATATCACTGTGATGATTCTCAATGTGATGACAAGGATGGCAAAAAGTTCGACAGTGGATCAAAAACATATTCTAAAAACGTTGTATACAGACTAATTACACAAAATTAGTCATCAAAATACATATATCATTTATATTATATAGTAGTATCTCATGATTTTGACAGAAATTCATCCTGAATTTGTTCCTGGAGCAAGAATTAAAGTTCTTGGTGTAGGAGGAGCAGGTGTAAACGCAGTAAACCGCATGATCGGTGACGGTATTGAAGGCGTAGAATTTATCGCTGTAAATACAGACGCCCAACAACTAGCTAACTCTCTATGTGATCGCAAAGTAAACATTGGCTTAAATCTTACAAAAGGTTTGTGAGCTGGAGCAAATCCAGACATTTGAAGAAAAGCAGCAGAAGAAGATCATGAAAATATCAAAGCTCTCCTCAAGGATGCAGACATGGTGTTCATTTCGTCATGAATGTGAGGTGGTACAGGTACATGAGCAGCTCCAGTTATTGCTCAAATTGCAAAAGAAATGGGCGTGCTTACTGTAGCAGTAGTAACAAAACCTTTCTCTTTTGAAGGGAAACAAAGATTTATCAATGCATCTGAAGGATTGGAAAGACTCAAAAATTCAGTTGATACATTGATTATCATCCCAAATGACAAAATCTTCAATGTAGTTGACAAAAAAACAACATTTAAGCAGGCATTCTCAATGATAGATAAGATTCTTACATTGGGAGTACAAGGTATCACAGATCTTATCATCAAACCAGGATTGATCAATATCGACTTTGCAGATATTAAGCGCATTATGCAAGATTCAGGGACAGCAGTACTTGGAATAGGATATGGAGAAGGAGAAAATAGAGCAGTAGAAGCTGCAAGAAGAGCAATCGACAATCCATTGTTGGATGCACATCTGGATGGTGCTAAGAATATTATCTTTGCCGTAACTGGTTGAGAAGATCTTACTCCAGTAGAAGTACAAGATGCTGCTAGAATTGTAGAAGAAATTGCTGACCCAGATGCAAATATTATTTGGGGAATGACATACGATGAAAGCTATCAAGGTGAAGTGAAGGTAACAATTATTGCAACAGGTTTCTCTGATGCAAATCAAGAAATGATGGTGAAAGCTGGTTCACTGAGAGATATGACTGGTGGACGAAGAGCTAGAGGTACTACAACCAGCAATTCTGGAAGAAGCCAAGATTTTGTATCTAGAAGCATGGTAAATAGCAATGTACAACAATCATCTTGATCACAAAATCAACAATCTGAAGAACAATCTTCAAGAGCACAAGTTGACTTTGAAACACCTCCTTTTTTGAGAAAAAAATTAGGGCAATAGTATAATACATAGCCGACATCCCCCTCGCCAAGTGATGAAAGCACCCTGCTACGACGGGGGAACTCATCCTTAAACTCGTTCTTCGGAGCGAGTTTTTTTGTTATCTCCATTGAATTAATAGGGTGAATACCTATACTGAGACCATGAAACACGGCGTAATACTAGGAAAGCACTTGGATATATCACGTGCAGAGCTTTTTGCACAGGGCATCAGTATCGATAAACACTACTGACAAGTAGCGATTTTTTCTGACCCTAAAAGCATAGATTTTCAACGCATGGCGTGAATCGTAAAATGGGGGATTGTCATTGAGACGAAAAGCATCGTAGCTCAGGACCTTATTGGGGTATCTGATAGGTGACTTTGATCATATCTGAAAAAACAGTGATTGTGCAAAAGATACAAAGATTTTGAACCTATGCACACTGATGAAGAAGTGAAAAAGCAGGGGAAAGAGTACATAATGCTAGATGATGAGTATGAAAACGTCTTGGAGATTAAGGGATATCAAGATATTGCTCGCTTTTCGTGTATCGATTTTGATAAACCTATCAATAGTATGCAAATTGGTATGATGCCTGCTAAGCTTACGCAAATCATGCTCAATATTGCTATCGGTAAATTGGGAGAAAATGCTCTTCACAAAGCAAATGATCTCACCGTTTTTGATCCGTTTATGGGACTAGGTACTACCTATATGATTGCCAATAGTTTATGATACAAGGTAATATGATCTGATATCAATATCACGCCCGCTAAGCAGAATCTTGGCCGATGGCAGAAACAAGAATACGCTCAAACACTGCCCATTACACTTTTTGCACACGATGTGATGCAAAGCTTACACAAACCATTTTTGCAGCATGTAGACTGTATAGTCACTGAGTGATGGCTTGGAAACATAGTCACTGCAAAAACGAAATCACATGAGATCTCAGAATATGCAAGTGAAATTGAGAAATTATACAAAGCCTGGATAAACAATATACAGCCTATATGGGAGCATATGACTATAGTATGTAGCATCCCATGGCACACAAGTGGAGACAACAAGCATGTGACCAACATACTCCAGCACTGTGAAAGCAAGTGAATTAGAGTAGAGACGGTTCCTCAGGTGTACACGAGAGCTGGACAGAAGGTGGGGAGGAAGATAGTGACATTGAAGTGGTAAGAGCGGTTAATAAATTTACATTTTAAATACATAAATATATGATAGATTTTTCATTCACAAACTTCAGATTTGATACATACGAAGATTTAAAACCGTATTATGATGATTTATTAGCACGCGATGTGGCGAGTATAGATGACACTAAACTGTGGATCAAAGACTATGATCAGTTAACGTCTCATATATCAGAAAATGTAGCTTGGAGATATGTCAATAAAACTTGTGATACTACAAACAGCGAGTATGAAAAGAAGTATATGTATTTTATCCAAGAGATTAATCCTAAATTAGAAGCAGTATGAGAGCTGATCAATAAAAAGATTGTCTGACTACCGCATAGAGAGCTTCTAGAACAGGATTCAGCATATTATATATTTTTCAGAGGTGTGGGAAAGTCGTTAGATATGTTTAGAGAGGAAAATATTCCTTTATCTGTAAAGGTTTCTGAAATCACAAAGGATTTTGATGATATCACGTGAGCTATGACAATCGAGCATGAAGACAAGATATTGACTATACAGCAAGCATCTAGATTTGTTGAATCACCAGATAGGGCGGTAAGAAAAGAAGTATATGAAAAGATTCGAGAAAGAAGGTTAAAAGATCAAGAAAAATTTGATGATATCATGAGCAAGGCAATCCCTCTCAGAGATCAAATAGCTA
Source organism: Candidatus Absconditabacterales bacterium (assembly GCA_039809345.1). Taxonomy (GTDB): domain Bacteria; phylum Patescibacteriota; class Gracilibacteria; order Absconditabacterales; family Absconditicoccaceae; genus JBDHUW01. The sequence goes on along the minus strand of JBDHUW010000003.1, from coordinate 57,003 downwards.
AAAATGCAGGATATGATAGTTTTGTAGAATTTAGACGAGACGAGCGTGGAAGGTTTGATTATACTCAAGATGATGTTTTTGCATTTCACAAGGGTGTCAAAGAGCATATTGTTCCACTTATTCAACAACTATTTAAAGAGAAGCAAAATGATCTATGAGTTGATGCTATCAAACCATATGATCTATCTGCTCCTTTGCCCTCAGAAGTTCAGCTACAACCTTTTTCTACATGAGCAGAACTCCTAGAAAAATGAATAGAGGTCATGCGCGATGTATATCCAAGCTTCGGTGATAATCTAATTGCGATGAAAGAAGCATGACGTTTTGACCTTGAATCTAGACCAGGAAAAGCACCATGATGATACAATTATCCAATGATGGTAACCCAATACCCATTTATTTTCATGAATGCAGCATGAACACATAGAGACCTAGAAACCTTTGTTCATGAGGCATGACATGCTATGCATAGTTTCTATATGAGTGACATTGATCTCTGATTTTTCAGAGATTATCCTATAGAAGTGGCAGAAGTTGCATCAATGAGTATGGAATTATTCACCATGAACTACTGGAGTCGTTTTTATCGTAGTCCGGATCACCTTAAACAAGCGAAAAGGAAACAGCTTTTTAGCTCACTTGAACTCTTGTCGTGGGTATCTATTGTTGATAGCTTTCAATATCGAATGTATAAACATCCTACACATACAATAGTGGAAAGAGATGCTAAATTTACTAGTCTCATTCAAGAGTATCAGCCACGGATTGATTATACTGGATATGAACATATCCAGAAAAAGAGATGGCAGGCTCAACCTCATATATTTGATTTGCCATTTTACTATATTGAATATGGTATTTGTGGGCTCGCAGCGATTAATATGCGAAAACAATATATTGAAAATCCAGAACAGGCAATGAAAAATTATATTTCAATGCTTTCTCTGTGATATACCAAACCAATTCCAGAGATATATAAAGCTGGAGGGTTAGAGTTTGATTTTTCTCCAGAAAAGATGAAATCTTTGAGTGAGTTTATCATGACTGAATGGGCGAAAATACAATAGATATTCCATTTGTATCTATCCAGAAAATCAATACACATTAGGCTATGGAAAAACACCTTTTCGAACTTCAATCCTCATACAAACCAGAGTGAGACCAACCGGAAGCCATCAAAACTCTTGTTGAGAATTTTTCTGCATGACATAGAGCAAATGTGCTCCTGTGAGCTACAGGTACTGGTAAGACGTTTACCATGGCAAATGTCATTCAGCAAATTCAAAAACCTACATTAGTAATTTCTCACAACAAAACATTGGCTGCACAGCTTGCGACAGAGTTTAAGTACTTTTTTCCAAACAACGCAGTGCATTATTTTGTGTCGTATTTTGACTATTATCAACCAGAAAGTTATCTTCCAGAAAAGGATGTCTATATAGAGAAAGAGGCAACCATCAACAAAGAAATAGAGATGTACAGACTTGGCGCTTTGGCCTCATTGATTACTCGTCCTGATGTAATTATCGTTTCTTCTGTATCATCGCTCTATGGTTTATGACAAAAAGAGTATTTTGAACAGCACAGTATACATTTTGAAGTAGGGAAAAGGTATGACTTTGGTACGCTCAAGCGTCAACTCCTAAGCATGCAATACAAACCTGTACAAGGGAAGATTGAACCAGGTATGTACGATATCAAATGAGATATGATCGATATTTTTTCAAGTACCGATAAATTTGTGTATCGTTTGTTTTTCAATGAGGATGAGCTGGAAGTCATTCAAATGAAAGATAGTGATTCTTTCAAGGATTTGGGGACAACACAAAAGATCCACATCTGGCCATCTTCTCAATACCTACAGGATATGTCTGATATCGATAATATATTGAAAAAAATAGAAGTAGAGATGAAACAAACAGTAGATGCATTGAAAAAAGCAGGGAAGGACCTAGAAGCACATCGTATACAGAAACGCGTGAGCTATGATATTAGAATGATCAAAGAAACATGATTTGTGAATGGTATTGAAAATTATAGTATCTACTTCGACAAACGTCAGCCTGGTGAAGTTCCCTATACAATATTTGACTATTTCCCTGATGATATGCTTGTCATCATGGATGAGTCACATATGTCAGTGCCACAAATGCGTGCAATGCCCGATTGAGATAGATCGAGAAAGGTTAATCTTATAGAACATGGATTTAGATTGCCATCTGCAATAGACCATAGACCATTAAACTTTCAAGAACTGGAGACTATAGTCGGGCGAAATGACAATACTAAATCACTCCCCATGCTTCAAGAAAAGAGAATAAAAAGTAAAGGTAAAACGATTTTTGTGTCAGCAACTCCTTCGCAATATGAAATCGACAAAAGCCAAGCAGTAGTTGAGCAGATCATCAGACCTACATGATTACTAGATCCTATCACATATGTGTACCCAAAATCATGAGATATGGAAATCTTGGATGCATCACTTGAAAAGTTACTAAAGAAAAAACCACATGTTGAGAAGTATTTTGACTGATATAGTTGAAAAAGCACGGTAAATTTGAAAGAGATTTTTGATAGTATTGAATAATCAATCGATAGCCACCATGAAACTCATCACCAAAAATAAAGCAGTATTTCATGAATATGATATCCAACAAACATATGATGTGGGTATAGTTTTGCAGTGACATGAAGTGAAATCAGTGAAATGATGATATGTGAATATAAAAGATGCATTCATCACGATAAGTGAAAGAGAGTTGGTGATAATCAATATGGATATACCTCTCTACAAGCATGCTTCACTCAAACAAATATGATGAAACTATCAAGCTAAGGGTAAAAGGACACTACTGGTTACTGCACTAGAACGCACGAAAATAGTAGCCAAAACCACAAAATCATGACTAGCGATTATCCCACTTGAAGTATATGTGACAGCAACCTGAAGAATTAAATTGAAAATTTGAGTTGGAAAGTTATTAAAGAAGATAGAAAAAAAACAAATTCTCAAAGAAAGAGACCTCAAAAGAGAAACAGATAGAGAAATCAAAAACATGTAACATTTATATGCGATCTACTAGATACTATGTCTATCATCCAAAAACACATATCTACCATAGCAATCATCATCCTATCTATATGTTTTATAGCATACAAACACATCTTTATTCGTAATGACAATACACAAGTTGCAAATTCAACTGTCGGGAGAATAGGATGAGTCATCAACAAAATACCGTACACTGTATATTTTTATCAACAGCAGAAACAGCCAAGTGTTTTTTTCACTGCACCAGCATTTCCTGAATATGTAAAATGGTGTCATGACAACAAAAAACTATGCAGTGTCTTACCTATACAACAAATATATGCAGATATGCAATGGTTGGGGAGTATTCAATTCGTTGGTGGACAAGCAAATCCTAATGAACTTTTAGGACTTTCTAAACTCTTAGACAATCTCTCAAACCTAGCTCCCTACTGGCAATATCCATATGCATTTGGGCAACTCTTAGTACCAATGCCTAAAATGGCTGAGTGAAGATCTCCAGATGATATGATCAAACAATCATGGGAAGATGCTAAAGTACTATCCAACAAGTGAGAATACTATACATGTGACCCACAAAAGATTAGTAAGATATCAGGTCTAGATCACGAAAACTTCATAACGAAAGTTTATGATACTAGCATGCAAGATGGGTTTAAAAATCCATGTCCTTCGTATGAACGCTCGCATTACGCAGCGTTCAATGCATTCTATTTTAGAAAAGATTCGGAGGAATCAGCGAGGAATTATAAAGTATCATCATTCACAGAATGATCACCATGACTAGCACCGATTATGGCAGCATTAGTATATGGGAGATGAGGAGAACATATCAAAAGCGCAAGCATATGGTATGATAAGTTCTTAAGCTTCCAGCAAAGGGGAGATCAAAATGAGATTATCACAAAAGAGATGAACGAGGCATTAAAAAAGGCTGTTTTCGAGCTTCAATTACAAATTATCACAGAGGCTGACAACGCTTCTAACAAGCAATGCAAACAATCATTCGATTGTCTTGTAGAAAATGGTCATATCAAAAAATCAATTCTAAACTCATATAATACAATCTGTAAGAAGGGAACAGATGTGAATAACCTCAGATGTGAACTATTAAATATCTGACTACAAAATAAACGAATTACTCAAGATTGAGAACTAGAATACCCTGTAAACAATGCATTTACATTTGCATGGAGCAAAGAATACAGCTCTCGATGGATCATATCAAAAGAAGATAAAGTCAATGCTAACTGAACATTAGCAGAGAGTGAGTAGTTCGCATTGTGAAATCTCAAACTTTGTTTAGTATATTATCATGGGTGAATTTTGATTTCGTAAGCCAAAAAATAGTTCCTTTCTAAGCCGCTTCAATATTGGGTTTATCATTTTCCTCGTAGTCCCATATCTTCTTTTTTCATATATTAGTACTATACAAAAAACAGTATTTGCCGACGAGAATCAGTGACTGTTTGAGCAGGAGATAGGAGATTTGGCGCTACTAGCGTCTACATACGATCCAAGGTCTGCCTCTGTTCTTTTGTCTATGGATCGCATCAGTAAAGGATATGGGAAGGAAAACTTTCTTGAGACATATCAATGAGATATAGAAAATGTCCTACAATATTTGAGCAATAATCCTGATAAATTTAAACAACTGTGACTACAAGAGTATGCACCATTTATAGATTTTATGACAGAATTAAGCACATACAAAGAGGATCTATTCTCACTTCTTGGAAAAGAGAAAAAGCAAACCTACATCATCGCATTACAAAATACAGCAGAAAAGAGACCAAATGGCTGATTTTTTGGATCATTTATCCTGCTCTCATTAAAAGATGCAAAAATAGTAGAAATGAAGATTATTGATAGTTATGTACCATGATTAGAAAAGCCAGGTATCTCTATACCGGCACCAGATCGATCAGCGCCTTTTTTGGGAGAGGACAACAAAATCACATTTCTCGCATCTAATAAATTTTGATTTACAGATATCGATGGGAAGAATATCAAAAGACTATACGATCTGACATATCAAGACGACATCAGAGGAGTACTTTTTCTCCAATCAAAAATGTTTGCTGAGTTGTTGCCTTGATTTCAAAAACTGCTTTGGGAATGGCAATTCAAGAATGCAACGATAGATTTGATTAGATGACAAGCTCTACCAAACAAAAAAGAACTCTATTTTGATGGGGTAAATGAGTATATCAAAAACAACAAAAAGGGTATTATCACGGCTATGATCAAACACTTTCCTACAATACAAGAAAAACGCTTCATACAGTGACACTTTGCACGTGTTTCACCATGATTCAACACGCTCTTACAAAAAGAAAAGCTACAAACAGTATACAATTCTGACAATCTCTATCTCTGGGATTACAATAGTAGTTTTAATAAAATAGACACCTTTGTACACAAGACTATGAGTCTCGAACATGAAAACAAGATAGTAGCTGAGGTAGCAAATGACATCATACCAATCGACTCACTAGATCCAGGAACCTATATGTTAAATATACAATATATGCTTTCTATTCCTCAGAGCTACAACACGTTTATAGAATCTCTTGCAACGCAGTACGGAATCTGACTAAATAGTAGAGAGAAACATATTTTAGCACTATTCCCTGAATGGAGCACTAGGGGAGTACTTTATCTTCCAAAAGGGACAGAAATACTATCCGTTGAAGGTCCTGTAAAAACAAAACAAGAATTTTCATCGCCCTTTTCAGAAAACGTATTTTACATACTTGAAAATGTCAAAAACAATACCATGAAACAGGTAAAAATTACTTTTGTACTGAAATAATCAGTTTTCTTATTTTTTCTCTAGAAACTTTCCGTCCATCTTTCTCAATCCAAACTTTGGATTCATAAATTTTACGACAACCATATTGTGCCACACTTCCACTATTTCTCCGTATCAAAAGAGTTTATGAAATACATGATCTCACACATCATAAGTTTCTCCTACATACATTCATGAGGTTGGAGTATTTGCATTTCATGAAAAATCAAAACGTTTGATGAGAAAGTCAGGTAACTCTTCGATAAATCTTGATGCTTCATTGTATTTCAACTGACCTCGCTGTCTACGTGAATTTGCATGTGAGAGAAACAAATGGTCCTTGGCACGAGTCAGTGCCACGTACATCAATCTGCGCTCTTCTTCCATAGCATCTTCATCATAATGGGCACTACTTAGAGGGAATACGCTTTCCTCCAATCATACTACAAAAACGATAGGGAACTCCAATCACTTGCTTGCATGAATTGACATCAACTGTACCGCCTCAGTAGATCAGTCTGCATTCTCCTCTAGGTCTGTCAACAGTGAAACCTCCTCCAAAAACTGTCACAACAGTTCTCTTCATGTTGGAATTGGATTGGCATCAATCATATCAAATTTTCATGCCATGTTGATAAGCTGTCATATATTTTCAAATTTTTCAGCTCACACATCCTTTCATTCACTATCAATCAAATACTCCTTGTAACGAATAGTTTTCACCAATTCAGCAATAAACGCAGATGGTGGTAAAGTATCAAGTGATTGAGCCAAGAAATGCATTATAGTCATAAACTGTTTAATCGCAGATTTAGTTTGTGGTCACATTGTGATAGGGAGATTTTCTATTTGCATGGCAACTTCATTGAGTCACATATTATTTTGATTCGCATGAAGCTCTAATTTCTCGACAGAATCTGCTCATATTTTTCTTTTTGGAGTATTGATGATTCTTTTGAATGCCACAGAGTCTCTAGGATTTACAAAAAATTTCAAGTATGACAGGATATCTTTCACCTCTTTTCTTTCAAAGAATTTAAATCAGCCATATACTTTGTATGGAATCCCTTCTTGCAACAACAACTGCTCAAAAGCTGCTGATTGAGCATTTGTTCTATATAAGATCGCTATATCTTTCCATGATTTTTTCTTGTCAGCAATAAGCTTTTGCATCAATTGGATACTATTCCCAGCTTCTTCCGTTTCTGTAGAATGAGTAAATATCATGATGCGGTCCTCTCATGTTCTGTGAGCCTTCACATCTTTTTCATACTGCTTTTTGTTGTTTTTGATAATATGATTTCCCGCTTGTACGATATGTGGGCGAGAGCGGTAGTTCATCTCTAGCTTGAATATCTCTATATCAGGTCGGATCTTCTTCACTTGCAAAAAATTCTCCATCATAGCACCACGTCGACGATAGATACTTTGGTAGTCATCTCATATAAACGTGATATTCCCTCATTTAGCTGTCAATAGTTTCATCAATTCAAACTGTATTCGGTTTGTGTCTTGCGCTTCATCTACAAGAATAAATGAGAACTTATCTTGCCGATAAGCTAATATATCTGGAAATTGTACAAAAAGCTTATGAGAGTAATACAGCAAATCGTCAAAATCCATCGCATTATTGTCTTTGAGCTTCTTTTCGTATTTCTCATAAATCATGGCCATCGTTTGATCATACCCACTATCCACCTGTTTCATCATTGTACTGGCAGAGAATCATTGGTTTTTGTACTTACTTATCACAGATTTGGCTTCACGTACCTCCACATCGTCTTCCATCTTCAGCTCTTTGATGATATCTTTCAATACGCTCTGTGTTTCACCATCATCATAAATGACAAAATCATTGGTAAACCCCCAGTCTGTCTTTGCTAAATCGCGCTTGAGAATTCTAAGAAACATCCCATGGAAGGTTCCAATTCGTTGAAATGATTGTGAGGTGATTTGTACAGATGAGGTGGAAGTTGATTGACTAGGTGTATCCCATGGGTCAGTACCTTTTGATGGTTCTCCAGTAGGCATATGTAGCATTTCTTGAGCGATATGTTGGAGTCTTTCCTTCATTTCTTTGGCTGCCTTGTTGGTGAATGTCACAGCAAGTATTTTTTCTGGTTTGACTCAACATCAAAAAACAAGATACGCGATCTTGTAGGTAAGTGTCCTAGTTTTCCCTGATCATGCTCAGGCTAAAATCAGACTAGATGTAGATGTATGTAATGCAGCTTTTCACTGCTCCTCGTTGAGCTGACTTTGAATATATGATTGAATTGATGACATACATACGTTGTATTTTTTCAACGCCTGAATGCAAAGAAAAAAGTAAGAAAAAGTTTACACAGGCAAATTATACTATATTTTCCGGCAACCAGTCCACCTTGAATCCACGATCGCGGATCTTCAAAGAAACAAATGCTTTGTCCAAGAAGGGACGTAATCATTCACCTTTCAAGACTATATTGTATCTATACTTGTCATACATTTTGTAGACTAGTGGGGGAGTTGCAAATATCTCTCACCCAAATGACTCTTTTTGTTGCATAAAAAGAAGCTCTTGATATAGTTTATTGACTCTCGTAAACATCGTTTCCTCTATTTCATGCTTGAAAAGAATCAACGCCATTTCACCATAAGGCGGATATCAAAAGTCTTTCCTGTATGTGTTTTCCTCAGCCCAAAATGCTTCATGGTCTTGCTTGCATGCATACTTGATAGCATGATGTCAAACACTATATGCTTGCACGATAATTGGACAGTCGTAATGCTTGATGGTAGCATCTATCATATTGTAGCAATGTTCTGCAACTTTCCAATCTGGCACACTCAAACTCGCATCTGCACGCATTACTATCACTACATCTGGCTTCCATCATACAGGTGGGACCTCCAATACAGATGTTCATAGTAAACACTGGATATTTGACAACTCAACAGTCAGCTTTTGTATTTTAGGGAGTGAGGATACCGATTGCCCATCTACAACTCTGATCGTACACTGCGGATATTTTTCATTCAATAATGCTTCTATCTTTTGCAATCATGCACCAAAAAGTTCTAATCCATGACCATGGCATGAAGGACATGAGCCGATTGGTTGATAAGATTTTTTACATATATGACATATTCCAAAAACATCTCAAGCATGATCACGATGATATGCCACAGGGATATCACAGTGGCTACACTTGGGTATAAATCAGCAATCTTGGCACATCATACCGCTTGCTAATCACTTTTTCCCTCATAGGACCAATACACGTTTTCACGCAGGGAGGTACGTTTCTAGTGTTTTTTGTGCAAGTGCAGAAAACATGAGAGAACCTTTCTCCTCTTTCATATCTACCAAAAATACTTTTTTCTCTTTCTTATCTCATTGATGGAGGAAGCGTTCATAATTCATAGACTCTGTTGTATCGATATCATATACCAACTGCAAGAGTAGATACAACAATTATAAATTCCTAGTTTTCAATGCAAAAATCACTATGATGCGAGCATGACAATACAGCACACACCTATTATGGTCAAAGAAATTATAGATATGATACCTCCAAAGTGTCTCATTTCTGTAGATGGGACAGCAGGGCATGGAGGACATATCATCGCTTCTATTTTGAACAACAAAATTACACCATATGGGCAAATTATTGCAATCGATCGTGATGCACAAATGCTTGCAAAAGCACAAATCAATATAGAAAATATGTTGCAAGATCATCCTGGAACCAAGCTAGATATAGCATATATACAGGACAGCTATGCTCGTATAGCAGAAATAGTCCCTAAGCAGGGGGTAGATTTTTTGCTACTAGATATCGGTGTAAACATGGAACATTTCAAGGATGGATCACGTGGATTTTCTGTGCATGAGGATGCCTTGTTGGACATGCGCTTTGATACGAGAAAAGGCCAAACCGCAGGTGACATTCTCAATAGCGCTGAGAAGTGAGTACTCATAGATATGTTTGTGCAATATGGTGATTTCTCAGTTAAATCAAGCGAATATTTCGCTGATCATATCATAGAGTATAGAAAAAAAGAGCCGTTTTTGACTACTAAACAACTTGTTGATTTTTTATATAGTATAGGTGTCAGAAAAAACCAATTACCGATCATTTTCCAATGCCTCAGAATACAAACTAACTGAGAACTTAAACAGCTTGAAGATTTTCTCGTGGAATTTCCCAACACATTGTCCATAGGATGAAGATGCGCAATCATGACATTTCATAGCATAGAAGACCGCATGGTGAAATACGCATTCAAAGCGCTAGAAGAAACGTGACATTTCAAACTCGTGAATAAGAAGGTGATAGCACCACATTATACAGAGGTGCAGAAAAATAGGGCAGCTAGATCGGCAAAGTTGAGAGTAATAGAGAGGTTAAGCTAATTTCTTACTTTGGTATCCATGAGTCGTGAGCAGAGAATAAGCAATATAAGATTTGTATGTTCATCAGCAATACGGAATATATGTGACATTTTTATCTAGTTCTTCTATTCTATTTGGGAGTTGTTCAATTGGGATATTGACTACGTTTTCATGAGTATTGTTGTCTCTAAATGCTGCCTCTGACCTTACATCCAATACTGTGTATCAATTTGACCCTTCATGTAAATCATGCTTGTGAATTATATGTGGATATGACATATTTTCCTCCACTACGTAGATTCAGATTATACAAGTTTCATATCAAATACTCACCAATCCATGTACTATATGCTGGACATCAGAGTGTTTTTCTATGATGAGAACAGCTTTTTCAGTTGGCTTAATCAATGCTCACAGCATACCTACAAATGAGGTACTATTGTGAGGTATATTGATGCTATAAGGAGAAATAGGGTATAGTTGAGCTATTCAATCAGGTCTTGTATCAACAATTCTTTCATATCAATCCAGTGAAGTAATACGCTTGATCGAATGTACCGCAACTTCATAATCAGTATTTCCACGTTTGTTGAGGAGTACACTATTTGTAAAATATGCTGGGATAGCAGGTTGATCAGAAGTAAGTTCATTCACAAATGCTTCTTTTGTCATCACTTGCAACATAGGATTATATTTGCGTTGGTTTGCAAGTGTATCAATATTCATCTTACTCAGTCGCTTACCACACGATGTACCAGCTCAATGTGCTGGCAATATAGCCAGATTCCCATCTAGTAATGGTAAAATCTCTCTCGTAGTATCGTACATCATACCTGCTAGTTCTGCTTGCTTAGCCTTGATATTTCACACATTCTCCCTCAGATCTGCTCTTCCTACATCTCATAGAAACAACCAATCACCAGTAAAAAATGCTATTTGCTTGTCTTGTGAATCCTTTATCAAATAACTAATACTATCAGGCGAATGTCATGGTGTAAAATAAGTGTGCACCTTGGCATTTCAAAATGAGATTTCTTCTCACCCCTTCAATGGAGTGTGAACATATTCAGCTCAGACCTTTTCTCAAATATATATAGTCGCACCTGTTTTTTGTGCGATTTCCACATGTCAACTTGCAAAATCTGCATGAGGATGTGTGTTTAGTACTCAGATAATACGAGCATTGTGTCCCAATGCATAATCTATATATTTTTGAACATCTCTTTCTGGATCTACCACTACAGCTTCTCAATTGCTGATTGCTATGTATGAATAATGTGCAAGATTCTTGTCTTCAAATTGTTTTATACGCACACTATTTCCAAATATCTCAGTTTTTTTGTGAGATCATCAAACTCTGTTCCAAGGTAATCTTCAGAGCAATTTAGCTAATCAGCACCATCCCGTAGATCAAGCAAAGATCAATCATACTCATACAAATGCGCTCAACCCGATAAAATAATTATGCAAAAGTAGAGATAGAATAATTCAAATCAGCACGATCGATCATGCTACAATCTGAACCTGCTGCATCATTGGAAGTGCTCATTTTTGCTTGGTTTTTTGACATACAGTGCATCAGCTCAGTCATCAAACTAAATTTGCTATAGAATGAATACCTTGCTGTTCTGCTCTTTTGTAGAATTGCGCTGAACTGTTTCAGGAATTACAATATACAACTATATTTGTCAATTTCTTGAGTTCTGCTACATGATCTTGAAAGTAGTCAAGTGGCATATTGACAGCTCATGTAATATGCTCCAATGCAAATTCTTCAGGTGTTCTCACATCTATCAAAGTAAAATTTTTTTGTCAACGTTCTTGTAATTCTTTTGGTGTAATGTTTTTCATTGAGGAAGTATATATATAAATAATATAAGAATATGTTCGGAAATAAAATAAGAATTCTTTTTTGTTTTGCAAGGGATTTATGGATATATTATGGGATATGAGGTGTTGTCGCTTACCTATTGTCTTCTCTTGTAAATCCAGTCAAGAAAAATAGAGTAAATTACTATGTTTTTATCTCAATATGTATATAAATGGTATTCACTACAGATCTCAAAGATGTAACTTCAAAGGATGTTCTTATCGCATGATGAAAATGAGCATCTCTTTGAGAAATGACACAAGCTGGGATTCCAGTTCCCTGATGATTTGTGGTTAATGCCAGTACATTTGATCATTTCCTCGAAACCACATCACTAAATGTAGAAATTGAAGCTATTTTAGGCACAGTCAATCACAAAACTATTTCCACAGTAGAAAATGCCTCTGAAAAAATACAAAGTTTGATATTAAGCATTGCAATGCCTAAGGATATAGAAAAAGAAATATACGAAAGATTTATGAGTCAAAAATTACAATATGTAGCTGTAAGATCTTCTGCAACTGCTGAAGATTGAGTTACTCATGCATGGGCATGACAATTGGATAGTTATTTAAATATCACTAGAGAGAATATAATTGAGAAGGTTAGGCATTGTCGAGCATCTCTCTTTACTCCAAGAGCAATTTTCTACAGATTCGAAAAGGATTTGCAAAAAAATCATATATCAGTGGCTGTGGTGGTTCAAAAAATGATTCAATCAGATTTTTCAGGTATTGCATTTTCTGTCCATCCTATTACGCAAGACAAAAATCAAATGATCATAGAAGCTTGATATGGATTATGAGAAGCAATAGTTTCATGAGCCGTGACACCAGACAGCTATGTCATTAGAAAACATGACATGGAAATCGAAAGCATCAATGTGAATCATCAAAAAAAAGCATTGTACAGATCTACAAATAGCTGAAATGAGTGGCATGATTTATGAGAAAAAGGCAAAAATCAAATAGTGTCACATGACCAAATACTTGAACTCGCAAAGATCATACTTCTTATCGAAAACCACTATGGGTTCCCATGTGACATTGAGTGGGCATATGAATGAGGAGCTTTTTATATAGTGCAGAGTAGACCGATTACGACCTTGGAGAGACACCTAGATTTGCTTAATAATACTTTTGAAATAAATGATCATTCTAATTATGAATATTACATTGCAAGAGATTTTTCAGTCCCAATGCTACAGTTACGATATCGCAGTGAGGCATTGAAGACATCGTGTTACACCAATGATATTTTACCATATAAACCATATCTTTTATTGTATCATGTAGATGGGACGGTAAAAAGTTATTATGATACAAAAGGGAAGCAACGAACAGGTCAGAAAATTATCGAAAGAATTAAGAGTAATTCAGAATACCTAACAACTTTAGAAACAACTTTGAGAAAATGACTTTCTCGTATCCAAAAAATCTATGAAAATCCTAAAGCATTAGAAAAGGATGCTCTTCTAACATTTTTCGATGATTTTGAAACTATAGTCCCATGGGCTGTAGTGATGCGACGATTATGTGGAATGTCAGAAGATGAACTTCAATGAATTGACATTAGTAATATTTACAACTTACGCGAAAAAACAGATAAATTATCTTCATGAACAGACATGACCATACGCCTATCATTAAATATGATATATCCAGAACTATGATTATATTCATCAATGTTGACAATAGAAGAAATTAAAGAAAACACGTTGCCTCAAAAAGATATTTTATCGCAAAGAGAGAAATCTTTTATTTACACAGATGATACTTTATTTATAAATAAAACTATCAACGAAATAGCCTCTCTATATAATATAGCACTTCCAAAGCAAAAAACATTATTATGAATATCAGAGATCCATGGGACTTCAGCATTCCACTGAGTTGTTAGATGAAGAGTTCATCGTATGATGTGACATAGGGACATAGACAATATAGTCGAATGAGATATCATTGTTTCACCAATGACCATGCCTGATATGCTTCCAGCTATGCAAAAAGCAATAGCATTTATTACTGATGAATGAGGCATCACTTGTCATGCTGCAATAATTGCTCGTGAAATATGAAAACCCTGCATCGTCGGCACTCAAAATGGATCTCAAATACTCAAAGATTGAGATCTCGTAGAAGTAGACGCAGACAATTGAGTTGTGAAAATTCTACAAAAACAATCAGAAGTGCCTTATGTTTTTTATTATGAATCACATGGATATAATTTTGTATTGGAAGACCTAATCATTGAATACTATGTGAAGCGACCTATGAAAGTATATGGGGAATGAGAAATAGTAAAAAAATATATTCCAGCACAGACATTAAATCAACTGCATACTGAGGGGATGAAAATTACAGTAGAGGATATAGAAAGCAGCATATATAATATTAAACAAGAACTTGATACAATTAGATGATATAGTATTGATAATAAAGATAACCGAATAGCTATATTTGAGAGTCTGATATCTGTACTACGTCATTATGTGATCTTTGATACTTGATATACTGAGGGGATATATTTAGCACACCATGCAGATGACAGAGCTCAACTTGTAGAGTACGCTAAAAATAAAATACGTGATGATCTGGATTTTCTTTACTTCAGAAAAGAATGAGTACTAAACACGTTACTTGCTGCTATATCAGAAAAATATAATATTCCACTTGAAGAGGTTATTTGGTATAGATATAGTGAAATTCTAGCACTTATAAATGATAAAACAGTGGTAGAAATTAGCAATATAGATAATAGAAAAGTTAGCTACCTACTTGATCGCAATGAACAATGATCAGTGCACTTCTATGTTTGAGAAAAGGCACTCAATAAAGAGACCTCATCTGCGACAAATTGAAATCAAATACACGGAATAGTTGCTCACAAGACACAAAATAACATCAAATGAGTTGTCCGTATTATCAATAGAGACCATTCGAACTATGATGATCTAATGAACAAATTACTAGGTATGCAAGATGGTGAAATTATAGTTTCCACTATGACAGACCCAGAATTTACTCCTGCTATCAAAAAAGCTAGTGCAATTATTACAGATATTTGAGGGTTGCTTTCTCATGCAGCAATTTCTGCGCGTGAATTTAATGTGACTTGTATAGTAGGGACAGAAAATGCCACCAAGATTCTCAAAGAAGGTGACCTCGTAGAAATAGATGTTGATAGCGGAATAGTAAGAATATTGTCATAGGCTTGACTTGCGTCTATTTTCGTATATAATGGATTAGTTTAGATGATTTATGCGAATATGTGATTAAATAATAACAACACTACTTCTGAAAAAATCCCACTATTAATTTCATCAGGTTCTCCGAGAGTTAGAAGTACCATTAAAATAGCTAATCAAGCACATATGACCAAAATGAGCTTAGTTGGGACTTTTCAAAATTCATGAGAAAGAACGTTTGCTAATCTTTTTTGATTATCATCAAAAGAAACGGAAAGTATGAAACCGGAACTAGATGCAGAAATAAAGTCTCTATCAGGAATATACCCCAATGCAAACAATCTTACTATTCAAGATTTAGCGTTACAAAAATTCTTACAAGGCAACTTCCAATCAAGTGATGCTTATACACTAGCAAAAAAAAGACTAAAGTTGTTGATCAACACTATCAAGAATATGCATTATAGAGATTTCCCTGTAACTTTTTATGCAATGAGACACTGACACAGAGAATGAGAAGATTTGACTCCTCAGTGAGAAATGGAAGCCAAAAATGCAGGAGAAAGAGATTTTAAAAAAAATTATAAGCTATTGATCTGAACACATCAATGAATTATAGAATCTCTCTTGATAAGCTTAGTATGAGGAATATCATGATTGACACCTCAAGAAGCATGGAATCAGCTTCCAGATGAACGAAAAGTACCATATAAAACCGCCCAAGTTACTGAATTTACTATCGAATATTATCGTAAAGGAGACAAGATATTATACGTTACAACCAATTGACATACAAGCGCATTTGCCCTCAAGGACATGGAAAAGGCATATGAAAATATCAAAAAACACTATGCCAATTGCTGCACAGATAATTCTATCAGTTAGATTGTATTCACAAATCAAATCAATACATTATACGGTATCATGAATATTTTTATACTACAAAAAAGCATAGCCAAGCAATACATGGCTTTGCACAATAAGTTGCGTTACAATAAGAGATTGTGGGAATACACCAAGGCATGAGCAGTGGTAGTGGTATTTTTGTTTTTTTTGTGAATGTACATTTATTTCGTCAATAAAGCATCGACTCTAGGATATTTTTATAGACAAGAGAAAGCCAAACGCGATGCAATGGAGTTTGAATTCAATATTCAATCGTTTGAAACAACCAAAAAATATCAGGAATTATGGGATCAAGCACTAACTGGCAACAGATACCTGTGAGCAAAGAGTAGCGATTTCAATCTCGACAATTCCCTCTACAAAGTAGTAGAATAAAAGGTATTTTCTCTTGAAAATTCATATATATTAGGTATATCATTGACATCTCGAAGTGTTTTTCGTATGTAAAAATTTTATAAGTAGTTTTTTTCAATGCGTTACCACAGTTCTCTCATAAAACAGTATATCAGTATCCATGATACTGCAGAAAATATAGCCAATAAGCTCATCGTCAAAACATGTGAAGTTGAGGAAACCATCAAAAGAGAACTGCCAAGTGAGGTAGTTATAGGGAAGGTAGAATCTATCAGAAAGCATCCGCAAGCAGATAAACTTGTAGTGTGCTCTTTGAATTGTTGAGAAAAAGGTATATTTCAAATATGCACATGATGAGAAAATGTAGTCGAGAAGTCATATGTACCTGTTGCTATTCCAGGTTGTTATTTGCCACAAATTGATCTCAAAATAGAACCAAGAGCAATGAGGGGAGAGGAATCAAACTGAATGATTTGCTCAAAAGAAGAGTTGGGGATTCATGAAGACAGTGAACATCATTGGATCCGGACGCTTCAATATGCTCCTAACACAGACCTTTCTACTGTCCCTCAACAGCCTGATTTTGATGATATCACTGATGCAGACTGCTGAGTATCCCTCAAAAATAAATATCCTTGGTTGGAAGCATATATATTTGATGTAGACAACAAAACTGTGACACATAGACCGGATCTCACTGGGCATTTTGGCTTGGCTTGGGAATTGAATGCAATGTACTCTCATGAAGCAGCTACCAAAATTGTAATGAGCAAGCTTCCTACATTGATGGATGCACATACATATACTTCAATAGATGAACTTATTGCTCACGGCAAGGCACATCCTATCCCTGTATCTTTGCAAACAGAAATGGCGCAAGTATACTGAAGTATTCTCCTAGAAAACTGTACTATCCAGAGATCATCTCTACTAGCTAGGATTATACTTCGTGATTGCTGATTTACTCCCAAAAACAATTGGGTAGATTTTTCTAATCTTGTGATGTTACTCACATGACACCCGATACATTGCTTCGATGCTGATAAAATCGAATGATGAATCACTGTCAGATATGCCAATGAATGAGAGCAATTTACTGATTTGATGGACAATACGCACACACTTCAAAGTACAGATATCGTAATCGCAGATGACAAGAAAGTACTAGCTCTTGCGGGAGTGATAGGCGGGAAAGAAAGTGCAATCAGCGAGAGAACAAAACGCGTATTCGTAGAAATAGCACATTTTGACTCAGTTGCAGTGAGAAAAACATGAACAAGGCTTTCATTGAGAACGGATGCGGAGCTTAGATATGAAAAACATATTAATCCCCAATACACTTCGCATGCATTACAAATGGTACTTGATCTATTGCAATACTACAAAAGAGACCTAGGTGAATTTGCATTGGTAGGAATTGGACAAGTTGTAGATAGAGGGTACTCTAGCTCTGCAAAAACAATTCAAATCAACCGAGAGAAAATTTCATACACTATTTTTGGTGATGATAGACTAACCGCAGAGGTCGGTGTAAAAATACTTATCTGACTTGGATTTAAATTCTATGAATCTACGGTCACTATACCACGACGAAGAAGTCCAGATGATATAAATGGACTGCATGATATTATCGAAGAAGTTGCTAGAATTTATGGGTATGAGCACGTGGAATGAAAAGAACTCTATGGGAAACTTGCTATGCCAGTCATAGATAAAGCAGTTCTCCTCCAACAAAAGACAGAAGACTGTTTAGTAAAAGAATTCGGCTTTACACAAACTGAGACATATCCACGGTTGCATGAAAAGTATATTACATTGTGGGGCAAGGATAAAACAGATTTCTATAGTTTACAAAATGCTCCAGCACCAGAACTGCAGTATCTCAGAGATAATATGATATATGGACTTCTGGATGTAATTCAAAAAAACCACAAGACGAGCGATGATATCAAGATATTCGACACTGGAAAGGTATGGATAAAAAACGGTGCAAAAATCGATGAGCAAAGGACTCTTTGAATAATCTCATACAAAAAACAAATACCAAACTGGTCTCAAGACCCTTGGCTTCATATGAGAAATGCAATCAGTGCGCTCATCGCTCACTATGGAATAGCATGAGAACTTGCTCTATCTCAGAGCCAAAATCCGATATACCACACACAAAAACAATGCACAATCACTATTGGCGGAGAAAAGATTGGTGAAATATGACAACTCCATCCTCAAATACAAATAGCTCTATGATTGAGTGAAACGAATTATCTCACCTATGGAACTATCAATCTTGACAGCATACCAGCATTCCCAAAAAAATCTCCTTCAAGCACATTTGAAACACTACAAGATCAGATCTTATGGAGAGACTTCTCGTTTGTATTGGATAAAACCTCATCATACAATGTATTGTGGGAAGCTATCAAAACAGTTGAAGAAATCAAAGACATACATGTATTTGACCTCTATGCAGGGGACAAAATTGAATCTGGAAAGAAGTCGTGCGCATTCTCTACCAAAATAGTATGAGATGGTACATTGACAACAGAGAAGATAAACGAAATCATGAAGAAAGTAATTGCTGCTTGCGAGAATATCTGAGCCACATTAAGATAGAATTTTATTTACATATTCACTACCAATATGGTAAAAAAAATTGTGAAAAAAACAAAGACTCGTAGCAAAATTCCAGCCAAAAAAGTAGTTACTAAAAAGCCAGCTCCTGCCAAAAAGGCAATAGCAAAAGCGACAAAAACTACCAAACCTATCAAGAAACCTATACTTGCCAAAAAAGTGGCCACTCCAGCGAAGAAAGCTATTGCAAAGAAGTCTGCGCCTAGTAAAAAGCCAACTCCTACCAAAAAAGCAATAGCACCAGCTAAAAAAACCACTAAGCCTGCCAAGAAACCTATTGCGCCAGCAAAAAAGGTGACGGCACCAGCAAAAAAGGTAGAAGTACAGGAACCTCAAAAAGAGACAGCAAAATCGAAATACAACAAAATACCTGCAAAGGCGACCGTTGCGAAAAAGACTGGAAGACAACCACAACGCACGATGAAGGAACAAGCTGCACTCATCAAAAAACTTTGAGAAGCAAAAGAAAATGTAAAAAAGAAACAAGAAGGGGAAGATATTCCTGTGGAAAAAAATGCTAAAAAGGTTGTTGTAACCAATGCTTCAAAGCAAAAACTTCGACAAAAGCTACATGAAGATATCTCAGATCTGAC
This sequence comes from Candidatus Absconditabacterales bacterium, assembly GCA_039809345.1. Lineage (GTDB taxonomy): Bacteria > Patescibacteriota > Gracilibacteria > Absconditabacterales > Absconditicoccaceae > JBDHUW01. Next base: position 37,238 of record JBDHUW010000003.1, on the reverse strand, counting down.
CCCTGAATTGCAAAGTTTGCTAAGAAAATGAATGCATGCAGGGCATGTGACAGAAGATGATATATTGACACAAGTAGACGATTTGGATGCAAAATTGAAGACTGTAGAAAAATTCTATGAGCTTGCAGAAAAATTGAGTATCAAGATCGTAACTATCGAAGAAGTATTTGAAAAAGAGAACCAAGCACTCTTGCAAAGTACAACAAAACTTGGAAAGATAGAGCTCTATGAAAAAAAATATACTGTAAATGACAAGCAATATCACGATCATATTAAGCTCTACTTCAATGACATTTCAAAGATACCATTGCTCAATGCTGAGGATGAGAAAGCAGTAGCCATCCGTATCAAAAGAGGAGATGAAAATGCAAAGAAGAAGCTTATTGAATCTAATCTAAGGCTTGTGATCTCTATTGCAAAAAGATTCTTTGGATCAAGGTTGAGTTTCTCAGATTTGATTCAAGAAGGGAATGTAGGTCTAATCAAAGCAATTGAAAAATTCGATCCAGATAAAGATTTCAAATTTTCTACTTATGCGACACGGTGGATCAAACAATCAATCACAAAAGCAATCGCTGATATGACGAAACATGTGAGAATACCTGTGCATTTGATTGATGAGATCAATAGCTACAACAAAGCTTATCAAGAGCTTTTTCAAAAATTATGACGTGAACCTACTTCAAAAGAAATCTGACTTAAATTAGATTTCAATATCAAAAAGATTAAAAAACTAGAGGAGGTGATCTTCTGAAATGTATCATTGGATGCTGAAGTGTGAGATGACGGCAAAGACAGTCTATGAGACTTGATCGAGGACAAAAATACGATGAGGCCAGATCAATTTGTAGAAAGAGAAACCGTAAAGAAAAACTTAGAATTCATTTTGGATATGTTGGACGAAAGAGAGGCAAAGATCATCAAGATGAGATATGGTATAGATGGTCCCAAATATACTCTTGAACAAGTATGAGAAGAGTTTCAAGTGACACGTGAACGTGTAAGACAGATCGAGCAAAAGGTATTGCAAAAACTAAAGGAACATATTGGATTGCAAAAGATCTTATGAATTGAAGACGATATTGAAAAACTCGAATTGATGCAAAAATCTGGGAAATATAAAAAACGTGATGCGTATCTCAAATCCCTCAAGACAGAAGAAGAGGATGAATGATACGGTATGGATGATGATACAGACTGGGATGATTAATTTGTTTTCACCATAAACCATGTTTGATCACAAAAAGATGCAAGATTTTACGGATAAATATTTGGAACGGGTACAAACTACACCCGTTTCTTCTGTTACACAAGAAGAAATTGAGCAAGTATACAAAACACTGATTGAAATTCTTTCATACCATAATCGATTATATTATATCAAAGCACAACCGATTATAGCAGATGGACAATATGATGCACTTTTTTCGTATCTACAAAATCTAGAAAAGAGAGAAGGATTGACTATAGATCCCAATAGTCCTACCCAAAGATTGGTATATCAACTTCAATCTGAGTTCTTTCAGGCACCGCACAAGATTCCACTTTTGTCACTTGAGAACAGCTATAATGCTATGGATCTGGCTGAACGGGATGAATCAATTAGAAAAAGTTATGCAAAAGAAAATATTGTTGAATTTACGTATATATGTGAACCCAAATATGATTGAATCTGTGTAGAACTAGTATATGAAGGTGGTGAATTGAAGTATGGTATCACGCGCGGAGATTGATATATTGGCGAGGATATTACGCAAAATATCAAGACACTACTATCAATTCCACTTACGCTAGATACACATGAAGTCAAAACACTTCGTGTAAGATGAGAGATTGTAATGAGCAAAAAAGCACTTGAAAGAGTGAATACTGAAAGACGTCAAAACAACGAGCCTGAATTTGCAAATGTAAGAAACGCAGCCAGTGGATCATTGAGGCAATTAGATACAAGTGTGACAGCCAAAAGATGATTGATATATTATGCATATGAAATACTCGAGATCGAAGCACATGACGTCTACATGATGAATACGGATTTTGACGCATTGGCTCGACTGCAAAAGCAGTGATTCACTATGCATTCATGGCTCAAAACTTGTAATACTATAGATGAAGTAATCGCAATCTGTGAATCACCAGCTACCAAGAATTATTTTGACAGTGAAGATATTGAATTTGATGGAATAGTAGTCAAGGTGCACGAATTGCCTCTTCGCAATCTTTTGGGATCTACGAACCACCATCCACGCCGAGCTATGGCCTACAAATTCCCTACAAAACAAGTAGTGACTCGCATCACATCAGTAGACTTTCAGGTAGGACGCACTGGAGTAATCACACCAGCCGCAAATTTAGAGCCAGTTGAACTAGGATGAGTAACTATTTCTAGGGCATCACTCCATAATTTCGACTTCATACGTGATAAAGATATCCGTATCTGAGATCGAGTTTGGCTCCAAAGAAGTTGAGAAGTGATACCCTATGTAGTAGGTGCAATCACCGAAAGACGCACTTGAGAAGAAAGCTCTATATCAATACCCACTGCATGTCCAGAGTGTGGAGGAGTGATTGAGAAATGAAAAAGCGATATATATGTTTACTGTACCAATCCGGACTGTCCTGCAAAAATCATCTGACAAATCTTATACTTTTGTTCTCGCGATGCGTTGAATATAGATTGAATCGGAGACTCATTGGTCGAGCTACTCGTGAAGCAATGATTGGTCAAAAATATTGCTGATTTGTATAGCTTAGAAGAGCCACAAGCTAGATTACAACTACTTTCTCAGAGTGGAGTCTGACAGAGGAAATATGCCGAACTTATTGAAGAAATCAAAAAAACCAAGGTCGCCCCTCTTCGAAGATTGATAAATGGGTTGGGGATCATGCATATAGGGAAAAAAACAGCACAAATCATAGTAGAGTGACTTTTGGCACATATATCCGAGGATGAGAAGAAAAACTTTTCCATCTATACACTTGAAAACCATCTTACAAACCATGAATTTCTCCTCAACATCAAAGGAATCTGACCTGAAACAGTAACCTCTCTAGAACAACGATTCTCTAATGAAAAAAATAGAACACTTCTTGAAAAGATGGCATCAAAATGAGTAGCATGGAATATCTTTGATACCAGGAGTGCAGTCAAAGGGAAATTAAACGGAGTAAGTATTTGTATCAGCGGAGTATTTGCAATACCTAGGAAAATACTGAGTGATATCATAACCAAGCACGGTGGTATCGTCACAGACAATATCACGCTACAAACCAGCTATTTGCTCTTGTGAGAAAATCCTTCTAGCAAGGTAGAAAAAGCGAAGGAATACAACATCCCGACTATTGATGGGCTTGATCGTCTAGAACAAAAGTTTGAATTTCTAAAAGGTGACATAGGTGCTATGAAATTGTTTGCAAAAGAAAAGAAGGTAGAGAAGCCAAAGCAAGATAGTTTGTTTTAATTTCAAATACATATAGCACCAAATTCACAAAAGTGCTATTTTCTCTTGAAAGAAAAAAAAACTTCATTATAGTGATGGAACTGATTTTTTATATCATATTGTATAAACCACTATGACAACATTGATTCCTTTAGAAGATCATGTATTGATCGAACCTATTGAACAAGAAGAAACCACCAAAAGCGGTATCGTTCTTACACAATCCAACAAGGAAAAACCATCAAGATGAAGAGTAGTTGCAGTATGAGCAGGAAAAATTCTTGAAGATGGAAAGAGATGAACAATGGATGTGAAGGAGTGAGACATCGTGCACTTTACCAAATATGCACCAGATGAAATTGAAACTGGAAGCATATGACAGAAAAAGAAATACTTGATAGTAAAACATAGTTCTATACTAGCAATTGAAAAATAATTTATCCTTTATGATTTAGATACAAATGGCAAAAAAGATACAATTTACAGACGAAGCAAAAAAGACAATTTTTGCGTGAGTTGAAAAAGTAGCATCTACAGTTAAAGTGACTATGGGGCCAAAAGGGAGAAATGTGATTTTAGAAAGATCTTATGGCACACCTATCGTGACAAACGATGGAGTCACAGTTGCTAAGGATATTGAATTAGAAGATAAGACAGAAAACATATGAGCATCGCTTGTGAAAGAAGCAGCATCAAAAACAAACGATGCGGCAGGAGATGGAACTACATCTACCATCGTACTTGTAGAAGCTATCACTAGAGAAGGATTGAAGCATATCACTTCAGGTATCAATCCGTTTTCACTCTGAAGATGATTACATAAAGCAGTAAATGCGGTGGTAGAAGCAATCAGAAAAGCATCTAAACCAGTAGCAAACAAGGCTGAAATACAGCAAATTGCAACTATTTCTGCTCAAGATGAAGAAGTGGGAGAGATAATAGCAAATATCATGGATGAAGTAGGGAAAGATGGTGTTGTGACAGTAGAAGAATGAAAGTCAATTTGACTGGAAAAAGACCTCGTAAAAGGAATGCAGTTTGATCAATGATACCTTTCTCCATACTTTGTGACTGATCCTCAACGCATGGAAGGAGTTATTGAAAATCCTGCAATTTTGATCACTGATAAAAAGATATCATCAGTAAAAGATATCTTGCATCTCCTAGAAGGTATCGCATCAAAAGGCAAAAGAGAGTTTGTGATTATCGCAGATGATGTAGATGGTGAAGCATTGACCACACTTGTGCTCAACAAGATTAGGTGAGTTCTCAATGTAATTGCACTCAAAGCGCCTGGTTTCGGTGACAGGAAAAAAGAGATGTTGAAAGACATCGCAGCAGTGACATGAGCAACATTGATCAGTGAAGAAGTTGGTATCACACTTGAATCTGCTACTATAGATATGCTAGGTAGTGCTGCAAAAGTAGTATCTAGCAAAGATAAAACGACTATAGTAGATGGTAAATGATCACAACAAGCTATAGATGCTAGAGTAGAGGCAATTCGTAACCAAATTGAAAAGACTACATCAACATACGACAAAGAAAAACTGCAAGAAAGACTAGCAAGACTAGCATGATGAATCGCAGTGATCAAGGTATGAGCAGCGACTGAAATGGAAATGAAAAACAAGAAATACAAAATCGAAGATGCACTCAATGCAACCAAAGCAGCAGCCGAAGAGGGTATCTTACCATGATGAGGTACAGCGTTTGTGAAAATTGCAGCATCTCTAGATAGTATCACCACCACAGATGAGGACGAAAAGATCGGAATTGCAATTATCAAACAAGCAATCCAATACCCGATCCAACAAATTGCAAACAACGCATGATACAACGGACAGGAAGTAGTGGAGAAGGTAAGAAATGAAAAGGACTTTGCTATCTGATTCAACGCGAAAACTGGAGAATATGAAGATATGGTTCAAGCTTGAATTATCGACCCAGCCAAAGTTCTGAGAGTTTCACTTGAGAATGCAGTTTCTGCTGCAGCTATGATTCTCACTACAGATGCAGTCATCACTGAGTTGCCAAAGAAGGAAAATCACTCACACGATCATGACCATGGTGGCATGGGATGAATGTGAGGAATGGGTGGTATGGGAATGATGTAATACAAGACAATATACCACTAAATACCCTTTGCAATATAAGGGTATTTTTTTATTGTAGAAATATGAAATGAGAAGCTCAAATGTTGCTCTATGATCAGTGCAACAGCCGCTATATCAAAAAGGGGATAACGAATGTGTTTTTTGTGGTATCAAAAAGAGAACCTAAAACAGCATATTGAAAACTTAAACTAAATCCCTTTTCCCGCATACTAGAATACGCAATTACCAAATCACTATGTGATGATCTAAATAAAAATCTAGTAAACGCTGCATGGCTTATTGCAGAGGATTATTTAAGGTGAATCAAACAATATTGTAAAAACACTCATACGAAAAAGGTATATATTATGGTGCCTGCTGAGTGGTACTTACATAGACATCTGATGGATGTAGCTCAGGACCTTGCAAAAGATGACATCAATATTGAATGGCTCCCCAACACGCAGATGCTAATCTCAGCTGAAACATTTCAGAAAAAATTTCCTAAGCCGCCTATTATGGAGACATTTTACCGTTGGATGAGAAAAGAAAATGGTATTTTGATGAATGGTGACCAGCCAGTATGATGAAAATGGAACTATGACAAAGAAAATAGGGGATTTTCCAAGACTCATAAACCATCAAAGCACATAACCTTTTCGAACAATTATATCAAAGAAGCTATTTCATTTTTTGATTATACACAAGAGCATATTCGTGACAAAAGTGAGCATCGAGATTTTCCTATCACACGTCAAGATGCCAAAAAACTATTGGATTACTTCATCTCACACCACCTAGATTCATTTGGTAAACTAGAAGATGCAATGTATACAGGTGATTGATTTGTCTATCATTCTAGAGTTTCTACTGCAATTAACTTCTGATTACTACATCCAAATGAGGTAGTCTATGCTATACAAAATGCTGACAGTGCAATTCAAAACAAAGAGGGCTATATTAGACAGGTATTGTGATGGCGTGAATACATGTTTCATCGATTTTGGCACTACAAAGAGTCCATTTACAAAGAAAATTACCATGGATATACCACATCATTGCCACGATGGTTTTGGCAACCAGACCAATCTCCAGTACAAATGCACTGTCTCAACTCAGTTCTCAAGCAGGTTTACTCAACATGATACTCGCACCACATTACGCGTTTGATGATTATTTGAAACTTTTGTCAGCTTGCATGATTCAACCCTCATGATGTAAATAAATGGTTTCGAGAAATGTATGCAGATGCTTTTGAATGGGTAGTCACACCAAATGTATTGTGAATGTCTCAGTTTGCAGATTGATGAAAATTAGCTACCAAACCTTATGTATCAAGTGCCAATTACATAAACTCAATGTCTGACTATTGCAAATCATGTTATTATGATCCAAAAGAAAAGTATTGAGAAAAAGCTTGTCCCTTCAACTTTTTATACTGGAACTTTATAGATAAGAACAAAGAATTGTTTATCAAATGAAGACAACCATTTATCGTCAATAATTTGGTCAAAATAGATATACAAATTATTAAAGACAAAGTAAAGAATTTCATCACACAACTTTAGATATATTGTAACTGTCTATTATGTCATACCGATATTGAAAAGCTAAAATAGAATGATTTATCGATACTATCCGATACAAGGAAGTAGAGCTTAATTTTGCTAGAAGTAGTGGGCCATGATGACAGAATGTCAATAAACGTGAGACTAAAGTGCAACTATCTCGACCTATTGTGCAATCCCAAACACTACCTGAACCATTCAAACAACGCTGTATTGATCAAAACAGAAGTATAATCACCGACGATGGTGTGATGAGAATTGACGCACAAGTACATAGAACACAAGATGCCAACAAGGAACTCATACAAAAAAAACTAGCGAACATCATCAGGAACGCTTTCAAGGAGCCGAAGGTTCGCAAGAAGACAGAACCACCAAAACATGTGATAGATGCCAGAATTGCTGAGAAGAAAAGAAGGAGTAAGATTAGACAAAATAGGACTGTGTTAAAGTTTTATGATTAGGGAGGTATGACAAATAATTTGACATTATTCTACTTTTAATTATAGACTGCGTAATTGTCTTTATATCTTATTTAAAATTATGTATCATCAAAAAACACTACTATGTATGTTTACTTTGTTTATGATCCCAGCATCTACGTTTGCTGCGCTTACTCCAGTGAGTGTAAACAACGCAGGCACCATAGGAAATCTTAATTCAAATCAAGCAATAATGACTCCTGATTGAAAATATGTGCTATTCCAATCAGCTGCGAATAATTTAGTTTCAAATGATACAAATTGACAAGCTGATCTTTTTCTTAGAGATACTACTGCTTGAACAACTACAAGAGTAAATGTCAGTTCTGCCGGCACACAGTCAAATAATGCATTGCGAAGTGGGTTTTCGATAACGCCTGATGGAAGATATGTTGTGTTCTCTTCTTTTGCTTCCAATCTTGTTCCAAATGATACGAACAATAAAATTGATGTATTTGTAAGAGACACTATTGCTGGTAGCACATCAAGAATCAGTATTAGCTCTGCTGGGACTCAAGGCAATGCAGACTCGCATCATGCAAACGTTACTCCTGCGTTCAACTTAATCAATAATTATGATTTAGTTTCATCCAATATAACTATTACTCCAGATTGAAGGTATGTTTTATTTCTAAGCCATGCAAGTAATCTAGTGCCAAATGATACAAATGGGGGGAGTGATATCTTTATGAGAGATACTGTTGCTGGCACTACCACTAGAATAAATATTAGTTCTGCTTGAGTTCAAGATAATAATAGCTCATTTTTACCTAAGATTAGTTCAAATGGGAGATATGTTGTATTTGAATCATATGCTTCTAATCTTGTGCCAAACGATACGAATGGAGTTCAGGATGTTTTTATGAGGGACACTGTTGCCGGCACTACATCACTAATAAGTATCAGTACTCAAGGGCAAGCAAGTAATAGCTACTCAGCTTACTCTAGCATGACTCCTGATGGGAGATATGTGGCATTTCAGAGCTATGCGAGTAATTTGGTGCCAAATGATACAAATGGATATTTCGATGTATTCGTAAGAGATGTAGTAGCTGGGACTACTAAAATCATAAGTGTTAGTTCTGCTTGAGTTCAGGGGAGTACATATTGAATGATTATTCGCATTACCCCAGATTGAAGATATGTAGCATTTGAATCAAGAGATCGCAAATTGACTATTCCAAATGATACAAATTGAGTTCAGGATGTTTTTATGAGGGACACTGTTGCTGGCATTACTACTAAGATCAGCGCAACTTATAATAATAGGCCTATCAATACACCTACTGAAGGTGATGAAACTACAACTTTGATATGAATAAGTAATGATGGGAGATATGTTTTATTTAAATCAATTGCTAGCAATATTGTTGCATGAGACACAAATGGAACCATAGACATTTTTCTAAGAGATACTATTGCGGGAACTACTACGAGGATAAGTACTGATGATTTAGGAAATCAAATTGCCTCGACATATAATATTCAAACCCCAATGTTAAGTGCGTTAGGTGATAAAGTATTGTTTAGCATCAATAAGTCTATACATCCAGTCGATACAAATGGTACCATTAGAGATGTGTATATGTACCAGTCTCTTGCTATTCCCCCAGTTTGACCTTGAGAGTATTTCATAGATGGATGGCAAGGTGGAGGTATATATTGAGTTTGTGAAGTGATACCATGATTTACACAAGCTTCTAGAACTCAGGAGGATGCAAATTATTCTTCATTTACGAATAAGAATGTAGTTACAGAATTTGATATATTCTTTGATAATCACCCAGTTAATTGTCATAGAACAGCTGTTGCAGATTTCGCTCCTGGTTCTCTTACAGCGACACTTACATTTATCGACTGAATGTGACCATGAGATTTTACGTGCGGTACAATGAATTATTGTTCTGCATTTTGATGACAAAGTATAACTAGTATTACAGAGTACTAACAAACACTTTACCTAGCCCCACCTTCATGAAATACATTCTAGCTCTTCTGGCACTTATAGGGTCAAGTATCCCAGCGCATACATATGCAGATCTTTGATGATTCACGATAGAGGATTATTTTGTGGATATGCTTGTGAAAACTGATTGATCTATGGATGTCAAAGAGACAATCCAAATCAATTTCAATGAGCAAAGACGCGGAATATACAGAACGATCCCGATACAAGATGCTCAATGAGATTATATACATGTTGATAATATTGCTGTGCTATGAGGGGATATCGCAAGCAATAAAATTGAAGATTGAATGTATACAGTGAAAATTGGGAATGCGAATGTATATGTATACTGACCTATGACATATGTGATTTCCTACACGGTAAAAAATGCTATCAAAGCATATGCAGGAAGTGGAGAATCACCATGACGACAAGAACTGTATCGGAATATAGTTTGATGAGCAAGGAGCCGGAATGTTCCTATCAACAACTTTCGTTACAATATAACCACACAGAAACCGCATACATTTAGCGCAAATGGCATGTTCGTCTTTCGATGAGTAGTATGAGAACGCTTGACATGAAATGCGACCATATCACAAACACAAAATGGCACTATCATAGGATGACTGAGTAAACCACTCCCAGCCAACAATGGTATCACAATAGGATTGCAGTTCCCATCTAATTTTTTTGTAGCAGACACGAACTACAATAAACTCTTTACCAAGAAACCAGTAAACTCACTTCGAGATCTTATCGTAGGATGATTCAAATGACTTTTAGAGACCCTATCATTTGAGCGAATATTCAACATATTTGTGTTTCTGTCTGTTTTCTTTTTAAGTTTGTTTAGAACCAGAACAAGATGAAACATTACTTGACGCAAACCCGGTCGAAAAAGTGCAAAAGCAATCACTCCATACTATCTTCCTCCTCGTGATATACAAGTAGCGAAATCATTTTGGTTCTGGTACAATGCAGAGAATCCTCAAATATTCGTAGCAATGCTGTATTACCGAGCAAGTAAATGATGGGTACATATATCACTGACTGAGGGGAAGAAATACTTTCTCGGAATAAAATGAGACGATACTTATATCATAAGTGAAGTAGTAGAAAATCCACCCGAAGCATCAGAGCTGGACAAGGTTCTATTGCAAGCTTTCTTTGGACAACGAGATCGCGAGAACGATAAAATTTCATTGGACAAGAATTCATATAGGAAAATGGAAAGAGTTCTATCTAGCCTCAAATCACAGATAGATTGAGAGGAAGACCTATATGTCGTTTCTGGTGCATTATTTTTTAAGAAATATACACTCACGCCTATGTGAGAAAGAATCTTTGAAGAGTTGAGATGATTTAGGGAATACCTACTAAAGGTAGAAAGACCTGCAATAGAAAAAGAACTGAAGAACAATCCGGAATTCTTCAATACAATTCTCCCTCGGGCTGTCTTGTTTGGAGTTGAAAGTAGACTATTGAAACTGTGTGAGGATATGTTGAAAGACATTGAATGGTATGATAGTTACAATGGGACAATGTTGAATCAGTATGCATTTGCATCTATGACAAGTCACATCAAGACAAGTATCATTCAACCTAGAAGTACTGGATGAGGATCTTCATGAAGTGGATTCTCAAGCTTTGGAGGCGGTGGTGGATGAGGATTCTCGTGATGAGGATGAGGAGGAGGCTGATGATGAAGTCGGTAAAAATACCCTAGTAGTTCATCTTCTAAAATATATATTTCAAACAACTATTTATTCATAACAGTTACAACAATGATGTGGTTTATTTGAGCAGCTATTCTTATAGTAATCGCACTTGTAATAGGTGCCTACAACAAACTTGTTTCACTAAAAAATAGCGTGGAAAATTCAGAGGCAGACATGGACGTACAAATGAAAATGAGATTTGATCTCGTGGAAAATCTTGTAAATACCGTAAAGTGATATGCTACCCATGAGAATGCCACACTTGAAAAAGTAACTCAAGCAAGAACGCAATTTATGAATGCTACATGACCAGCTGAAAAAGCTGCAGCAGACAATATGATTTCATGAGCATTGAAATCACTCTTTGCTGTATCTGAAAGCTATCCAGAACTGAAAGCAAATACCAACTTCTTACAACTACAAACTGAATTATCAAATATTGAAAATCAAATAGCGGGTTCTAGAAGATATTACAATGCTACACTCAAAGAGTACAATGATGCACTTATGTCATTTCCTAGCAATATCATAGCAAACTCATTTGGTTTCAAGAAAGAAGAAGATTATTTCAATATTGCAAACGAGCAAGAAAAACAAGCTCCTAAGGTACAATTCTAAAGAACTATACTACATAAAATAAAACTCCCTATCGTGGGAGTTTTTTTATGATTTCTTGATTACATATATTACTCTTTGAATATCTTCTTCATAGAGTTTATAATAATGCTTGTGTGTCATAGTCATTTTTCTCTGCATTACATAACTATCCAACCATGACTCTTCTTGCTCAGAAAACATTTTATAGAGGATAAAATATCCTCACTTTTTTACAAGGTGATATGTCCATTTAAAGAGTTGGTCAGAAAAAGCCATCGCACGAGCTGTCAATATATCGTATTGCTCACGATAGTCTTCTGCGCGAGCCCACACAAGTGAGACATTCTTTAACCCCAGCTCATTAGCTATTTCTTTGACTGCTTCAGTTTTTTTGCGAACCGAATCTAATCATGTGAATGTGCTATTGGGATATATTGTAGCAAGCGGCAACAATGGAAATCATCATCATGTTCATACATCAATTACGTTCAAGCCTTGTGCAATAGGAAATATCTTATCAAGCTCTATTGAGTCTAAAATATGTTTACTATAAACACCTTCAGCATCACGAATAGCCGAGAGATTGATCTCTTTGTTTTTCGCTAAAAAGGTATCTATAAGTTGTTGTCGTTGAGATTGTTCTAGCATTGTTTTATCTTACGAAAAAATGTCTTGCAATCAATATATAGTATATATACAGTAAGTGTATGCAAAGAATCATCAATTGTTATTTTATTTCATTTAGAAAGTGGACGCTCAAGAGCCATGCTTTTTCAGTGAATGGAGAAACAAGATGATATACCACCAATAATTGACTAGATTAATACCATAATCACCAAGAGTCTTATTTGGCGACAAATATACGAACCTCCTTTCACTGCATAAACTGCAATAAGGAGGTTTTTTTATATCAATATCTGATCAACACATTATATAATGCAACTGCGTCTCCTCACACCATGTATTCATATCGATTTTAGAAAGTGGCTTAGAACATATTATTTTTTCGTTGCCAGGATAGGAGATAGAAAGTGTATAGATATAATCAAACTATGGTAAAAAACTACCGTTCTACACCTTTAAACTCCTTATCTGGCACGCCAGATAGGGAGTTTTTTCTTTAGAAATATTTTTACACTTTATACAATACCATGACATCAATCAATAAAACACCCACGTGATCCATACAGACTCTTTTACAAGACGCATTGGAACAAGCAATTATACAAAACCCAAGTACGGTGCATATTATTAGAAAAAATGCCCGACCAGTAATGATTGAAAGCGACACCTTGCAAGATAATGAGATGATTAAAAAAATAGGAGAGCACTATAATATTCAAAGTCATATTATTGCTGAGATATTATCAAATGCACAAATGATTTGATTCTTAGATGGATCTCATAAAACAGTAAGTGAAGAAACATTAGAATCAAATACGAATAGAACAAAAGCTGAATTAATCAAAATATTTATTGATGCATTTGTTGCTCCAAAAAGTCAAATAGATACAGCTGTCATTGAGGCATTAGATATATTTTTCACAAAACTAGCTGCAACCAACCTAATTCAAACGTTACAACAGAAACAAACTCCAAGAAAAGATATGCCTCGATGAGTTATTAGACAAATATCACTTTTTGACATGGACTATAGAAATACCTTTTCAAACATACAAGAACGATTAGATTTTATTATGATAAATATACATGAACAAGATAGGTTGTTCGGTGATGATTATGTCACCATGATTCAAGAGAATTGATGATTACCAGTAGATGATATTGTATGAAAAGAAACCACTATGTTATCACCATCTTCATACTATGGGAATATTAGCACTATAACCTACGAAGGACAAAAAATAAATACATTAATGCGTATAATTCCATGATTCAGCCCAGTTGGGATAGATATTATGGCATGATTAGATTTACCAAATGGTAATCAAAATTACTTTGCAACAATTTGAATACAATTTGAAAGATATAATAATCAGATTGTCCCAGCAATTCATACAATTCAACTATCTACGCACAATATATGATCAGATGTACAATGACAATTAGTATGAATAAAAGAACCATATGATAAAAATACAGTTAATATGAAACAAAGAATGAAAATTATCAATGCATTTACAAATAGTATCTATGATTTTGATTGATTACGCGATAAACTGGTAGAAGTTAGTCATAGTTGACTACCTATAGAAAGCATTGGGTATCTAGAGAAAAATACACTACAATCTGTTAAAGGGAAATATGTTATACAATGAGATAATATTACTCTACTATGAACAAGTGAAGAAAGAAAAAAAACTAAAGATATTATAATCAATGCTGTTATTGAACATCTCAAAAATGATTGAGCATTGCCATTGTTGGTATCTACCCTAAACTATCTATTTTCACATGGCTATCCTGCAGTCATTATCCATAATGCAGAAAAAAATATGCGACTACAACAACACAACCAATATAGGTCAGAAAAATCTATTGTTTCAAGTTGAGAAAATCTGTATACAAAAAAAGCAAAACAATTATGATGAATTCAAAATGAAGAAAATGATTACGTTATTACACCTGCATCATACTTCAATGCTATGAATATTCCATTATACTGACATCAGTATGTAAATATGAACTGACTGATGAATGCTAAAAATGAGATATTCCCAACTACAAATCACCCAGCAACAACAAAACTCTTTTCAATAGATAATACTATAGATCGCTTACTTCTAGAAAACTTTATCCAATCACCAACATACTATGCTCGTTAAAGAATTACAAGAATTAATACATATACCATCAGTGTGTGGATTTGAACAACCTGTTATAGATTACATCTACAATCGATGAGTACAAAACAATCTTCCAACACATAAGTACGATTGATGCTGAGTAATTCTATGAAATCCTGAGGCATCAACCTACTATATTGCGCATATAGATGAAGTAGGTGGGCGAGTGAGTTATGTTGATGACAATATGATTCATGTAGAATCAAAATGACGAATAAGTCCATCTATGTGGATTGGAAGAGATATTGAGATTATAACAAAAGATGGTATCATACCAGCACTAGTATCTTCTCCAAATTTACTCAGCATGGAGCAACAAGACATTCATAATCTTCATGTATCAGTTGATCCAACACATAGATCAAAAATACAGCGAGGTGATCCTATTCGCTATAAACCAATGTTTCAAGATTTACCTGCATCTATCCTTGCAACAGGATTAGACAATAAGCTTGGTGTGGTAGTAGCTATGGAACTTGCACTCAAAAATAAAGACACAGATTTCCTCAAACACAATGCCATATGTTTATGTGGACAAGAAGAAGACAAGAATCAGTGAGCTATGTATTTTATGCAAAAGTTTATGCCTAAGCGTGAAATTATTTTGGACATTAGTCCAATGAATAATGAAATACCAAACAATCCACATCAAGCACTATTCATAAGCAAAACTGCAGACTATGAACTTGCTACAGAATATGTGAAGTTATGTGAACAAGCTTGATTTGAAAACATTCAAACAACACTATGAATACTCAATAGATCAGAAGCAATGCAATATCAAAACCAAACTAAGTGAGTTGCAATAAACCTCAATATTCCCGTCTATAATTATCACTTATGATCATACTTTGTCTACAAAGATGCAATAATGCATTTTGAAAAAAGTTTGGATGCACTTATCCACATATTACCAGAGATAGAATAAAATTTAACATCTTAATCAAATCATCTACTACCATTTATGAATGTCGTTATTTACACAATTTACTATGTTAATAATACAAATGAATATAAATAAACCGCCTTCATCTCGATGGCAGAAGAACACACGGAAATTAGCTGTAATGAAGCTTGCAAGAAGTATGCTTTTGGTCATGCCAGTAATTGGACTATATTTCACTTCTTATGGATTATCACTTACAGAAATATCACTTCTCCAATCCATCTTTTCGATAGCTTACTTTACATTAGAAGTTCCAACTGGTTATATTAGTGATAGATATGGCAGAAAAGCATCTATCATTGTAGGTACCATAATTTTAGTCATGTGATATTTATTTTATCGAATAGTAGGGGATGGATTCTGGACATTTGCTCTTGCAGAAATTATTTTAGCTCTGGGATGAACATGCATTTCATGAAGCGATAGCGCACTGCTCTATGATACTCTCAAGTCAGTAGGCAAAGAAAAAGCAGCCAAAAAACGGGAAGGAAGGATAAATTTTGCTGGGAATATAGCTGGCGTGATTAGTTGAGCAGTCGGGTGATTTATATGATACTACTATGGATTTAATATATTACGAATACTCTCGGCAATTATCATATGAGTGACAATACCTATTGCATTCTCATTACAAGAAATCAAGAGTAGTAATCGCAAAGAAACAGTCTATAATGCAAAAAAAGATTTTATGCAAATATCAAGGACTTTGAAGAAAAACCCACGCATACTATGGTTGATCATTTATACAGGAGTCATATCATACGCAACATATTCACTAGTCCGATCTCAGCAGCAATGGCTCGAACAATTATGAGCCCCAGTTGCTTGGTTTGGAATTATTCGATGAATTATGAGAATGTCAGTGGCATGAGCGTGATTGGGAGCACACCGATATGATGAACGTCTTTGACATCTCAAAAGCTTAGGGGGATTACTCATTGGTATCATTATCTGATTTGTTTTCATAGCGTCATGAATACATCGATGAATAGCAGTGATTGGTGTATGTATTGCCTTTGCAATGAGATGATTACAAGCGCCATTATCGAGCTACTATCTAAATCAGCAGATATCGAGCAATTTAAGAGCAACAACATTGTCAGTAAACTCTATGGTACATCGTATAATATTTGCCACTATATTGCCACTGCAATGATGGCTAGGGGATTATATATGACTACAAGATATGTTTATAGTAATGGCATTTATGTTTGCTCTTGTGGGGTGATTTAGTCGATGGCAACTGCGTAGAGCAACAAACATAGATCTAATACAAGCATAATACATACCTTTACTTCTTATCTTCAGCACATGTTATCAACATATCTAGAACTCATGAAAGATTTTATTGCATTCCGTTCAATATCAACTGATGCACAATACAAAAAAGAGATGGAGGATACCGCACAATATCTTGTAGGTTTGTTGCAACAGTACTGATTTAGTGCGCAAGCAATCCCCTGATACGGCAATCCAATTGTGGTAGCTTCATATGTAGTTGATGAGGCATTACCAACACACTTAATCTACTGACACTATGATGTGCAACCAGCATCCCTAGATGAGTGACGGGAGCAAGATCCTTTTGATCTACAGATACAGGATGAAAAAATAGTTGCACGTGGAGCTGTGGATAATAAGTGACAAATTATGATTCATATTGCTACGATAGGCAGACTGATAGAAGAGGGGAGATTGCAGTATAATATAAAGTTTATGATAGAATGAGATGAAGAAACGTGATCGCCATTTCTTGTGAAATTCATGGAAGACTACAAAGATATACTCCAAGCAGACGTAGTAATAGTAAGTGATGGTGAGATTATTTGAGATCACACACCTACGATTTGAGCATGATTTAGAGGAGGGTGCAATATGACTATCACACTCAAGACAGCCGATGTAGATCTACATAGTTGACTCTACTGATGAATAGCTCCAAATAGCGCTTTAGAAGCTACAAAGCTCTTGAGCAAACTGTATACACAACAACATCGAATTGCCATAGAAAACTACTATGAAACAGTGACCCCCATTACAGAAGATGAGATCAACAACAACATATCGCTACCGATTAGTCATGATGATATCAAAAACACAACTGGTATCAAAAATCTTCTGATACAAGAAGGGTATGATGCCGTATCAGCAAATGGCTTGATGCCAACAATCCAAATTACATGACTACAATCAGGCTATACCGGAGAATGATACCGTAATGCAATTCCACACAAGACAACTATTAAAATCAACTTTCGCTTCGCACGCTGACAAAAACCTGCAGACGCAATCGCACAATTCATCGCACGAGCAAATGAGCAAACGCCAGACTACGTAGATATAGAGTTTGACATCTCTGATTCATACGAAGCAATTACAATCGAGACCAATCACCCTAGTGTACAGAAAGCTAGTTCAACATTATTATCCTCACACGGGAAAGAACCAGTACTCAGATTTTGTGGGGCGGCTATACCTGTGACATGACTCTTCCAGGACATACTTGGTTCTGCAGTAGTAATTGTAGATTTGGCAAATGAGGACTGCCGTATGCATGGCGTAGGTGAAAACTTTAAAATTACCTGTATCCAGAAATGACTCGACTTTTCTGAGCAATTCTTTAGTACATAGCAAAGACACACAATATTATTTATTAATTACTATCCAATGAAAAAACGTATTCTCACATGAATCAAACCTACAGGCGAGCACCTCCATATTGGGAATTATTTTGGCGCAATTGAGCCTATGGTAAAAGCACAAAAAGAAAGTACATATGACGTATTTATGTTTCTAGCAAACATGCACTCACTTACAGCAGTACACAATGCAGATAAGATACATCAATACAGCATGAATGCACTCAAGATGTATATTGCATGTGGAATAGACCCTGAAATTGCAACAATATATAATCAAGCTGACATCCCTGCACACGCAGAATGTGGGCGGATACTAGGATGTATCACAAATATGGGAACGATGGAACGTATGCACGCATACAAGGATGCTGTGGCTAAATGAAAGGCGAATGAAATATCGGTTTGAGTGTTTTCATACCCAATACTCATGGCATGAGATATTTTACTATATGATGTACATGAAGTTCCCGTGTGAAAAGATCAAAAACAACACGTAGAATATGCTCGTGATATCGCTGAAAAGTTTAATAAACACTTTGGCGACACTTTTGTTCTTCCTGAACCTATAGTCAATGAAGCAGTGGCGACAGTTCCTGGCATAGATTGACGTAAAATGTCTAAGTCATACAATAACTATATTTGATTACTTGATGATGAAAAAACAGTAATGAAGAAGGTAAAGTTGATTCCTACTGACACAAAATGAATTGAGGAATCAAAGGATCCAGACACATGCAATGTATACAACATATTAAAATTATTTCTTTCAGTTGAGGAAAATAATGCAATTAGAAGAAGATATATAGATGGATGAATGTGATATAAGGAAGTCAAAGATATTCTCTTCGAAAAAATAATAAGTTTCTTAACTCCAATACAAACAAAGTATGCTACATTGACCGATGATGACATTCGTACCATCATGCACAAGTGAACACAAAAAGCTCGTGAAATTGCTAGTGTTAAAATAGCGCTTATCAAAGATAGAGTAGGCTTCACATTATAAAAAATCATATATTTTCCTCTTGTATAAAAAAATCAATTGTCTACTATTGTCAAACATTTATGTGACAAAACAATTTTTGATATGATAAAAAACTTTATACGAACAGTGCTAATCAATACAGCAGTTCTAGTGATTATTGCGCTATGGATACCACTTTGAGGACTTGAAATCACTCCGATCTCTTGGGAAATGGCACCATTGCTCCTGGCAATGTGATTGCTATTTTGGTTGATCTATAGTGTTGCAAGACCTATACTGAAGTTCTTGACAACTCCTATCAACTGGATTACATTGGGAATTACATGAATTCTGTTGAATATGGCATCGCTGTATCTGTTTACATATATAGCGAATCAACTCAACTTAGGGATTAGTGTCTCTTTGTGAAGCATAGAACAAACATTTATATTGTCTATCATTGTCACTATCCTTACTTTAATTTTGAAAAAAATACTCTAAATGTCTCAATTAACCTACTCAATAAGCAGAGAAGCTGCGTCAAGTTATCTTGGTGTTTCAACAAGAACCATAGACAGATATGTAAAATCATGAAAACTGTCGTATAAAAAAGTAGCAAACAAGGTAATACTTGCCAAAGAGCAAGTTGACGAACTCAAAGAAGAGTTTGCCATGTTGCATCAAGACTGATACCAAACTGAAGTAGTTTCTCGTGAAGAAAGAACATTTTCACCTTCTACAGCTGTCCAACCTATGTCTACTCAAAACGCTAATACCTGATCAATTCGTCAGTTGGACGAGAAAATGGATAAGTTTTTTGAACTAATACGTGATAAGGACCAAAATCTAGAAGATAAGAACAAGATGATTTTTGTTTTGCAACAAAAACTTTGAGAATTAGAAGGGAAACTCAAACACATGATAGCTCTGCCGGCTTACCATGAAGAAAAACAACAACTGATACATGAAAAAGAAAAATTAGAGCAGAAAGTAAAAGAACTACACAGGTGATATCAAACAGAAAAAAGAAACAATACAATTTACATCATAGTGATGCTGGTGCTTATATGTATCGCAGTGGCAATGATTTTCATGAAAAATTAAAAGAATTCCTTGATTATTGTGTGCATATTGGTATCGTGGAGACGTTTTAGTATCTTACCAAATACATCATGGGTATATTCGATTCTATTAAATGATTCATAACTGGTCTTACAAAGACAGCAGCTAATTGATTAGAAACTGCCTCTAAAACTGCTTCATGAGCGATGACTGCTGCTAGTGAAACTGTACTTGATAAAGTAGAAAAAGTACAAGAAAGAGTGGTAGAAGAAGCTGGAAAGGCAAAGGATAAACTAGTAGGTATGGCTGCTTCAGCCGAAGCAAAGCTAGAAAGCGGAATAGATGCTGCATCTACAGCAGTAGAGGAACAAGTGAAAAAAGTAGAAGAAAAAATTTCATAAACACAAAAAAGTGCTAACTAATAATATGATAGCACTTTTTTTATTGCTTTTTTACAAAAAATCTACCTAAACAAGTAGCGTGAATATATATGTGACAATCACTGATTCTACAAGAGCTTTTCATGCTATGATTCATATAACTTTCTTGTTTGACAACGACCAGTAAACTGCACTAAGTATAGTCGAAAAGAGGAAAACTAGCCAAATCAACAATGATACAGACAATGCTCATAGAAAATCAAGTCGCCCCCACGTGATCAATACCCACCATAATCATACGAAATACAATACTCTACTAATGATTTCTGCAATAAATGATGGCCACATGCTCTGATTTTTGTATTCACCTCTGGCTTCTATAAAGTCTTTTGGAAAGTACATTCGTTTTGCATACTTTTTTCAGAAAAGCACTTTAGAGTACCAAAGAGCACCTACCACCATCGATATTAGACTACTTCGTAGCACAAACGACCAATTTGTTGACTCAAATACGCTTAGAAAAAATGACAACATCCCTTTGCATAAAAAGTAAATATCTATATAAGGAGACTATGAACTAGAAAAGGAATTACAAGATAAAAATTTTTATCATTTATTCATGTCTATGAACAAAATATTATCTTGGTTAGTACTATTTTCATATATTTTTATGATAGCTATGAATGGGCTATCAAACACCGGTTTCTTTTGATGAAAAACTATGCAAGAATTAGCATATGTACCATGAGGGATTCTGGTTCCTGCATCATTCACATTTTCTATCCGGTGAGTCATCTTTTTGTGACTGGGAGCATTTAGTATATACCAGCTTAGAAAAGATCTGCGCCACAGTGGAATCATATCTGCTATACGCCCACTTGTGATTATAAACTTCATACTAAATGGACTTTGGTTACCAGCAGTTGCAATACTATGACGAACTTGGGTATCTGGAGTGATAATCATAGCAATGCGATTTACACTATGACATATCAACAAGTATTTGCAAGAAGTATGAAGATCTACAATCAATAAACGATATATGATCACCCCTATGAGCATCTATTTCGCTTGGATTACTGTCGCTACACCGCTAAATCGATGATCGATTATGTATGACATATGATATATTGGCTCTCAAACAAATATAATACGAGTCTTGTCATGGATATGAATAGCATATATCACTAGTCTAATCGTTTTTAGAAAATTACAATATATTAGTTTCATCGCAGTACTCGTACGAGCATTGGTTTGAATTATATCTGCGCGCATCAATGACAAACCAGAATTGGCACTAATAGGGGTAATTTTACTTTCAATCGTATGTACGTATATTGTGGTTCGTGGTGCAAAAAAGAAGATTGTAATTGCTTAGGGTATTTATCAAGTTACATCCGCACTATGCGACAAAAAATATGTTTTTTCTTGGCGCCTGCATTTGAAAGGGGGAAATGACCAGTTTTGTGGGTCATACTAAGAAGTTTATTTAATTGAGTTCAGTGAGCTATAATTTGATATACTTTACAAATCATAATAGATAGGGTCAATGAAGGACAATATGAAAAAATTATAGCACCTCTGGCATTGATGGGAATAGTTTTGTTACAATGAGACATTTTCTGATACTTTTTTAGGAATATATTCAATAAGCTGAGCTTTGATCTCAAAAAAGTATTTTATATGAAATATATGTATCAGTACTTCACAAGTGAGGGTAATACCATAGAATGAATAGGTACTGGTAAAATACAAAGTATAATTTTCCAGTGATGCGGTGCATGGCAGAAAACAATTGAATTTGTACTGCAAACTTGAGTTAAATTGCTGGTTTGAATTATTGTCGGTTCATTCATTATTGCAAAAAACATCGGGATTTATGCATTTATGTGAGTCTTTACACTTTTCATAGCATCATATTTTTACATACAATATGCAAATAAGATTCTTGCTACATTAAGAAAAGAGAGGAGAGATAGTATGATAGAAGGAGACAAGCGTTTTGTTAGAATGATCATGTCAAAAAATGAAATTCTCATGAATGGGAAAGGTGAACACGAGACACATTTCATTGATAGATATTATTCAAAAATATATTCTATGCGGAAGAGGGAATCAAAAAAAATGATTCGAACATTCGATATGCAAAAAATAGTATTTTCAATTATTCGTATTATGGTAATTGGATATGCGGTATATCTTATTAAACAGGGGAGTATAACAATATGAGCACTTTGATTATTATGGATGATGGTAAATCAAGTATACAATTCTATTATGGATCTCAATGAGGCTATCACTAATTTCCATGTTGATAAGATACATATTGATAAACTACGAGAATTCACGCATGAAACTCCGCAAATTAAATGATATCAACAATGAAGCACTTTTTCTCCAAAGATCTGAGAAATACAGCTCAACAACATAACATATGACTATGGGAAATGAGAAGTTATCAACTGACTTTCGCTTAGTATAGAGTGATGACAAAAAACAGCTATCATAGGAAGGTCAGGAAGTGGTAAATCGACTATCATTAAACTAATTGCGGGCTATATATATCCACAAACAGGATCAGTGGTAATTGATGGACAAGAACTTCCAAATCCCACAAATGATTCATATGTGTCTCTACAATCATATTACAAACATATAAGCTATCTCACACAAGAACCTGGTATATTTGATGGAAGTATATATGAAAATTTAACATATGCACTTGAATATATACCAACAGATGAAGAACTAGAAAAAGCCGTCAATGCGGCACAGTGCCAATTTATACGAGAGTTTCCTCAAGGGCTAAAAACTGAAATCGGCGAAAAATGAATCAAGCTATCATGATGACAACGTCAAAGATTAGCGATAGCAAAGGTTTTTCTCAAAAACCCTGCAATCATCCTCTTGGATGAACCGACATCCGCATTGGATTCGTTTAGCGAAGATGAGGTAACCAAAGCACTCAATCTATTGTTCCAATCAAGAACCGTCATAATCATTGCACATAGATTACAAACAGTAAAAAGTGCAGATAGAATCATCGTCTTGGAAAAATGAAAACTTGTAGAAGACGGCACTCATCAATCACTCTTGCAATCACATTGAACTTATGCTAAAATGCTTGAGCTTCAAAGCGGGTTTTAACTATTTATATTGTTTAGTATCACATAATGTTTCCCCTCAAATCACATGAGGAATTAATTGATTATGTCGAGTCATTTGACTGAATCAAATATTGAAAAACAAGAAACTATATCAACGGGTGAGTGAGTAAGTTGTCTCCGTATATCACACATGGGGTAATCACCACCAAAGAGATAGTCGAATCTTGCCTCAAAAGATATAAGATAGAGGAGGTAGAGATGCGAATCAAAGAGCTCTTGCGAAGAGAATATTTTGTTCAAGTGCATTACTGGCAGCAGGATTGAATATTTTCGGATATGGAAAATGACAAAACAGGCATATACAAAAAGGTGATACTACCGAAATCAGTCATCACCAAAACCACGCCATCAAAACGAGTCAATGAAGCAATGTTGACACTAGAGCAAACTGGATATCTTCATAATCATGTCAGAATGTGGCTAGCAAGTTATTGGACACATTATGGGCTGATATACCGAAGGAAATTAGCTGATTGGACATACTATCACTTTATAGATGGAGAGCTATGATCGAACTATCTATCTCGACAATGGGTACAAAGCACATTTTCGCATAAGCCATACTTCATGAATGAGGAGAATTTGAGTCGCTATCGACCAGGCAGTTCAGACCCTACATACAGAGGGACGTATGAGGAAGTAGAAAAGCGTCTTTTTGATCCAGAAAGGGAAAGTATATATTGGACGGATGAGGATGTGAGATCGACGTTGAAATCAGACCTCAGTATGTTCGCTCACCGAGATAAGACATCAATACTGCAAGGAGAAACTACTACCATACTAACCCCTTGGGATCGACATCCAGACAAATGCAACGACCCTCAAAATAGTATCTGTATACTAGATGAAAGATTCTTTGAGGACCATCCATGGAGCACCAAACGCATAGATTTTATCCAACAGTATGCCAGTCATTACAACATCAAAATATACAGATGATTGATTTGGGATATTCTAAAAGAAGCTAAGGATAAAAACACCAAGATTCGTATTTTTGAAACACGAAATCCACGATATCGTACAGCATATGAGAATCACGCCAATGCTAATATTACACTAATCCCTCATCAGTGGACATCCCCAATTGTAAAAAAATCATATACCAAGAAATTCTTCTGATTTTGGGGAAAAACACTTCCTCATTTATATGAATTACAGAGATACATATGAAAAGATATACCACCGCCGAACAACTAAAGAAATTCTGTCACCCCTTTTTTCTCCTCAAGAAAAAAGCGTTTCTCATGAGTTTACAAGTCTCAAGTCGGCCTCTATACTCGATCATCACTACATTGTTTTTGGCAAAAATAGTTTCTTATATAGAAAATCCGAACAAAGAATTATTTTTTTCATATATCGTTGCATATATCATATTTGTATTCCTGTATCAGATCTATAATGCATCTATGAGAAATCGTTTTGCATCATTTCAATGGGCGTTTATCAAGATGCAATATAATACATACAAAGAAAAATATATTAAACTAGATAGCAACAAAACTGAATTGGTGGGGACTGGGAAAATGTTGTCCATTATAGAAAAGTGAATTGATACATGGGTGAATCTCACCTTGGAAAGTATGGTTTATGGAGCATCTGCAGTTGTAAATCTCGTCTTTGTCACCTATTTGCTCACTCAGATCACTTGGTACTTCCCTATAATGCTGTACATATTTTTAGCCATTGTTTTGTCAATCGCTGGGAAGTTAGGGAAGTGAGGAGATATTTGGCGTGAGAAAAGAAACGATTTACGTGACGAAGCTACAAGACACAATGTGAGAATTTTGATGTCGAAATTTGAAATATTACTGCATGATAAAATCGATAGTGAACACCAAGCATACAAAAAAGTTGTGGATGAGATGGAATATTATGATAAAAAGAAAAACTTTTATGAGCACTGGAGTTTCAATGCGCCATCTATCATGCTAGCACTCATTACGGTGTCTCTCTTTGTTCTGTTGGGATACAAGTTCTTTTATCAAAACACCGTCCAGTATGCAGACATAGTGCTCTATCTTTGATTGATTTCTAGTCTGGAAATGGGGGTTCGTGATGCAGTTACTCTCTACAAGAGCTTCATACAGAGCTTTCAAAGAGTAGAGAAGTTATGGTCAACCTTTGAGAACATCCCAGAAATCGTTTGATATGATGTGTGAGATGATTTTGTATTACAAAAGGGAGATATCGTATTTGAAGATGTTTGATTGCATTATGAAAATACTGAAGTATTGAAAAATCTTACACTGAAAATACAATGAGGGAAGAAGACGGCGCTTGTATGAATATCTTGAGCAGGGAAGTCAACGATCATCAAGCTGATTGCATGATATATCCATTGTGATGAGTGAAGAATCTTGATAGACAATCAAGCACTGCCAAATCAGCACTCCATAGATCAGCAAACAGTATCACTCAAATCATACTATAAACACATTTGATATCTCACACAAGAACCAAGTGTTTTTGACGGCACAATCTATGAAAACTTAGTCTATGCACTAGATTATGAACCTACAAAAGAAATGGTTGAGAACGCGATTCGCCAAGCTCAGTGTCAGTTTATCGATTCATTTGCAAAAGGGCTTGATACAGAAATATGAGAGAAGTGAATCAGACTATCTTGATGACAACGTCAAAGATTGGCGATAGCAAAGGTTTTTCTCAAAAACCCATCGATAGTCCTCTTGGATGAACCCACGTCAGCACTGGATTCGCTAAGTGAGGAGGGGATTACACAAGCACTAGACTCACTATTTCAGTGACGCACGGTAGTCATCATCGCACACAGACTACAAACAGTGAAGAAGGCTGATGATATCATCGTGCTTGAAAATGGGATAGTAATTGAAAGGGGAACACACGGAGAGTTGGTTGCAAAGTGATGACAGTATGCAAAAATGCTTGAGTTACAAAGCGGATTCTAACATATTTACATCCCTAGAAGGATGAACACAGCCAGAAGCAAACTAAATATAAGTGAGAAAAAGAGCCACATAGCATACAAATGAACTACGGCAATACTTAGTTTTCTTATAAATTCTAATATAGTAGTCACCATACTAACTGGGGGGAAAAGCGCATGAATATCGAGATTAACATAGGGCTGATGTTGATTGGTTTTGTGCATATAAGCTTGTGCGTCTTTCCCAATCCAGATAGCTTGAGGCATCGATTTGTGCAATTCATGCTTCTTTTGCTCATCAATTGGAGGCTTTCGGTTCTTGTTTCATAAGACCAATCGATTGTATAAGAAGCGTAGATTCTTCACGATCATATCATCTATTGCAAGATTCGTAACCTGGGTCGGCAGATAATTTATAGGATATACTAACTTAGATCTCAATGGTTTATTTTTGTATGGGTATTGCACTATGACATTCAGTTTCATTTGGAATCCCCACAACATCATCTCTCTAGCTAGCCAAAAATCCACAACTTTGGCTGGTATCATTTGTCGTTCATCACTTTCATCTTCGATATCAATCTTGTTGTTTGTGTCTACGCCATAAACTTGATATATATAATGAAGCAGTATGTAAATAATGACTATAAGATATGTAAAATATATCTTCACCTGTAGTGGTGAGATCACAAACTTTTCTGGGATAAATGTAGTAATCACGGATCATACTGCATATGAAGCGATTATGAAAAAGTATAGAAAAAATGAGAATCGGCTACGACTCTTCTTTTGGCTATCTTTCAGTTCTACATAGAAAGAACTTCAAAATCAGTATACTTTTTCTACTTTTCTTAGCATGGTCTCAGTATATTGAGAATACTCTTTTTTGCAAATTTAGATTGAATATTGCATTCGAACAGAAGTTCAGTATACATAACCCATGCCGCAGTGGCTCAGTCGGTAGAGCGTTCCCATGGTAAGGGAGAGGTCACGGGTTCGATTCCCGTCTGTGGCTAATTATTGGATATAATAAGGTCGACGTATTCGATTTTTTAGATTTTTGCGAATAGTAATGTCAAAAGTAATTCAATCTATCGTGAGTAAGACGGGTATGGATACCAATACCGTGAATGTTATTATAGAACTTCTTGATCAGTGAAATACTGTGCCGTTTATTGCTCGTTACCGTAAAGAGCTTACAAAGTGAGCAACTGATGAACAACTTCGTGATTTTCATGAAATTTACACATATCAAAAGAATCTTGAACAACGCAAACTAGATGTGATTCGTCTGATCGCAGAAAAAGGGTTGATGACACCAGAGTTGGAAGCACAGATTTTGGCTGCGGAGACATTGGCGAGAGTAGAGGATTTATATAGACCATTCAAGGAAAAGAAAAATACTAAGGCGACAATTGCAAAGGCAAAAGGGTTGGATCCGCTTGCTGTGATTTTGCGTGCATGCACCATGACGCTCGAGGAGTTTGAACTTGAAGCTGAAAAGTTTATCAAAGACACTGGTGACAAAAAAACATCTGTTGCTACTGTCAAAGAAGCTATTCAATGAGCCAAAGATATCGTGGCTGAAGATGTGAGTGATGATGCTGGACTTCGTGATGAAATTCGTGGATATGAGGAGAACAATGCTGTGTTGGTCACTAAGCCCACCAAAACTTTTGAAGAAAACGGTGTATATAAAATATATGGAAGTTATAGTAAAAAGATTGCAGATATGCCTTCATATGCATACTTGGCTGTATGTAGAGCAGAGGAAGAAAAACAACTTTCACTTTCACTCCAATGCAATACTACCAAAATCTTGGAGCAAGCTAAAGCTATCTTCATCCCCAAGAATGCACAGTCTAGTGTCTCATATCTAATTGAAGCTATCGAGGATTGATTAGAAAGATTGCTCATGCCATCTATCGAAAGAGAAATTCGTAGCAACAAAAAACGCCGAGCAGATGAAGCAGCTATCAAGGTATTTGGAGATAACCTCAAACATTTGTTGCTGACACCTCCAGTAAGAGGGCTCAAAGTCTTGTGATTCGATCCTGGGTTTCGTACAGGTTGCAAATTAGCAGTTGTCGATGAAACTGGTAAATTTTTGTACAATGATGTCATCTACCCTACAAACGGAGATGCGCAAAAGGAACCATCACAAAAGAAATTATTAGAGATGATCAATACATACAAGGTTGATTTGATTGCGATTGGAAATGGAACCGCATCACGTGAATCAGAAAGATTCATCAGTGAGTTCATCAAGCAACACAAACTCGATACCAAGTATTTGGTTGTTTCAGAGGCAGGCGCATCTGTCTACTCAGCATCTGAACTTGCACAAGAAGAATACCCACATCTGGACGTGACAGTCAGGGGAGCAATCAGCATCGCACATCGTGTGCAAGACCCACTAGCAGAGCTTACTAAGATCGATGCGAAATCAATTGGTGTATGACAATACCAACACGATGTAGATCAAAAACTTCTCCTCGAGAAACTTGATGAAAAAGTAGAAGATGTCGTAAATAGCGTATGAGTAAATGTAAATACTGCAAGTTATACATTGCTACAATATATTGCATGATTGTCTCTTACTATCGCCAAAAATATCGTTGCATATCGTGACGAAAATGGACCTTTTACCAGCAAGGCACAGTTGAAAAAAGTCAAAGGGTTGGGACCTAAGGCATTTGAGCAGTGTATCGGATTCTTGCGTATTGTCGATGGGAAAGAGCCATTGGATGCTACGGGCATTCATCCAGAGATGTATGAGAAAACATATACATTGTTGGGAAATGAATGTGGTATCAAACCAAGCAAAAAAGATCCTTTGATTCTACCTTTGGCACATAGTGTATTTGCAGGGTGGGACGAAAGAAAAATCGCGTCATTGGCAGAAAAATATGAAATCGGTTTTGAAACACTCTCTGATATCATCAGTGAGTTGCAACGTCCATGATTAGATCCTCGTGAGAATATGGACCCACCATCATTTAAATCAGATGTCCTAGAAATCTCTGATCTAGAAATCGGCATGAAACTTGATGGAGTAGTAAGAAATGTGACAGATTTTGGAGCATTCGTAGATATCTGACTTCATAGCGATGGTCTGGTACACAAATCACAGCTTGCTGACCGCTTTGTCTCTCACCCAAGCGATGTAGTATCTGTAGGGATGCAAGTACAAGTGACGGTTTTAGAGATAGATAAGGAGAGAGAAAAGGTCTCATTGGGGATGAAGAGCGGGCAAATACCACCAAGTAAATCTCAGGCACCTCGTAGTGCACATACAGCTTCACAATCATCCTCACTAGCAGAAAAAGCGTCAGATACCTGAATTAAGAATGGGATTGTCTGGGGATAAATGTCATTGACTTTTTGTAACCATACGGTATAATATCATCAGATAGATACAGTTTTG
Organism: Candidatus Absconditabacterales bacterium; assembly: GCA_039809345.1. GTDB lineage: Bacteria > Patescibacteriota > Gracilibacteria > Absconditabacterales > Absconditicoccaceae > JBDHUW01. The sequence goes on along the minus strand of JBDHUW010000003.1, from coordinate 7,086 downwards.
CTCTTTTCAACTTCAATGAAAAAAACAGTGTTCATTTGATGAGGTATAATCATTTTGTGAGTGTGAGTACTCATACTTTTTCGAGACGCGCTTTTTGGCGAAAAAACCAAGGATGCATTCATAGATATCAAACTGGAACAGGATCAGATTTTTAAAGAAATTACGGCTTCAACAGAGCTATTTGAAGTAGCTTGACGTGTGATATTTATTGATAATGCTTTGTTGCGAGGGGATAGAGTTCCAAGTACCGCTGTTTATTCTGTACTCCTACAAATACCAGAAAGCGATGCTTTGTTCAAGATTAATCCAATACTACGAGAACCATATTTCATGGCATATTCCTGAACAACTTTCAAAAAAGAGCTCAAAAGCGGGTACAAATATATTCAGATAGGGTGCTATGATAATGACATATTCCAGCTCACTTCTACGCCGATCCTTCCAAGAATCAATGGTACGGGGTATGATTTTTTTGCTGCGAAGAGTGAGAATATTATTGGTATAAAATTTAGTAACAATATGAGAATCAAAGCAGTTATTTCTAAGCCACTCCAGTCGTACCCAAGAGAGTTGTTTTTTACTGAACTACCAGATAGATGAAGAGTAGGGGATTGTTATGCCGATAGCTATTTGAAAGAAATCATAGAACTTCGTTAATTTTTTGCACAAATTCGATTTTTTCCTATACTAAGTATAGTTTATTTTTTGTATTTCAAAAATGAAAAAACTTCATATCGTGACAGGAACCACATTTATCCTAGGATTATTCGGATTATTATTTTTTACCTTTGGACAACTTACTCGATACTGGTATGGTGTAGGACTCTACCAAAATGAATCCCTCCTTCTTCTAGCGTGGATCATGCTAATGTTTGGAACAGCATTCTACTATAGCATCCTCAATGCAGTATTATACCCACAAGACATGAAAAAAAAGTGGGAAAAATCTGCTCGAGATGAATTTTAGTATTGATTTCATAATTGAGATATATATTATTTTATTCCCTGGCGGACGCCTTGTCCTAAGGCGTAGTTTGGAGTATGCTGCCATATAAATAACGATTGAGCGAAACGAGTAGAATGGCACCGAAAGTTTCCTGCATGCATATTACCAAACTACGCCGCCAGACCTAATTGTCCCCACTCGTTTTCGAGAGGGGAATTTTTTTATATTATCTTTGCAAAGAGATACAAAATCAGTATACGAACGTATATGAAAATATATCAAAGATTTTTGTTTGGCGCAGTAGTAGTTCTATTTTCTATACTACTAACACTCTATACAAGTTATGGTGTATGATGAGAAATATATCGTCGAGTAGGGATAATATATGTAGTAATGACGTTTTTGCTTCTACAATTTTTCAAATCACCTAGTGGACTGATTGGTAAAGTACAGACATATATGGTGAATGGGATATTTATACTCACTATTTCTCAACTCTTGTTCACAGTGTTTCTTTTGATACAAGATGGCATACGTGTAGTCTTTGAGAGTGAAATTGATGGATTGACTACGGCTGGATTGGTTGTCACAGGCTGCTTTCTTCTCCTATGTGTCTATGGAACGATATGGTGAAAATATCGCTATACAATTCATAAACACTCACTCACTATACCTGGACTCCCAAAATCATTTGATGGCATCAAGATAGTGCAGATATCAGATATTCATAGTGGAAGTTTTGACAATATAGATGCTGTAAAAAGATGAGTAGCATTGATAAATGAGCAAAATCCAGATCTCTTTTTTTTCACCTGAGACCTGGTCAATAATCAAGCAGAGGAGTTTGCAAAATGGAAAAACATTTTCGCTAGAATTCAGGCCAAAATAGGAAAGTATTCTATATTGGGGAATCACGACTATGGAGATTATGCATTGTGGAATTCTCAAAAAGAAAAGGAAGAAAATCATACATCATTGAAAGACTACCATCGTCAGATCTGATGGAACCTACTTTTGAATTCTCATGCAAGAGTGCATAGGTGAAAAGACAGCATCGTGATAGCGGGAGTTGAAAACTGGTGAGAGTGATTTATGCGCTATGGAGACATAGACAAAGCACTCGAGGGGATAGAAAAAAATGAGTGCATTATAATGCTTTCTCACGACCCTACCCACTGGGAAATGATCATAAAGAAGCATAAAACACATATTGCACTCACCCTTTCATGACATACTCATGGTATGCAGATATGAATAGATATGCCGTGATTCAAACGAAGTCCTATCAAGCTTCGTTATAAAAAACGACTTGATTTATACTATGAAAACGGCAAGTACCTGTATGTAAATAGAGGATTCGGCTTTCTAGGATTGAGTGCGAGGGTTGGCATCTGGCCAGAAATTACAGTAATCACCTTGTTTAGTGATTAGGGAATCGTATAATGTATACTACATTTTACCCATTCAAAAAAACTTATGAGCGCAATGATGAATGTCTTCGTGACATACCAAGAAGGTGGATTACCACATGAAACTATGATAGAAATACCAGCATTGAGCAGTGATGAAGCATTTATTTCAATGATACATAGCTATATTGGTGAATCTGCAAACATTACCAATATTATCAACATGTCACTTGTGAATCCTAAAAAAAGCGAAGAGTCAGCAAAAAGATCTGATGATAGACCTCAACGTAGAAGCGACAGTAGACCTAGTTTTGGTTGAGGAGCATCTCGTCCTTATGGAGGAAGATGAGGAGATAGAGGTAGCGATAGATCAGAAAGAAGCGAAAGACCGGCTACATGAGGGTATGCATCACGTTCTCCAAGAGATGGAGCAAGAGCGCCTCGTGCATGATTTGGAAGTCGTCCAAGTAGAGGCGATAGCAGAGATTCAAAAAGAAATGGATATGCAGAAGGGAAATCAAGATCAAAAAGAGCACCTAGTCGTAGTAGATAGACTAAGTGCTATAAGCAGACATTATGATATATCAACAACACGAAGAAAATATTCTATTCTTTGTAACACAGTCAATGTAGCCATGTTCATATAGTGAAAACTATATCATACATCATATATTGGTGGTTGTCATTCTCTTGTCCATGCCTGTCCACGTGTCTTTCGACTCACAAAATCATGTAATCCACTTTCTACAGCAAACAACTCTGCTACTGAATACGTAGATCTTACAGACATTCACGTATCTTCAATATACGCCACAAATGACACTTTGCCATTTGGTTCTACCTCTAGAACCTTATCCATAGTGTCATTTTTTACAATTTTTTGCTGTCGAGGGAATCGTCCATTTGCGACATACATATTCAACATATCTTGAAATTCTTTAATAGGAAGTGGGCGTTTTGCCATATATATATGTGAATATAAATATCTTATCTCATCACTATACTAATATGGGAGGGGAATGATAGGGAGAATTGTAATTGAAAACTACTCCCCTATATGTATATTCACAACATGATACTTTATATAAACTCTGAGAGTAGAGGTAAAGCAAATTATGGGTGGCTACAGACGGCTTATAGTTTTTCGTTTGGGAACTGGTATAATCCTGCTAGAATGTGATTTGGGGCTCTAAGAGTACTCAATGATGATATTATCAAATGAGGACATGGGTTCCCAGATCATCCGCATGACAATATGGAGATCATCACTATCGTGACTGATTGAGCATTGCAACATGGTGATAGTATGTGACATGGTGGAGTGATCAAAGCAGGAGATGTCCAAGTGATGTCTGCTTGAACATGAGTACATCACAGTGAGTTCAACGCCTCTCCAACGGAGTCAGCAGCGCTTTTCCAATTGCGAATACTACCCCATACCTGAGAAATTACACCAAGATATGATCAAAAACCATTTTGACGACAAGAGAGTAAAAACAGATGGACTATGGTAGTTTCTCCAGAGGGACGTGAGGAGAGCTTGGCTATCAATCAATATGCATTTGTGACAGTAGGGAAATGGGACAACGAAACGTCATATAAAGTACATACCGAGACGAATGGAGCATTTTTGATGTGTATATGAGGAATTGCTCAAGTAGGTGAGTATACATTGCAGGATAGAGATGCTGTAGAGATTACAGACCTTTCAACTGTACATATTGTTCCACAGTGAGAAGCATCATTTCTTGTGATAGAAGTTCCTATGAAATAATCTTTCTCAGACCTAGCATAAACAGTACTTCCACGCATTATCATGGCAATCACCATCACACGCAAGCGCATGAAATCGATGCGTATGAGTATAGAACCTTCAGATGGAGCTATCAAAATATCTGCTCCCAAACGAGTAACTGACAAACAGATACAGGCTTTTGTAGATAGCAAAAAAGATCGAATAGAAAAGACACAGGCGTATTATGCACAAAGTCACAATGAGCTACAGGTTTGAGTGGGTGAGGTATTATTGCATGGCATCAATTATCACATAGAAAAAGTCCTCCACCAAAAAGACGAATACATCGATCATGATCTGAAACGCATTGCAAGTGTCAAAGATCTATCAGTGGAGAGTAATCTAATTAATTTCTATAAATCATACGGCAAAAAATATCTTATAGAAAGATTACAAAAGCACACTGAAATCCATGGTCTCACCGTGGCCAAAGTGACCATCAGGGGACAAAAAACAAAATGGTGAACATGTACAGCCAAAGGCAATATTTGACTCAATTGGAAGCTAGTGAAAATGCCACATAAGGTTGCTGAATATGTGATTTGTCACGAACTCGCGCACCTAGCACATTTGAATCATTCTCAAGCTTTCTGGCAAGAGGTAGAACGTCTATGTCCAGAGTATAGAGAAGCTGAGAAGCGGATAAAAAGGTATGGAGTGGTTTATTCACTCTGAAAAGGTAAGCAGAATTTTGCGTAAAATTGCGTTTTCGATAGAACAGTAATGCCCACATAATTTGATTTGTTTTTTCTCATGCATTGTGTATCTTAGGAGGCAACATGCACATCACCAAATCCCTCTTTGTAGATTTCATGAACAATCCCAAGCTTGCACGATGGAAAGTGCATAATTCTGAGATATACAAGAAAATCCGCAAGATTGATTCACAAGAAGCCCAAGAGCATATTATACAAATAGGACAGGACGTGGAAGATTGTATCAAACAGTACTTGGAGCAAAAGTATGGAGCAACTGCAATAGATCTGATGCCACGCTATCACAAAGTACATACCGATGAGGAGAGTGATGACGAAGACGATGATGACGAAATACTTCTTCGCGCAAGTAGTGATTTACCCTCAATCAAAGAGCGCACTTTGGAAGCTATCAAAGCACAACAAAAAATTCTTTATCAACCAACATTTCAAGTGGGGGATTGTATCGTGAGAGCAGACTTTATGATACGAAATGGGCATGGATATGATCTCTTTGAGGCCAAGGCAAAATCTGGTATCAGAAAAAAGATAAAAGACAATGGTGAAGAAAAAAAGATTGGAGCCATGGAGTCAAAGTTTATACATGACCTTAGTTTCCAAACACATATTATCAACCAAGCTCTTGTTTCCCAGTGATTTTCTCCATTGGGCAAAATTAATATGGTCTATCTCAATCGTGATTATATCAAAAATGGGAAATTGAATCTAACAGAACTTATCAGAGAGGACCTTGCTAACACACAAACAGAAATCGAAGTCATCCAAAACAACAAGCCAAAAAAAATTATGATTAGCGATCTTTTGTTGGATGGACAGAGTATAGAAAAAGCTCTTACTGTGATGAGAACATACTTGCACCTACCAGAAAATGATTTCAATAAGATCTACCCACGAGAGGGAACAAAATTTTTAGAGTACTTTGGACAAGACAAAAGTGATTTTTTTGGAACCGTGATGGGACCTGGCATACATCATAGCAATGCAGAATATATCAAAGAGTTGTACTATGAGGGCAAACACTTGATAGATGAGCTCAGCGCAGAGGATATAGACTGATTCAACGAGGGGACACAAAAATATATTGCCACATACCTCAAGTGCAAGCAATCTTGAAGTCCAATCATAGACAGTGATGCAATCCGCACAGATATAATCAATTTCCAGTATCCAATATGTTTTTACGATTATGAAACGATCAGTGTCCCTATCCCTTTTTTGGATAACACTCGACCATACCTACAAACAGTGGTACAGTACTCATTGCACAAATACTATGAAGATGGCTCTATGAAACATTATGGATGAGTATTCGTGTGAGAGTGAGAATACAAGGTAGAAACCATAGAGATTCCTCATGATCCCAATAAGACAGCACAAGAGTACAACAAAGCTATCACAGGGAACTACAAAGATTTGCTTACACAGATGCTTGAGGATATAGGTGATGACTTACATACAAGCACGTTCATGGTACGATATGAATGATTTGAAAATTCAAGAAATAAGGAAATTGCAAAGTTGTTCCCAGATATTGCTGAGCAGTTTTTGCAGATCAATGAAAACACATTTGATCTCATGAAACGAGTATCAGAATGAAAATATTTTGACAATAAGTTCAAATCGTCTTCCTCTATCAAGAAAGTGATGCCTGTGCTAGCTCCAACAATGGATTATACATGACTCGACATAGGAAGAGGGGACAAAGCCATGCTCGAACTTCACAACATCATCAGTGGCAAAACCCCACCTGAACAAAGACAAAAAATCATACAAGACCTTTTGATATACTGTGGGCAAGATACCATGGCGATGGTTAGGATATTTGAAGCAATAAAAAAAGTATCGTAGGCAGACCTAGATATAGATTCGATAGTAATATTTTCTATCCAAAATGCCACCACCTCATCTACAATACCATCAAAGATGATGCTTCTTTGTTCTTCTTCCCAGTACTTTTTCTCTTCGAGAAGTGTATCCTCATTGATCTTTCTCATTTCTTTTTCCCACCGCCACAAAGTATAATATGCGATAGGATTCAATCCTCTTAGGAAATTTACTACCTTCCTAATGTATTCGCATATTGTTTTTTTCATATTTTAGAATTGTTTTGGTTTATTGTATTATAAACATATGGAGTCATATGATTTGAATTTCAACCCAATTGCACCACTAAGAGATATAAGCTAGGTTAGTAGTATATTGTACTTCATAAGGGGTTCT
>JBDHUW010000002.1:0-190461 GCA_039809345.1 Candidatus Absconditabacterales bacterium | reverse complement strand
TGCATTTTCCTTTATCATACATATATACACATGCTGTTCGTATAATTTAATTTTATATTCAAAGAATCCAATGCACAAAAAAATAATGCTCGTAATCCTTGATGGTCGAGGAATCCAAAATAATCCCGAAATATCAGCAATTGCAAAAGCGAAGACTCCGTATTATGATAGTTTGTTGGCGACATATCCACATACTACGTTACAAACACACAGCGAAGCTGTGTGACTTCCTGAAGGTCAAATGGGAAATTCAGAAGTAGGCCATATGCATATAGGAGCATGACGTGTGATTTACCAGGATTTGGTTAAAATTTCAAAAGCATTTACTGATGAAACGATTTATGATAATTCGGTATTCCAAGAAACTGTGAGATATGCACTAGAATACAATAAACCTATTCATCTCATATGATTGATTTCTGATGGATGAGTGCATGCGCATATTGATCATACGATAGGGATGATAAAGGCTTTGAGTAATCAATGAGTGTCTGAAATATATGTGCATGCGTTCACTGATGGGCGTGATACGGATCCAAGATCAGGGAAATGATTTATTGAGAAATTATTGCATGCATGCCAAAAATATGACGCTAAACTGGCGTCAGTGGTAGGGCGTTATTATGCGATGGATCGCGATAATCGCTGGGAGAGAGTAGAGGAGGCTTATGAGTTACTCGTGAACTGAGTATGAGAACCAACACAAGATATTCTGCATACTATACAAGCAAGGTATGATGCATGAGAGACCGATGAATTTCTCAAGCCTATCATCCTTACTGATGCAAACGATGATGCGATAGCTACTATCGAGGATGGAGACGTGGTGATTTGTATGAACTATCGTAGTGATAGAGCGAGAGAAATTACCAAGGTCCTCACTCAAACCAAGATTGAATGATTCGATATGCATCCAGTCGATGTGGAGTATATTTGTATGACGCCATATGATGAGACATTTCACAATATCGAAATTATGTTTCCAAAAGATACGTTGACACATACGCTTGGCGAAGTAATTTCTGCAGCTGGCAAAACGCAACTCCGTGTAGCTGAAACAGAAAAGTATCCTCACGTGACATTCTTTTTTTCATGATGAAAGGAACAACAATTCCCAGGTGAAGACCGCATACTATGCCCATCACCAAAAGTAGCCACATACGATCTCCAGCCATCTATGAGTGCTCCAGATATTGCACAAAAAGTAGTTGCGTACCTAGATGATAAGCAACCCGATTTCATTGCAATCAATTTTGCTAACCCCGATATGGTAGGTCATACTTGAATATTTGAGGCGGTAGTAGAGGCAGTAGAAACAGTAGATACATGTTTGCAACAAGTTGCAGAAAAGGCAAAATCACTATGATACGAAATATTTGTGATTGCAGATCATGGCAATGCGGACACTATGAAAAATGATGATGGTTCTCCTCATACACAACACACTCTCAATCCAGTACCTTGTATCTTGATTACAGAAGAAAAGTGATTGTCGTTGCAACAATGAGATTTGACAGATATAGCTCCTACAGTACTATCTAGAATGGGTGTCGAGAAGCCAGAAAGTATGACAGGGAAGGTGTTGGTGAAGTAGATTACGGTGTCAGCAATCTCATCACTCTTTCTTTTTCCTTCTTATTTGCTTGTGCGTAGTATAGTTTAAAGAGAAATTCATTATCATCAAAAGGTATCGTATTGTCTGGGTTGAGCAACTCTGTTATGGGAAATGAACAGGTTTTGATTTTTTCTCAATCGTCCAGATTGGTATCCTGTTTTTTGCTTATTCAATGAGCGACAAATAGATAGACTGCCCAGTCAATTTTATTTAGAGGTTGTCGAGCGTCCCAGAGTCTAAGTTCTTTCGCCGTGTATCAGCTTTCTTCCATTAGTTCACGATGTGCAGCATCTTCTGCAGTTTCTCATTTCTCTAGTCTTCAACCCAATGTACGCATCATCTCTTTCATGCCAGGTTGTGTCTCGATACCAAATACTGCTTGTCAGTTGTCTAGGATCGGAATTACCAATACCGTATCAGGTCTAGTAACTCATTCAAATGTTTTGATTTCTCACGTATAAACTTTTTGCTCTCGTTGCCAAACGTCAAATAGTTTTCCAGGAAAAACTATTTTTGCTGTTTCGTTTCTTTTTTGTCTTGGAAGTGGACGAATTACTGTTGGCATCATAAGGAGATGGTTTTTATAAAATAGATTTTATATTAGATTCCACATACCTTTTACCTATAAGAGCTAATTCTTCAAGTGTATATTTTTTATAAAGCCGTTGCTTCATTTCAAAAAACTCCGTGTTTTCTGTAGGGCATCAATCGAGCGCAATAAATTCTCCCACAAAAAGATATATACTCTCGTAGTCGTCTTTTAAAAGCTTCTTTTCCATACGAGCGAATCTCAATAGATCTCGTCATGATTTTTTTACCAAAGGAACAAGATACTCTTTGGCGCCACAAAACCTAGAAAAAACAAATACTAACTCTTCATCTAGTAAAGCTTTAAAAGCTTCTGCTTGTAGTCATAAATCGTTATATGTTCTTTGTCGCTCATCTTGAGAAAGACCTTTGTAGGATTCCATTGTTGATAATAGATAACAAATGAAGATGTCTTATTCACTAATTTCTTCTATTGATTGCTCACCATCTGGATGTCAGAAATCTATAATATTATCAAATCATTTTAAGTATTTTTCATGATCTATAGTTATTTTACTGTGCGGCAGATTTTCTCGTCAGTCATAAGATAACAGAATTTCTAGTGCTCTTTTGGTGTATTTGTGAATATGGGGGGCGAGCTTTTTTCTGATATCATTCACTTCTTTTCAATGTTCTGAAAGCGGATAGTATCAGATTCAACGAATATTGCAGTCCTTTGGTATTTCTATTTCTCAGGTGAGTTCTACACCATAAATATGGTGAATCTTTCATTTTGGTGTAGAAAACGTATTGAGTTCTTGGTATGATACTGGTTTGCAATTAAGCTCTTCGGATAATTCTCTAAAGAGTGCAGCCTCTACAGACTCTTGCAATTGTAGAGATCCACCAAATGTCTTGAAAACTCAATCATTTTCCAATGATAAAACTGCACATAATCCAAGCGATGGATGTGATACAATAGGTATTCACTTTGCACTTTCTTTACTTTTCGATGTTTCTAGAGCCATGGTTTATTGAGAGTTGAAGCAAGTTCCTGTCTAAATGTATCAAAGTGATGTCTTGCAATTGTTACATTGCTTGGCTGTCCTTGAACCCACATATTCTTTTTTCTTATCTCGTCAAGTATTTTCTTAGACTGTTCATCTATCCATAGTCTATGAGATTGTTGATCTCATTTTTCTCATTGATAGATTGCAAATTTATTTCTTTCACTTTCACATTTCGGGCGTAGCGGGTAAAATCAAAGAGTACATTGATCTTTGATATCTAAAGTCCCTTTTAATTCTATGAGAAATACGTGATGGAGTGCTTGATTGATGCGGTAGTTTAGAAGATCATATTTTTTAATAAGATTTTGGTGATATCAATATATCTCTTGTGTACTTTGTTCAACCGCTCAATATACGCTCTCAAAAGTATACATTTCTCTTCACGGCAAACCATAGCAATTATCATCTCACTTGACAAGTATTGCTGATTCTCACCATGTTCGATAATCAAAAAGTGCTACAGGGCGTATGATCTCTTCTGATATAGTTAGATTAGGCCTCATATGTATATTATAAATAATCAGGCTGCATTGTCAATAAAATGCGTATATGCTGTGTTGAAATTAGATAATCTTTGTGTATACAGTATAAATATTGACATTTTTAAGTACAATATTCACTTCCGAACAGTGATTTTTTTATCCCTATAATACAATAATTGATATGACAAAGATTGTTGCAGTATCTGCACTAGAAGTATTGGATTCAAGAGGAAATCCTACGGTAGAAGTACATTTGACATTAGAATGACAACAACCAGCGAGAGCGATTGTTCCATCTGGAGCTTCGACTGGTATTCATGAAGCGCTTGAATTGCGTGATGGAGACAAGTCTAGATATTTAGGTAAGGGGGTGCTCAAGGCGGTCTCTCATGTAAATAACGAGATATCACAAGCTATTGTTGGAAAAGAATTTGCTACTGTAGCTGATTTGGATGCAGCATTGATTGCGCTTGATGGGACACCAAACAAATCAGTCCTTGGAGCCAACGCTATTCTATGAGTATCTATGGCGTATTGTGTTGCTACTGCTCAACTAGAGGGAAAATCATTGTATCAATATCTTGGTAATGGGAATGCACTTCCAGTGCCTTTGATGAATGTGATCAATGGTGGTTCTCACGCAGACAATAGCTTAGATTTCCAAGAATTTATGATTGTACCAGTTGGTGCAAAAAACTTCTCTGAGGCATTGAGAATGGGTGCTGAAGTATTTCACAACTTGAAATCTATATTGAAGGCAAAAAATCATGTAACTGCAGTAGGTGATGAGGGATGATTTGCTCCAAATCTTGGGTCAAACAAAGAAGCATTGGATACGCTGATTGAAGCTATTACCAAAGCAGGATATACAACTGAACAAATCAAAATTGCACTTGATGTGGCATCATCTGAATTTTTCAAGGATGGGAAGTATGTGTTGGAAAGTGAAGGTAAGACACTCACGTCTTCTGAAATGGTAGACTACTATGCTGATTTGGTAGCAAACTATCCAATCATTTCTATCGAAGATGGTTGTGCTGAGGATGATTTTGAAGGATGGAAGATGTTGACTGCTAAGCTTGGAGACAAGATTATGACAGTAGGTGATGATTTGTATGTAACAAATATCGCTCGTTTACAAAAAGGTATCGAAGACAAACAAGCAAATAGTATCTTGATCAAACTCAATCAAATTGGATCTGTATCAGAAACATTGTCTGCTATCAAGATGGCTCATGACAACGGTATGAATGCAATCATATCACATAGGTCAGGGGAAACAGAAGACACATTTATCGCTGATTTGGCAGTAGCAATCAATGCTGGATTTATCAAGACTGGTTCATTGAGTAGAACTGATCGTATTGCAAAATACAATCAACTCTTGAGAATTGAAGCAAAGTTGTGAGCAGATGCCAAATATGGGAAATAATACATCTTTTTTATTCAATATACAATTAATTGATTATGCAACACTTTAAAAAAACGAAAATGATTGCGACTATCTGACCGGCAACTTGGGATGAAGATAAGATTCTTGCTCTATACAAAGCTGGTATCAATGTTTTGAGATTTAATTTCTCACATGCAGATTATGAAAATGCAGCTAAGGTAGGACAAATAGTAAAAAGATTAAATGCTGAGAAAAAGACGAAGTTAGGGCTGATGCTTGATACAAAGTGACCTGAAATCAGGACAGGTGATTATGAGGGGACTAAGAGTTATGTGAAAGGAGATGTTTTCAACATCTATGTTGATTCTTCAAAAGTTAGCTGAGATAAAGATCAGTTTTGTGACTATCTACACTTACTTGAAGACATCAAAGTTGGTGATTTGATCAAGATCGAATCATGACTATTTGATGTGCTCGTAAAAGAAAAAGCGGACGATCATGTAGTGGTAGAAGCTTTGCATACTATCACTATCAAACAACGTAGACATATCAACCTTCCAGGTATCAAGCTAAAGTTACCAGGTTTGATTGATCAAGACAAGAAGGATGTGTTGTTTGCGATTGAAAATGGTTTTGATTTTATCGCTATGAGTTTTGTAAGAAACAAGGATAATATCAATGAATGTAGACAATTGCTCAAAGAAAATAATGCTGAACACGTTCAAATCATTTCTAAAATCGAAAATCAAGAAGCAATGGATAACTATGTGGAAATCGTAGAGTATTCAGACGGGGTTATGGTGGCGCGTGGAGACCTTGGTATAGAGGTGCCTATTCAAAAACTACCTATCTATCAAAGACAAATTGTGAAATGTTGTAAGTCAAAAGGGAAATTTGTAATCGTGGCAACACACTTATTGGAAACCATGATAGAAAACCCATTCCCTACGAGAGCAGAAGTATCAGATATTTTCAATGCTGTAGTTCAAAAAGCTGATGCAGTGATGCTATCTGGTGAAACTACGATAGGTAAATATCCAATTCAAGCAGCAGAGATGATGAAGTCAGTAGTAGTAGAAGCGGAGTCAGTGCTTGAGTATAGGCACGAAGAATTTGAAAATATTGGGTTTAACCAAAGAGATATTGAAAAGAAATATTTGATCAGAAGTGCAATAGAAATTGCTGAAAGAAATCATATTGGAAGTATTGTGATTTTCACGAGAACTGGTAAGTTAGCTAAGATGGCAGCTGCATATAGACCAACCGTAAAGATATTCGCGTTTACCAATAGAGAAACTACATATACAAATACTACGTTGTTGTTTGGTGTGTCATCTAGATATGTTCCATTTGAACATCATAGTGAAATGCTTGAACCTGCACTGAAGATGATGATCGAATATGGAGATGTGAAAATGGATGAGAGAGTAGTGGTAGTGACTGATCTTAGAAAGTGAGACAGAGAAATTCCACTAGTAGAAATTGTAACATTGAGTGATTTGTTTGCTGCGTAAGTTGATTCCTGATTTTACAATCGATTTTAAAACCCCTTCTGCTATGAAGGGGTTTTTGTTTAGATGATTTTCAATAATACCACGAAGAACAATACCATTCCACTCACCGTATTTACCCAAGGGAATCGTTTGTAGAGAGCAAATACTTTTTTGTCATTCCCATAGAGTGTGATTCCTCATATCATCAATCAACAATATACTATTCCCAATAGCACAGATACCCATCCAAGAAATGAGTAACTTAGTATAGCTGCCAATAAATAGAGACCAAAACATATCCGGATCGTGGCTTTCCCTCATAGCATAGTAGCGATAGTTGCAAGTTTTGCATCTTTGTCCGCTTGTATGTCTGGAACTGCTGAAAATGCATGCATTGCCATGGCTCGTGCCATACCCGCTATCACATAGTATCGATTGATACCTCACGTAGGATTGATGAGAAGATATCCGAATACTGCTGTTGCTATATAGTGTCATGCCGAGAAAAAACTATCTAAGACTGGTCTCGCTTTTGCTCTAATTGGTTTTGCAGAATATTGCCCTGAGAAGAAGAGAAACGCGATGAAAGCCAATATCATACCTCGTGAAACAGATCAGATGCGTACCCCGTGGTACAAAAGAATCACTGCAAATGGGATTGTCGTGAGCAGAATTCGTTTCCATAGGTGCTTTTGTTCTTTTGGAGTCACCAACGCTTCGTATCACTCTACTTTCTTGGGATTAAGTTTATCAGTTTCATAGTCATAAATATCATTTATCCCATAAATTCGGATATTGGCAGGAACAAGAAAATATAATCCAAAGATCAGAACCCACACAATATTGTCACGGAGTGCCAATGTCCCAAGTCACAAAGAGTTTGAGCACTGAGGACATCCAAAATTATTGAGTACAAAAATTGCTCAAAGAATTCAAATCATATAAGGACCCAACTCATATATCCAAAATCTTGGACGAGAGATGCGGAGGACTCTAGGGAGTTTCATGGTAATTTGATTTGATTTCTTTGATTGATGGTTTGACATTTTGAATCGCTATGTATAAAGAGACAGGTCTATCTAGAATTTCTTCCCCGCATGTTGCATAATCACCATAAATTTCTCACTCTTTCTTGTCCTCGCCGAATGCTCAAAGACATTGTAATCTAGTTTTTCTATTCTTCTGAGGATTTGTTGATAGAGCTTTGCACTCAAGTAGATTGCTTTTCTGCTTTCTTTTGGGAGATATTGAATCCCGTGTAATGCCTCATGGTAGAGCGCATCGCAGCGCTGTATCTCAAATGCCATAAATTTTTCTCGGTTGTCGTTGACGAGACCGGTCTGCATAAATTCTTTGATATGACGGTGAGACAATCAAAATCTATGTAAGTCTTCAACTGGCATATAAATACGTCAAAAGTCTTGTCGGTCTTCTTTAATATCGCGAAGAAAGTTTGTCATTTGCATGGCTTCTCCTAGTTTTTTCGCATAGTTGTAAGCCAGTGTATTGTCTACAGATAAAACATGACACATCATCTCTCAAACTACCATAGCCGACCCATACATATACTCTTGGAGTTCATGATATGTCTCATATGTTTTCTTTTCGGTATCTTGTATCATAGCACGCCAAAATGCATGAGACATCTCAAAGGGGATATAGTTTTCATGAAATAGGGAAACACAATCTCACCAAATTGCATCATCATAGTTTTTGCTTTCATATGATTCCTTTCGTTGATCTCGCATTTGTTCTAGTTCATCCTTTGCTGCCTCGGAGGTGATTTGTTTGTTGTCAACTACTAGGTCTGGAATACGAACAAATTTGTACAGAGTGAGTACTTTGTTTTTGATACTGCGCGGGAGAAAAAGTGTCGCATAGTAGTAACTTGTCCCATACTGTTTCATGTATCGTGCTGTAGAACGCATTGACTTTGAACTGGTTTTTACATAAAGAGACCGGTCTATGTATTTGCCTTAGTGATTCTTCTTTTTTATGATTCTCTCTGCAGTCAGCTCTCCAGATATCAGACACATTTGTGTCCCTATTCATGGATTTGTGAATGCTCAAGTATAGTATACTCATTTTACCTTTTTGCTATAATTGTTTGGTCTGAGTACTGCTGTTTGCATAAGTGTATGCGCAATTCATAGAGCAGTCCCTTTGTATGCATTGTATCTTTCAGCAAAATGTTTCATGTGGAAGAGCTGACTAAACTCTATACGAGCCTTGAGATCGGGTATTTTGCATACATCTGCTATCATGTCGAGAATTTTGTCGGTGTACTTTTGTTCCTCCTGTTCTGTAAGCGTCAATCAAGGAGCGCATGGTACAAGGATAAACATATTTTCTTTTCATGCAGGCGCTACTGTCGTATCTGTTTCAGATGATTTGCAAATGTACATAGATGGATCAGTAGGAAGAACTGGTTTTTTGAATATTTCATCAAAGTTTTTTTGCCAGTCTTTTGTGAAAATTAAGTTGTGATGGGTTAGCATTGGTAGCTTTCCGTCGACTCAAAGATAGAGGATGTATGCACTTGGTGCAAGTGTTTTTTTCGCCCAATATGCTTCATCGTATGTTTGTAATCCTACGTCTAATAGCTTTGTCTCTGTATGCCACATATCAGCGTTTGATACTACTATGTCTGCAGTTACATATTCTCATGATGCTAATTGAATACCAGTTGTTTTCCCGTCAACAACAGTGATTTTTTTCACTGGACTATTGGTATATATTTTTACTCCATTTTTTTCTGCTATCTTTTTGAATGATCTGATAATCTCATAAAGCCCTCACTGTGGGTAAAAAACTCATTGATTGAAATCAACATGTGACATGATAGAGTATATTGCGAGTGCATCATACGGCGATGTTCATAGAAACAAGAGGGGATAGCTTACTATTTTTTGCATTTCATCCGTTTTGAAAAACTTTTTTACATAACTACTCATTTTTTGAAACACATTTAATTTCATTCATTGAATAGCAGTATCTAGACTGAAAAAATCCAATAATGAATCATAATTCTTATACACAAATTTGTCCATAGCTACACTATACTGATATGTCGCACGGCGCAAGTATTCTCTAAAGTGAGGAGTCACTCAAGGTTCCAAACTTTCGAATGTGGCTAAATCTTTTTCTATATCAGCTGCTACATCAATGATTTTATTTTGTGGAGTGAAAAATATTCTATAACTTGGTGAAAGTTTAGTGAGATGCAAATGCTCATCAATATTTTCTCATATATCTTTGTAAAATTTTTCAAATACATCAGGCATCAAGTACCGACTTGGTCACATATCGAATCTATATCCGTTTACTTCCAATAGTGAAGCTCTACCTCCGATATGATCATTTTTCTCATAGATTGATACGTCATATCATGCACGTGCCAAGTATATTGCACTGCTCAGCCCACCGATTCATCATCATATTACGATTACTTTTTCCATCTGTATCAACTACAAAGTATAAAAATCGATTTATATTATCTGTTTTTTTGTATAGAGCTTCATCAACTTACAAACTTGAAATCTTCTCTCGTTTTTTGGAAAAGAATACTAAATCGGATTGAAAATATGCCAATTAGGAGAAATATCACTACCCACAACCGGTTTTGGTGATATCAAAGTGAAAACTTTTTTGATTTGTTTTTATCCATGAGATAACTTTTCTATAAATATATGTATTTTATATAGGAAAGACGGGGGATACTTCAAGACTAATTTTCACCACTTTGTTGTCTCCAGAGAGCAAAATACAATCATTTTTTCTCTACTAGGTCATGATGTTTTCATGATTCAACGATGTTTCATTTTTCAATTACAAAGATTTTGTCAGCATGCATGATCGTAGATAGTCTATGTGCAATCATGATTGATATGGTATTTTTTTCTCATGAAGTGATAGTTTTGATAGTATCAGTAATTTCGGCTTCTACCATGCTGTCCAAACTACTTGTTGCCTCATCAAATATTAGTATGTTGGGGTTTCTGAGAAGGGCTCTAGCTATGGCAAGTCTTTGTTTTTGTCCTCATGATAGTTTCAGTCATCATTCTCATATTTTAGTTTCTATTCATTGCGGTTGCTGTTCGATAAATTTTCGAAGTTGTGCTGCACTTAGTACAAACTTAATCTCTTTATCATCTGCGTTTGGTTTTACAAAAATGAGATTCTCACGGATAGTTCATGAAAAGAGCTGAGTATCTTGTGCCACATATCAAATGTGTCATTTGTATCGATTGTCATTTATCTGATCTAAGTTGGTCCCGTTGATCAAAATCTCTCCAGATATTGGTTGGTATAATCACAAAAGTAGTTTCACGATAGTGGATTTACCAGCTCATGATGGTCAGACAAACGCTATTGTCTCTCATTTCTTTGCTTCAAATCATATATCCTTGATAGTGATGTTTTCTGGTGAGTATCAGAATGTGACTCATGAGAATGCCAGCTTTTCAAGTGTGCTAGGTGAGATAGTGTTTGTATGATCTTTTTCTGTTGGTTTCATTTCAAGTATACCTTTGATGATTTCATCACTTGCTTTCGCCTCTTGGTAATTTTTCATCACATCTCCTAGGAGATAGAGTGGTGAAAATATAAAGAACGAATAAAAGTAGAGACTAAAAAACTCTCAAAGCGTAATGCTTTTCGTATATACTAACCAAAACATTGTTCAAAGGAGACAAACCCTAACGAGGTTGATCATAGTTCCTTGTGAAAAATCAATCAGTCTGATTGTTTTGATCTTTTTGATTTCGAGTCAAAGTATGCCCTTGTTTACTTTCTCTAGTCTGCTCATCTCTTGTCATTCGAGTCACAATGATTTAATTAATGATACATTGCGAATCGTTTCTGTAGTAGATCATGCTAGTGATGCGCTTTCTTGCGCTATGGCTGTTTGTGCTTTCTTCAATCTCTTGCTGAGAAAAAAAACCACACTCCCCATCAGAGGAAGAATCAATCCATAAAATATTGCTATGATCCGATGCACTTGTATCGCATAGACGAATACGAAAACCAATCACACCAAAGCCACGAATACGTTGTTGATCAATGAAGTGATAAACAATTGTAGACTATCACGGGATTTTTGCAGTTTTTGCAAAAGTTGCCCTGACTGTTGATCTTCAAATGAAGCATAGGGGAGTGAAAAGATATGGCTTATCGTCTCTTGATAAACGGACATACCTATTTTTTGAGTCATCGTATTTACAACATAATCCTGGAGATTTTTGGCTATTCTACTTATCATTGCCACCCCGATACTAGCCAACAAAAGCAATCCAACTCATTGTATAAACTGCTGTTGCGTGAATGTGTCAAATTTACTGACGTAGTTGTCGATGATCAAACGGAAAACTTGTGGATCAAGCAATGAAAAACTTTGATTTACTGCCGCCAAAAACAGCGCCAATCGTAGTTTTGATTGGTGCTGTTTGAGGTATGCAAATATGAATGCCATAGAGGGAGAATGTTATTTGATAAATTCAATTATTTTGTTTGCATCAAATCTTACTTTTGCATAATTTTGTGTTTCATCCTCTGTTGATCTGTATCCTACTGCTAGTACTACTGCAGCAGAGTAATCTTTGAGTCACAAAATCTCATTATACTGATCTGCGTTGAATCATTCCATAGGAGTGGTATCAATTCACAATTGAGCAGCAGCCATCAATCCAAATCCAAGAGCAATATATGCTTGTTTGCTATTTCGCATTTTTTTCCCATTTGCATCTAGATGTCCGATAGCTCACATGATAGCTCATTTGAATCAAGACAGACTTTCTACAGGTATGTTTCTTGTAGTCGCTACACTAGCCATATATTCATCAGCATCGTTTTCAGTATAGTCATTCTTTACCGTCAGTACAATCACATGTGAAGCGTCTGTAAGTTGTGGTTGTCCTCGACTAGCATCTTTTAGTTTTGCTCTGAGTTCAGGATTTTCTATAACCATAAACTTCCAAGCTTGCACTCAAAATGATGAAGGGGCAAATCTCATAGCTTCTAAGATAGTTTGTAGGTCTTCAGCAGACACTTTTTTGCTCGTGTCATATTTTTTAGTAGCATAACGTCGTTTTAGTGCTTCTGATATTGTTTTCATGGCATATGTATAAATGATAAATTACAACACTATATAAAACCAGTTTATAAAATCAACTGATTTATAAAATAAACTTTGTATTGTAATCGTTTTTGATAATTATATACTTCAAAAATCTATCTAGTAACTTACTGCACATGGCACATAGGTGTGAGTTCAAAGAATGGTCTACGTGTTGCCCAGTTTATAAATTATTTGCAATGATCTCAAAGAAGCGAAACATTTTCATATTGAAGTTGCTATGAGAGGGGAATGATACATTTACATCTTTGAAGGCAGCTCTCAATGAGCTGAATAGTTCTATACTTACTCAGAGATTAGATGAATTGGTGGAGGCGTGAGTAGTACAGAGAAAAGTTGTTTCAGAGAAGCCGCGCGCTATCAGATACTCACTGACGAAAAAAGGAGTCGAGTTGATGGGTGCGCTCAAACCATTGGAAAAGATTAGTAAAAAGATTTTTTAAGGATTGGATATAGTTGTGTATTACTTTTGAGGAATATTGTGTTGATTTTGAGGATGAATTTAGTATCATCAAACCCTTAATCAATAATTTTAATTTAAAAAACATCTTATGCATCATCATCACACTCATGACGAGCACCCTTGGTGTGTCGCTACTATAGTGTACAATGTACTCGTAGTACTGATTGAACTTGCACTACAAATAGCATTTACAGAGCATGACACTCATGAAGTCATTACAGTAGAACTGCGAGTGCAGGCATTTCATTTTATGGGGATTATTTCACTAGGAGCGCTTCAATGGTGGATTATACACAGACTAAAGAAGCAAACTACATGGAAATTTGCTGGTGTTAGTTTGCTGATGATAGCTATTCACATGATTGTTTTGCATGTATTACCACGTGTTTGGGGAATGTCTCAGTTGCATGATGAACATGCTCTCACTGGTGAGTTGTTTGTCTTGATGTTTGTAGTTGTACTCGTGACAGTGATGTTTTGGTATCGTGACAGAGTACTTGACAAATTGCAGCTCAAAAACAAATGGCATCTGTCTCGAAAGAGACCGTTTATTTGAAAAAAACACTTGTAAATGAAGTACCGTACCTGTATATTGCAGGTACTTTTTTACATATAGCATCAATAGAATACAATGAAAAAATGTTTGCATTGTAAATGAGAAAAAGTTCAAAAGAACTGAGTTTTGCCTCGTGGATGACAAAGGTATGCTTGTAGAGATTGTCACAAGCATTTTACAGTATGATGAAAGGCAAGGGGGACATATGATCAGGCATTCAAGCAAAAAATAGTGGATTTGTATTGTCACCTACATAGTGGGGCAAGGGAGGTAGCCAAGAAGTTTAACTTATCAACATCTACGATTGTAGAGTGGGGTAAAAGTCACAAAAAGGAGTGCAAAAAATGCAATAAAACTGCTTAGGTTTCTATTTTGAATCACAATTGCAATTTGCTCTCAAAAACATAAAGTAAGTACAATTTTTATTGTTCAACGTAGTGATGGATTTATCGACGTTTAAAAAAACTTCGGATAAAGTTTTGCACGCATATGTGAAAAAGAAAATACAAACAGCACAAAAGATAGCAACTCGAAATAGGCCCAAAGATTTTGTAGCTTATATTGATGATTATATTTTTGCATGATGAAAACGTTTGAGACCATATCTCATTTTTTTGTGATATAAATTATATGGAGGAGTACAAGATGCCGAAGTAATCCGTTTTTGAAGGGCGTCTGAATTGATACATACGTTTGCATTGATTCATGATGACATTATCGACAAGTGAGAGATGAGGCATTGAGTCAAGTGTGTTCATACGTATGCTACAGATATGATCCAGAAAGATGCTAGAAATCATTTAGGTATATCACAAGCGATCCTTTTGGGGGATATGGTGTATGCGTGGGCATATGAGGCGCTCTATGACACATATGATTTCCCTATAAAACAGCTCCATGTCGCTCAGAAATATATGCAAGAGATGATAGAAGAGGTGGTAGTGGGACAGATGTTGGATGTAGATACAATGTGTGGAGAGCATGTGACTACCGCGCAACTTGAAGAAAAGAATCATTATAAATCATGACAATATACGTTTAGTAGACCATTGGTGACTGGTGCAATTTTGGCTTGAGTTGATAAGAAGAATATCACGAAATTAGAGAAGATAGGTGCGCTTCTGGGGAAGGCGTATCAAATGCGTGATGATATCTTGGATGTTACTTTTGCTGAGTGAGACGATACCACGTATTATGATAATAAGACGAAGTTTTCAGATATTCAAGATGGCCAACAAACCTATCTTACAAACTTTATTTATGAAAAATGATCATATACGCATCGTGCAATTTTGACCAAGGCTATGTGAAAAAGATTATCAAAGTCGCAAATAGATGATCTGCGCAAAGTCTTTGTCGCATCTGGCGCCATAGAATATGGTAAATCACTACTGGTAGAGTATTTGGAAGAAGCATCTCGTCAAATAGAAAAATTGACGGTGACAAACATAGAGTATAAAAAGTATATGTATGCTCTCATTGAAATTTTGTCGAAGCTGTAGTGGTTATGTAATGCCAGAATTTTTAAATACCAATGCTAATGCGGCTTTAGTTTGTTTGACAGCAGCCTTGTTGTCTTTCGATACCCTGTTGTTTTTGAGCGCATTTGCTCTAGAAATCGCTATATCTATAGGATAGTTGCGATTGTTTTTTTCTATTGTCGATAGCACTTCAATTAGCATGTTATAATATTTCATGTTTTTTCTTCAGAGTTCGTTTCTAATTTGCTGTTTCCGATTACTTTGATACTCATCGAGAAACCTTATAAGCTTTGTCGAAAGTTCATCGACAGTGGAGTTATTTACTATTTTTATGCTAGTTGGTTGAATGACTTTGGTATTTGAACCTGTCGCACTTCCATTTCCCAATTTCGTACCTTGCCATTCATCTCACCTAAGTATCCCCAACACAAACTTATTTTCTTGTAATTTCTTAATTGCGCTATCTTTTATCTTCCTCATTTCTTCCCTTTTTATATCATACTTTTTACATACCCGGTCTTTGGTTCAGTAAAGTGTTTCATCACTTTCGCTATTGATTCAATAATAACAAATTAATACATCCAATTGAAGTTCGCTTAGTCAGGCGTTTTGCAGTGCCGTCAGGATTATTTCTTTGTATTCACTTCTAGTTTCATTTTCGAATCAGATGAAGTTTGGTCTAGTGATTTCCTGAAGAGTATCTAACATACATGCATCATCTCATTCTTTTCAGCCAATCGGTGCATCGAGCGAGGAAATCTTCTTATTCATTCGAGAAAGCGTACCTTTCTCTAACCCCGTCATATGTGCGAGCTGTTCTATACTTGGCTTGTACCCATGTTCTTGTTCAAATAAATCTGCTATTTTTTCTGCGTTATTGAGGTTTAATCTTTTTTTATCTGGAATTCTTATAGGGCTTCCAGTATTGCTTAGTGCAACCATGATTGATTGTCTTATTCGACTCACTGCGTAGCTAATAAATTTAAATCACTTGGTGGGGTCATACCTGGATGCAGCATTCAGCAATCCTTGATTTCATTCATTTATAAGATCCAGCAATGATAGTCAATTGTCTTCATATTGTTTTGCGACTGATACAACGAAGCGCAAATGACCACGCGCCAATTTATCTCTCAATCTAATAAATAATCTGCTCGTTTCATCATTCTGGGAAATGAGATTTTTGATTTTTTCACTGAGTTTTTTTTCTGGAGTATTCTCGTCTCTTTTCTCTCCAAAAAAGTTTCCATCTGGTATACGAAAATTATCAATAATGCTTTTTATTTGCGTTCCTAGTCTAATATCTTCTTCATCGCTGTTTTGGGGGATCTTATTTATTTCGTCTAGGTACCTTTGCAGTTCCCCCTCATCGCGTTTAGTAATCTTTTTTATGATTTTGAGATCTCTCATTTGTATGAAAGTTTGTAAAATTAGTGATATTGTATATATTGGCACATATAAGTCAACCATGTGTGATTTATTCTGCGTTTTTTCTTTGTAATAGAATCCTATTTCTCTATACCCATATTATGTTCATATGTACAAAGTGTCAGTATGCCACTACTACCAAACTAGGTAAGTGCCCAGATTGCAATGCATTTGGGTCTTTTGAAGAAATTCAATGAGGGGGAAGTGATAAAAAACAGAAGAAATATATATCGCCACTGAAAAAATCAGATGCTATAGTAGGAGATGATGCTGTATTTTATAGTTTCAAGGAAGATGCATACCATAGGGTTTTTTCACATTGAATCAAAAAATGAGGAATATATCTGCTGTGAGGGGAGCCTGGAATTTGAAAATCTACATTAGTATTGCAGATACTTGCTAACATAGAGTCGATCTCAGTATGATACTTTTCATGAGAGGAGCAGGTAAGTGAAATTATGTTGAGAGCCAGAAGGGTCCTTTGAGATGTACCAGACAATCTACATGCATACTATACGACCTCACTTGAAGAGATAGTAGCAACTATTCATGACAACGCATTTTCTTTGATCATAGTTGACAGCATCCAGACAATTTCTACGCACCATACTGATGGGATTGCATGATCTCCATCACAGGTGAAGGCATGTTCAGATGAGTTGGCTACATTGTGTCGCCACAAGGGTATTTGACTCTTGTGCTTGGGGCATGTGACAAAGGGCTGAGAGATTGCTTGACCGAAATATTTAGAGCACATTGTAGATGTGGTTGTCTATTTAGAATGAGACCGTTTTGGTGAATATCGCACATTGAGAACGACGAAAAATAGATTTTGATCTACAGATGATGCCGTAGTTTTTGCAATGACAGAAAAGTGATTGAAGGTAGTTGGGAGTGATTTTCGTATCCATACCGATAAAAAATGACATATTGGAAGAGTGTTGACTGTCTGATTGGAAAATTGACGCCCAATTTTAGTGCATGTAGAAGCATTGTTGACGAAAAATTACAATAATCATCCTCAGAGAAACGCTGTTTGAATAGATTCAAAAAGGCTGCAGTTGATCATTGCAATCCTTGAAAAATACTGTAAATGCAATTTATACCAGTATGATATTTTCGTAAACATCCCATGAGAGTTTTCTTTCTATGACAGCGGTATTGATGTGGCTATAGCAGCCGCCATCTATAGCCAATACAAATGAACAACCCCCGAATACAACATAGTATATATCGGTGAGATATGACTATCTGGCCAGATTATGAAGGCGAGGTTGCACGATAAGAGAGTCAATATTTTGGACTCATCTTTGGTGCTTATTGACGGAGTGGGGAGGGGAATAAGCGATGTTTTGGAGTAATATCCACTGATAAGATATTAATATGCTCAGTTTTTTGACATTTTGCAGATTATGGTTATATTTTAAGTAATGTAATTTATATTTTTTTGTAATGAAATGGAAAACCTCGGTAATACGCCTTGAGCTAAAGAAGAAATGAGTTCAATGTCACTACTTGAAAATACTGGCCAAAAATATGAATCAGCAATGGAGGATCTTAAAATTGCAAAGCCAGGTTCTATAGACCACAAAAAAGCTGAAATACAAGCATCAGCTGCTGAAAAGCAGTTTTTGAATAATGTGTGAGTAAATGTTATTAAACAACAAAATGATAGAAAGTGAGTGCTTGAAGCCTTTGGCAAAGTAAAAAATCTAGTTGCCAAAAATAGTTCTTTGGATGCCGCCACAGATGCGGTTATCAAAGACAAAAATACAAATGCTTGATCCGACAGAGTTACTTATAATATATCTGGTCCTACACAGGAAATATGAGTCTGAGATTTGAAAATAATGTATAATGGTATGTGAGAACAGCCCTGAGTATACGTATACAAAGGCGATGAAATTGTAGCTCAAATGCCAATGAATATAACATGAGACATGAGTAAAAAGTTTGGTTTAAGTTTTAACGGAAATCAAATTTCAAGAAACATGGAGTGACCAATAAAGACTCAGCTACCAACAGAAAAGATTAGTCAATTTTTGAAAGAACAAGAAGCTATTACTGCTTCAATGCTCAATTATGTAAATACTTTGCGTGATTCGTATACTCGTAGTCATGCAAATGAAGTGGTGCGCAATACAAAGGCGATTGAAAAAATAGCTCGTCAGAAAGATCAGAAAGATGCTGACGCTTTGATCACAGCTAAGTGGCCTAAATAAACTTTATAATCCTAAAAAAGAATATTGTACTTTCCTCTTGCAAGTACATTGTCTTTCATTTATATAGACTGTATTTAATCAGTCTATATTTTTCATCATGGTACTTGAAAGTTCTCAGCAACCTGTCAAAAGAGGGAGAGGAAGACCTAGAAAGAATCCACTTCCAGAAACAGTTTCACATCACAAAGAAGTACACAAAAAGACACCAAAGCATAGTGTTGATAGTGAAGCGCTCTCATGGGAAGATGAACTTGCTGCGTTCGAAAGTCGTAGTAATAAATCATGAATTCTTACTCTATTGGTTTTATTGATGTGAATTGCATTGATAGGATATGGGATGTATCTCAAGTTACACCAGGCAGATAGCTTGGATGACGATATGCCAACTACGCCACCAGTTGTAGATTGAGCACAGCAACCACTGCCAGCTGAGCCTACAACGCCAGCAGAAAACCCACCGGTTTGAGTAGGTGATTCTATCGTACAAGATTATTTCATCTTAGTTAATAACTGACAATTTTCTTGATTGGCAGAGCTTGAAGATGAAACATTTGCATCTAATAGCGCACTTAGAAATTATTTTAATCCAACACGTTTGGCTACGTTTTCAAATAATGTGATGGGGTGAGTTCGTATTGAGAACTTTGTAGAAAATACTACAGATCCAGCGATATGAAGAAATCCGGCTCTTGATACGAGAGTGTATGACTTTGAATTGGTTTATATACTTAAATCAGATGAATTAGAGTATCGTGATTCATGGAGAGCATACACAGTACAGAGAGAAAATAGAGTGATAAATTGATTCTTGTATCAGTGACCATCAGCCGCAAACAGTCCTTTCTTCCAGTTTAATAAGTACTGAATCAAATAAATGAAAAAAATTCTATTTGCATTTTTTGTAGGATGTTTCTCTTGGGGATTCGTCTCTGCAAATACAGAATTTATTCAATCGCTTGAAAAAAGATGAATAGATGTCGATGCAATATTGGTAGCAGATAGAGTATCTAGAGAAGACGTTGCAGAGCTTCTGAATGTTGTGGAGTGCCAAAACTGTCGTAGACCTGATGCTACTACAGTTTCTTCGCTTTCTGAGCCTTGGTGGAATACATTTCGTCTTTATCCTGGGAAAAATTTTGATGATGTGAATTTCAATAGTCAAATCACTGTAACTACTCCAAATAATTTTTATTGTATTGCATACGTAGGGAATAAATGATATATGAATTGATTCCCAAGATCGACTAGCCCTGTGTGTTCATGAAAATTTTGTGGTGAAAATGCTATCACAGTAGCAGATGTGATTCAGACGGTTTTCAATGTTTCGATGCAATCTTTTTTTTCACAGTATAGTGCTGATTGGGGAGCCGTTCGCAGCCGGTATGAACAACAACCACAACAAGTGAAAAACTATTTTAATCTAGAGGATATAGCGAAAATTCAAGCTGCAAGTAAAAATTGTACTGCATGAAATTCGTGCGAATTGTCTTCTACAGAAGAGTTGAAGGCGTATGCTAAATATTGTACATTTGAACCTCAGGCTTGTAATATGCAGGAGTTGCCTTTTGCAAAAAGAGCAGAATGGCCTGTTGCAGAGATGAATATTCTTTTGCAGCAGTGAATATTTACATTGTGAGATATACAAAATTTAAACGTAGATACATTCGCATCATGAAGATTTATCATCGATCTATTTTGACGTGTGAAGCAACGTGTGCAATGTATAGATGTCTATGACCAGGATTTCGATGGGATAGAAGACACAAAAGATAATTGTTATTTGCACTATAATCCAGAACAATCAGACAACGACAATGATTGAATCTGAAATGCCTGTGATGATGATATAGACAATGATGGGATCAAAAACCCAATATGAGTCATCGATGATCAGTGAAATATCGTATATGATGTGATTGCTAGAGTATCTAATGGATGAAACATATATGGACTAGCTATATCACAAGTATCAAATGGTAATGGGTCATACAATTTTACAGCAGTGTATAAATGAGATCTACAAGACTTCAGGCGAGATTTTGGTGATGGAAAAAGGTGAGTAGGAGAAAAAGCAACCAATATATATAGCCAAAATTGAGAATATGTAGTTCGTCTCACTGCCAAAACCAAAGAATGAAAAGAGGTAGAAGCGGTATCAACAGTGATTATAAAAAATAGAGATGCAAATGACTGAAACATATATTGATTAGCCATATCACAGGTATCAAATGGTAATGGATCATATAATTTTACAGCGCTATATACATGAGACCTCAAAGACTTCAGCCGAAATTTCGGTGACTGAAAAACGTGAGTGGGAGACCGTGTTACGAATATATATAGTCAAAACTGAGAGTACATAGTTCGTTTGACGGCAAAAGCTAATGACTGAAAAGAATTGGAGGTAGTAACAAAAATTGTCGTAAGAGATGGTGATGTGTGAGATAATACAAATAGGCAAGCAGCATTTTTTCTTCCCAATCAACTGATCCAAACAGTTTGAGAGAGGTATTGATATAAACTTATATATGAGGGAGTATGAATACAAGATATTGATTATGTGAAAATTAATCGATGAGATGGGCGTATCAAAGAGTATCGTGGTGCTGATACTGTAGACTTTACCGACGTATACAATAAATCTGGATCGTACACCATAGGTTGAACCGTTTATTTGAAGGACTGAACTAAACTCCCTATCTGAGCATTCATTACTGTGAATGATAAAAATATTTTATCTAGAGATCTTATTGATAACTGTTTGTTGACTCCGAATACTGATCAAACAGATGTGGATACAAATTGAGTTGGCGATGCATGTGATATAGCGGCGGATGATCGTGTGTGAATACGTGCTATACCTAGAGCACTCACACAGGACCGCTTTGCATTTACAGCACAGTATTCATGAACTCTTACAAATTTGACTTGGTTTTT
Organism: Candidatus Absconditabacterales bacterium; assembly: GCA_039809345.1. GTDB lineage: Bacteria > Patescibacteriota > Gracilibacteria > Absconditabacterales > Absconditicoccaceae > JBDHUW01. The sequence continues at coordinate 168,660 of JBDHUW010000002.1, read as the reverse complement.
TGGTGATAGGAATACTGGAAAATGAGATTTAGTTACTCATACTTACCGTAATCCGTGAGACTATACGGTGCGTATTGAATGAACTACACCAACAGGCAAGAAGGTTTCTGCTACTACATCTGTATCCGTTTGATGAGCACGCATCGCATTGGTGCCATCTAAACTTATACAATCAGTGTGAGAGAAAACATCTTACAATATTCAACTATTTTGAGTACAGCCTAAAGATATAGACTATATACACATAGCACGGTGAGATTGACGCGAACGTCAATTGCGTGATACACAGATAGTGTCATTTATAGATTCCTATAATCAATACTGATGATATCCAATTTTGTGAACAGCATATCTTTTGAATGGTAAGACTATGCCAATTAGCTCATATGTTACAGTGATTTGAACCCCATACTGTATTTGAAACATAAATAGTTCGCGAGCTTGATCATGTGATATGGATAAGGATTGATTACCAGATATATGTGATAGTGATGTTGATGGTGATTGAGTGTTGAATCAATTGTGAATTATATTATATCAAAATAGCACATGTACGTACGATGAAAATAATGTTGATATCACTAGATTCACGAATACATGAAGTAGACTTCGAGATAATTGCCCATTTGTATCCAATCCTGCACAATGAGTTTGTACTTTGTTAGACAGAGATAGTGATTGAGATTGAATTCCAAATGATAAAGATTTGTGTCCTACAGTAGCAGAAGATTTCAACTGAGTTTCAGATATTGATGGCTGTCCAGAGATTGATATAAATATTGTTTTTCCCAACACCAAGCTTCAGCCATGAATATGTAATGCATGCCCATGTCAATTTGCAAAAAATGATTCGACTTTAGATGTAGGAGATCGCGTGAAAGCTGTGCTATTTGACAAAACTACTGCTAAACCTATTGCAGAGTCTAGTCGATTTACTGTTCAATAATTAGTTGCATGAAATATCGATTGATAAAATCTGAACCATATAAATACTCACGAGATCAGTTTGTGAAGGATGGGGAAACAATGCGAGATGGTGTGAGAAATTTTCAAGCTCGCAACAATCTTCGTGCAATGAGAAAATGAGACCTATGTTTTTGGTATCACAGCAATGAAGGCAAAGAGATTGTCTGAATAGCAAAAGTATCCAAAGAAGCATATCCTGACCCAACCGCAATTTGAGAAAAATGAGACCGGGTGGTTGTGAACTTTGTCCCATATAAAAAATTGAGTACGCTGCTTTCTTTAGGCGATATAAAGGATGATGAAAATTTACAATCCATGTGTCTTTTGAAACAGCAACGTTTGTCTGTAGGTGAGGTTACAGCGAAAGAATATACATATATTATGAAGAAGACGAAGACTTCGATGACTTAGTTTTATCTATGTTGTGTTGAATGATAGTGACGATTAAAAGATTGTTTGAACCATATCGAATTGCATGAAGAGATACAGCACGGGGGGCTGTAGTATATTTTCTATGGTGAATATTGCCTGTCCTCGGTGTTTTTTTTACAAAGCACCTCTTGTGATTACTTGAGAAATGAAAGTATGAAACTTATTTTTTACACTTATATGGCATTTGATGAATAGTGATGGTCTATTTCCTGTTGCGTTTTTTGACGGTAAATAGAGGATGGGTAAGGGGATTTCGAGTATATCAAAAAGTAATTCGTGCTATATATTTAAAAAAGGTTCTTTATATAAATAATAATTCATTTGAACATATATGAACAGGGAATATGCTGTCTATTGTTGATAGAGGTGTACAGGCGCGATCCTCGATCTTAGTAAATATTTTGAGATCTTCTTGGGTAATTATCATTACATTGATGGTCAATATTTATTTTATATATATGCTTCGTCCTGTATATGCGGTGATTTTTATATTTGCGATAGGTTTAGTCTTGTTTGTGGGAATAAAAGCAGATTATCAAATGAGGTATTTTAGAAACTTGAGGAGAGAAGCTCGTAGAGAGGGGATGAGAAGTATCGTAAAACTATTTATGAGTAAATTTGATGTACTACAAAACGATAAAATTAATCATGAGTTATGAATGATAGCAGGTACTTCTGATGAAGAAGTAAAAGCAAATATAAAGATATGACCATACTCTGAGATTTTCTTTTTATGACCCCAAATGATTGTATATATATCAGTGATATTATTTTTTCTTTTTGGATGAAGAAGGGTTATAGCTTGAGAAATGGAATTATCATTTTTTTATGGAGTGGTGGCGTCTCTTTTTTTGTTGCAGTGAATGTTGGATAAAACATTGGGGACTTTGAAGGATATGTCAAAAGATTGGGCTGATGTTGAAAAGTTACGAGATTTAGTTGATAATATGCCACAAATCGTTGGACTGGAATATGGGCATAGGTATAAATTTAAGCAATGAAAGATAGAGTTGCTTTGAGTTAGTTTCTGATATTGAGATGAGATGCTATTTGATAACTTTACATTTTCTATTGAGCCGTGAAAAAAAATAGCATTAGTTTGATCATCATGAGGATGAAAAACAACGCTCGTGAAACTTATTGCTTGATACTTGCAAGTAAATAGTGGAGAGGTTTTGATTGATGGACAAAAGCTACCGAGTGATAAGATAGACAAGCTGAGTGTCTCACTGAAATCTTACTATAAAAACATTTGATATTTGACTCAGGAGCCATCAGTTTTTGATGGAACCATCTATGATAATCTAGTATATGCGCTTGACTATAAACCAAAGAAAAAGGACATACAGGAAGTGATCGAAAAAGCCCAATGTCAGTTTATTTATGATATGCCTTTGTGATTAGAGACATATATATGAGAAAAGTGAATCAAGTTGTCTTGAGGACAGCGTCAGCGTTTGGCAATTGCGAAAATTTTTCTCAAGAATCCACATATTATCTTGTTGGATGAGCCGACATCTGCATTGGATTCTGTGAGTGAAGAAGCTATTACAAGAGCCTTGGATGTGTTGTTTACATGACGTACCGTAGTGATTGTAGCACATAGATTGCAAACGGTGAAGAAGGCAGATAGTATTGTGGTACTAGAAAAATGAAAGATTATTGAGCAGTGAACACATGAAAAGCTTGCAGAAGCATGATGAATGTATGCAAAAATGATTGAGCTACAGAGCTGATTTTAACTTTATATCAAATGTGCAATGACTGTGGTAGAAACGAAATTCCGAAAGATAATTACAAAATTTGGACAAATGCCATGACTGTTTCTTTTATTGTGATTGATATTATATCAAGGAGTGACTTATACTCAGGAGCCAATTTTTGCTCTGTATACTATGATGCAAGCACTGGTCTCTCCTGAGGTTTTTGAGGGCATAGTGATATACCAAGTATCACCACTAACAATTCGATTGCTCTTGTGTCGATCTCTCTTTCTAAGTTATTTCTTTTGAAGTATTATAAAATATCTATATCGCAAACCTCGTCCTGTGAAAGTAGTTGCTAAAACCTTTTTACAAAGATTAGATGCCTCTTCTTTCCCAAGTATACATACGTCAAATAGTTTTATAGTTGCATTTTACGGTGTATTTATGCTATTGTTTTCGGCAATGGAAACGAGTCCCATATATAATATTATCCTGGCAGTAGTTTTGTTTCTCTATTTTGTAAGCGTCTCATTATCACGCATTGCACTTCAAAAGCACTATCCGATAGATGTGCTGTGATGAGTGATTTTCTGAATCATGATTATATGATTGACGTCTTTTTTAGAGCAATATATCTTAGCTATAGCTGCATTTATTTTTTGAATTATCATATAATCTAGTTTTTTCGCTTGCATTCAGTGAGCGCCTCGTGTAGTATAGCAATATGCACATTAGACAATTACAAAAATTTCTTTCATATAAGCCAGTTTTCGACGATCATCCTCAGCACCTTGTAGATGAAATTATTGCTGAAACCCAAAAATATATGCCAGATCTTGATGAATCGAAAATACAATATGCATATGAGTTTGCTAAATCTGCACACATAGAATGAAAAAGACACTCATGAGAGCCTTATATAGTTCATCCTTTGAAAGCCACTCTTTTTTTGTTGGCAATCAAACCAGATATAGCAACTATACAAGCATGTATACTGCATGATGTGATTGAAGATACAGATATTTCTTATGAGACCATTCTTAAGGAGTTTGGGCAGGAAGTTGCAGATCTGTGTGAAGGACTGGTGAAAGTTTCTAAAGTAAGATACCAGTGAGAAGAGCGTCACTTAGAGACCCTCAAAAAAACATTTCTCGCTATGGGGAAGGATTTGCGTGTAATTTTTATCAAACTTGCAGACCGTGTTCACAATATTCAAACGTTGCAGTATCATCCAAAAGAGGAGAAGCAGCGTCGTATTGCGGATGAGACTTTGCAAATATATATGCCTATCGCCAAGAGATTATGATTATATTATTTTCAACAACTCCTGGAAAATGGTGCATTTAGTATTCTATACCCCAAGGAATTTGCAGAAATTTCAATGCACTTAGATAAGCAATTTCATCATCAACAAGACATCATAGAGAAGGGTATTGAAAAGATAAAAAATATTATAGAAGAAGCGGAGATTCCATTTTTGGATGTAAAGTGAAGAATCAAAAGCCCGTATAGAATTCGGGAAAAGATGCATTATAGATACAAGAACTTTGATTTGTCTAAAGTACATGATTTGATTGCGTTTCGTGTGATTACTGAAGAACCAGGTGATTGCTATATTATTATGTGACTCATCCATAAACACTTTACACCAATTATCAATAAGATCAAAGACTATATTGCGATTCCAAAATCAAACTGATACAGGAGTTTACATACCACTATACTGTGATTATATGATTTTGCTGTTGAAATCCAAATACGCACCAGGGAAATGGATGAGAGGGCAGAGTGGTGAATCGCTGCTCATTTTGCTTATGCTGAAAATAAGTGAGTGACAAGTGCCAATGCAAATCAAGCAATTTGGATCAGAAAACTACAAGATTTGGTCACTACCTATACGAACAATGATGACAAGGAGTGATTCAAAAACGAGCTCAATATTGAATTTCTAGATCGCAATATTTTCATTTACACACAAACTTGAGACGTGGTAGAGATGCCGGAGGGAAGTACTGTTTTGGACTTTGCATTCCGTATACATTCAGATTTGTGACTCAAATTTCAGAACGCACTTGTAAACTGAAATATTGTGCAAATAGGACACAAACTCAAAACCTGAGATGTTGTGATTGTACATGCATTCAAAAATAAATTTAGTGCATCAGGCAACTGGCAAGAGTACTTGCATACTCCATCAGCAAAAGCAAAATTAACAAAGTATTTGAAGTCAAAAGAGAGAGATCAGTTGTTGCAAAAATCACGTTTGGTATTGGAGCAGAAGCTGCATGAATACAACCTTCCTCCCTTGTTTAGCAAAGAGGATTTGATCACAAAAGAGTATAAATGAGATCAGTTTGATCGTGTTTTGATACAGCTATTGGATAAGCAAATATGATATCTCACTTTTATAAAGAAATTCTACAAAAATCGCATAGAGGATCAGTGAGCACATGTTGAGGTCAAGAGGATTGTACATACAAATGAAAATCCAGAGGTGGTTATAGATTGATGATTGCGCCTGTGACATTTTATGTGCCCAGAATGTAGGCCAGCAGTACATGATAAGATCATAGCTCGTTCATGAAAAGACGGCATCAAAATACATCGTATAGACTGTGTTGCTTTGGCATCTGTGTCTCCAGAAAAACTTCTAGAGGCGCATTGGGAATGAGGTGAACCAAGCCGTTATACATGTCACTTGAAACTTCATTGTCATGATAAACCGTGAGTGTTGCTAGATCTGCTATCGATATTTACAACTCTTACATTGAATATAGCAAAGATCCATTCAGAAAATATTGATGAGCAATACCAGTATGTTTACATTACCTGTGACACATCTCATCCTTCGAAGTTGAGCTATTTGATAAAGGAGTTGAAAAATAAATCTGAGAGTATAAAAGTAGTTAGAAGAGAAATAAGCTAAAAGTATTTTATTCTATTGTATAATGATATGTGAACTTCAGCACAGGAGGTACTGGCGCCATTGACAGCTCCATTTAGCAACATACAAGAGTTGTTTTCTTCACCAGCAACGTATGTATATGTAGTGTGAATACTATTGATGTTATATCGAGTTCTTGCTATCTTGTGGACTCTCAAAGATATTTCGGCAAGGACAAATAGTATTGCATGACAGATTTTGGCAGTATTGTTGGTTGCTTTATGAACTCCATTTGTAGGTCTTCCGATATATTTATTTTTGAGACCTATGAGATATAATCGGGATCGTTTGTGATGGAGAGAAGCTCTTAGTGCGCAGGTAGCATCTTGTCCTTCGTGCGCCAAAAAAAATCCACTGCATCATGAGTTTTGTACCTACTGTGGTCAGCAAATGGCAGTAAAATGTAAGGAATGCAAATCATCATATCAGTGGGTATTTGATTATTGTCCGCAATGTGGGTGACCAAACGTAGAGTAATCTTTTAAGTTTGGATTAAGGTAATGTTTTTTTTGTCAACATTAAAGTAGCTTTCTGACTTGATTTTTGTACGTGAAAATGTTAGATATATCTCGTATTTATTCTTAAATGTATATATAATGAATCATCATGAAAAAGAAGAAATGGAAAATCAATTAGATCATCATAATGGTGCTTGCTGTGGTTGAGCTTGTGATGAAGACTGTGGAAGTGAATCTGCACTCAAAGCATGAATTGTACTTCAACGAATCTTTTTGTGAGGAGCGTTTACATGTTCACTTCTTACCCTTTTGCTTATGCCGAAGATTATTAGAAAGGAAATTGTAGCAGAACAAGCACTCAAGGCGTGAGGTATTGAAAATTATAATAGACTCAATGCAGAAATATATGAAACACCATCATATCAAGAAGCTATGAAACAACAGGTAGAAATGTTTATACAACAAAGCAAGATGCAAATGGAAATGCAACAACAGGCTCAAGACGTGCAAGCTCAAGACTGAGATGCAGCAGGAATAGACCCTACTACCTTGGTACCTACAGAGGAGGGAGCTACGACAAATGAGCCAACTGCAGAGACTATAGAGGTTACACCAGAAGCGACTGCACAATAATCTTTATCTTATTATCTTATACATTATAATGGAAGATAAGAGCCTTTTAAGAGCTACGATAATATTGTCTGTTCTGTCAATATTGTCTGTAGCTGCAGGAGTATGAATAATTGTGACGAAGATGGATACTGTTGCCGCATTGCAATACGGATGATCAGAAAACTATACATTAGCAAAAAAGCTTTTCACAAATGAGAAGTTTATTGCTCAGCAAGCACAATGATTGCAAGATGCGATCGACCAACTCAATGGTACGCCTGCTGCACAGCCAGATACTACGACTCAGCCTGCTCAACCTGCTGCTGCACAACCACAACAACAATTCCCATCAGGGACATTGACTCCTGATCAGATGAAAGCTATTAAAGCAGGAGCGTATGTAGAGGGGGCAGACGATGCTAAGTTTACCATAGTAGAGTATTCTGATCCTGAGTGTCCATTTTGTATAAGGCATCACAATGATAAAACAATCAAAAATACTATGGATGCATTCCCATGAGCTGTAAATCACATATATAAGGTGGTGCAATGAGTAAATCATGTTGGAACTGAGTATAAATCATTGGCTATCCTGTGTGCATGAAAAATCAAGGGAGAGGAAGCATATGTATGAATGTATGACAAAATATTGTCATCATCAACTACATCTACTGTAGTACCAAATGAAAAAATATTAGAATTTGCTAAAGAGTTGGCTGTAGATACTACAGCGTTACAAGAATGTATCACTAAATGAGATACAAAATCTATTTACGCAGCTAATTGGGCAGAGTTTGGTACTTTGACATCTAGTCGTGGTACCCCTTGAAACATTGTAATCAACAATGAAACTGGTGAATGGAAACTTGTAGCTTGAGCATATCCTGTAGATACATTCAAACAAATCATTACTGAGTGGACAAAATAATAGAGATTCGCTTGCAATATATACCCGAATATACATTATCAAGTAGCCAACGAATGGCAATAACATCCCAAGAGAAGAGATCAGCTCCCATGCTGGTCTTTTTTATTTTAGCTATTTATATGAATGAATTCTATGCAGCATGATAAACATAAATCATCTGATTTCTCTTTTTGTAGGAGCTGTCGAGGTTTTGATAACTCAAGTAGTTTTGAGAGCATTCATATGGTTGATGTATCGGTCTTCTCAATCTTTGTTGTATTTTTTGCCGTATAGGTATCTAGAGAGTATGGTTGATAGCTCTGCTCTGGTCACAATTCACTTTGGGTTATATATTGCTATAGGAGTCCCATCAGATTTGACTCACATCAATCCTAGATTACACATTTCAAGTACAGATAATCTATAGGTTCTATTGATGCTTCTATAATCTTGGTATTTTTCAAGAGTGCAGGCTTTGTTTTGAGGAATTACCTTTTTATCTACGTTTTTAATATATGAGCTCATAATTTTTGCTAGTTCTTCTCTTGTCAGTGGAGCATAGAGAGTTTGTTTGTTCTCTAATGTATTTCTTGTCATTTTATTTTCATATGCAAACTGATACGCGGTTTGCATTTCTTTGTCGCTGTTTAATTCATCGAGAAGCAATGTATGTCAGTTTTTGATAATTTCAGTGGCTCCTGGGAGAGTAGGATCTGGGAATCCAGCACTTGGGAGAGTGATTGAAGGGGTAGATGGATTTATTCCTGGTACGGTTGGTGTAGTAGGTGTTGACGTTGCTGCTCAACCGCCGCCTCAGCCTCATCCACCACCTCATTGACTAGGAGCAGGAGGAGGAGTAACTTGTCATGTACTAGGCGGCGTAGGTATTGCAGTCTGTATTGAAAATGTTGCTCTTGCAGAAGATGAGTTGATGTCGTATAGAGAATTGGTAAGGATAGTACTTATTTCATATATACCAGTTCATAGCTCTGTAGTAGTTATTTCCCAGTATCAAGTTGATGACGTCGTAGTTTCATAGAGAATTTCTCCCACAGTCACATCAACGTCTCTGTTTATTTCTCAAGTCCCATAAATAACTATGCTTCAGGTAGTAGACAAAACTGAGCCACTAGTAGGATATTTTATCGTTGGTATTCATGGCGCTGTGACTATTGCAGGTGAATCAATATCATTAACTTTTATAAAGTTTTCGCTCACAGTGATTCAATTATATGTATTGAAATTTCATCAAATTAGTAATCAGGTATTGTTTTGGAGAAAGAGTGAAAGTACTTGTCAGTTGTCTGTATCTGGCATGGGAGGAGTGTAGTATATAGTCCCATTTGGGTATAGTTTTAAGAGTGTCTTTCATACTGTAGGCGACAGTGGATCGGTATAGAGTATTCATCAAATATGAATATATCCTTGTTCATCAACTACGATATCGTTTATAGAGGAGTCCTCTAGTAGGCCAGGACCAACAAAAGTAGGATCGATATCTCCATCTGCTTCGAGTCTTACTAGACTGATTAGATTACTATTTCAATATTGATTAAACATTCAGCCAACTAAAATTTTGTTATTTGGTAATACATATATTTTTTGAACACGAGTTTGGATAATATGCATAGGCAGAGTGTTATTGTTGCGATTGAATGTAGGATCAATATCGCCATCTGGCAATAATCTAGTTAGCATTCATTGATGAAGGATTAGAATTTTTCAATCACCCTGTACTCACATTGAAGAGCTGTTATACACTGATTCTCCAGCTTGTACGCTATTTATGTCGAATCCTGTATCCAATGATCAATCTGGATTCAATCTACTTAGGTAGCAATGCCAAACTAGTACCTTATTGTTCGGTAGAAATGTAAACTTCAAATTACTACAACTGTCAAACTGATCATATAATCGAGGATCCGGTAAAAACGTTTCATCTATTTGTCAGTCGGGAAGTAGTCTGATCACATTACGCACTTCCCCATGATTTGCTGTGATATTAAAATATGATCATACCATAATTTTATCATCTCCATGTATATAGATAGTAGAGTCTGGTCATAATCATCACATAAATGGCGATTGAAATGATGTATCTAGTGATAGGTCTGTATTGAGTCTAGCGATTCAGTTGCTGGATTCTCATTCATATGTTGTGAATCCTCATATTATAATTAGTTTCCCATCAGATTGCTTTGCAATGTCATATATGGGACCATTGAGCTGTTTTCCTATGTTTTGAGAAAAGGTGCCATCATCGATTCCGTTATTATCTAATCTGATAATATTATTTACTGCACGTCATGCAAATTCTGTAAACTGTCATACTAATACGATATTGTTATTGTTGTCGATAGAGATATCACGAATATCTGTTCAGTATGATAATATTTCACCGTTACTATTTAGCTCGATTGAACCACCTTTATAATCAGTTCACTCAAGTCAGAATTCTTGATCAAGTCATCAGTCAGGGAGTAATCTGACTAATGTGTTAGGACTCATATGAAACCTCCCAAATGTAATAACAATTTTCCCATCTGATTGAACTAATATATCATATACAGATATATCATATGCAGACTCTCAAAAATTTCGACTCATATCTATACTAAATCATGTGTCAATTGTTAAATCAGCATTTAATCTAATTAAGTTAGATCCCTGGTAATCATTACCATTAATATCTCTAAATCCCTGTATCAATCATCATATAAGAATCTTTCAGTCTGCTTGTTGCTTCATCACTCTTGGTCCAGTATCATTAAAAATTCAGTAAACTGTAAATATGTCTAGTGCTGATCAGCTAACATGACTACCGTCTGCGTTGAGCAATTGGATTCCTCCATAGAATGTTCATCCAACTAAGATTCTATCATCTGGTAATATAAGTATACTTTCAATACCATTGTTATTATAACCATATCAACCATTTTGTCCTGTAAAAAAATTGTCATCAATAGATCAATCAGGATTTAGCCTTACTAGCTTGTTTCATCAAGCCAGTACTTTCCCATCATTTTGTACAGCAATTGCATTTACATTAGCTATAGTTCATGGGGGAACTGAAAATCAAGTATCTACTTCTCCATTAGATAGCAACTTTATAATACCATTGCCATTAGTTGACTCTCATTTGTATGAACCAAACCATCATGCTATAAGCATGGAATCATTAGCTAGATGATGAACAACGTTGACTGGCTGGTCAAACCCCACAGTTTCACTTGATAATATAAATACTGGTTCAATAACAAATTCAGATAGACTACATGTATAGATGATTACTTGATTATCATGTACAGTACTCAAATCTGCTCATATAGATGGGATTCCCCCAACGCATTTTGCATCTATAGTTTTTGTTAGTCCAGATTCTGTGAAAGTTGATTCTCATACGTGCTTTGCTTTGATTTTCACTTTGGTGCCATCTGGAAGGTCAGTCGAAAATAGAATCTTGATTGGTTTAGAGAAATGTATATTTGAAGATCTATCTCATATTTTAAAAACTCATTTTGTACTTTTTTCCAGAATAATGTCATACATGCTTCAAAGGGATCTCTCACCAAATACTTTGTTTATGGTTACTTTGGTTCAAGCAGAGATAGAAACTCCTACGTACTTTTTGAGTATAGTGATATCATCTTCAATGGTGAATGAGCGAACTGCTTTATATTGTGATAGTAGGAAGTAGCCTAAGTAGGACACAAATATAATCACAAAACCAATGATGATCTTATAGATATTTGGTAGCGGTAGAAACTTCTTCATGGCATTTTTGAATATGATAAATATATAGTACGATTATACTAGATTCTGAGTCTTTACAAAAAATCAACATATACTCAGAATTTATATATTTTTTTTCGCACACCATTATTTTTTATAATATGTATGATATATGTTATTGTGCCATATATATTTGCTAATTTACCATGTGAGTGAAATATCTAGTTGCATTACGCACTTCAATGTCTATTATGCTAGACATTTATACAGTTCATTTTACATTTATGCCTGTAAGCAAAACCACGCGTTGAGTCAAAAGCGCTGCGAAAGCAAAAAAGACTCCAGAAAAAGAAGTGAAAAAAACACTACGTACTGCAGTTTCAAAAAGTAAAAAGATATGGTCAACAGATATTTCATCATGAAAGCATCTTGTGATAGTGGAATCACCTGCAAAAGCGAAAACAATTGCAGGGTATTTGGGTAAACACGTGACTGTCAGAGCCTCATATGGGCATGTGGCAGATTTGCCATGAAAGACAATGTGAGTGGATATAAAGAATAATTTTTTGCCAACATATGAAATTACTCCTGAAAAGAGGAAAGTAATATCAGAACTGAAGCAGCAAGTGAAAGATGTAGATGGTGTATGGATCGCAACAGATGAGGATCGCGAATGAGAGGCAATTTGATGGCATGTGTCGCAAGCACTCTGACTGGATGTAGCCAAGACGCCACGTATTGTGTTTCATGAAATCACCAAAGAGGCTATACACGCTGCTGTACAAAATCCCAGGATCATCAACATGGATCTCGTAGATGCGCAACAAGCTCGTCGTGTTTTGGATAGACTAGTATGATTTTCTATATCTCCAGTATTGTGGGTGAAAATTAAGCGTGGATTATCGGCTTGACGTGTGCAATCAGTGGCTGTGAAATTGATAATCGAAAGAGAGAGAGAAATACAAGCATTTAAGCCAGAGGAGTCTTGGAAACTGGTAGCTGATTTACATTGCAAGGACTATGTATTGCATGTTTGATTAGATACTATCGGTGGAAAAACACCGAAATTATCTACTCTTAAGGATATTCAAAAAATACTTGCAACTTATGATTGCACTGTTGAAGAAAAGGATATCGCTATTGATGAGAAGGCTGGATATCAGTTGATTGATAAAAAACATACACATGAATTCAGATTACATGACGTGGTGATCAAGCAGTGAAAAAAGAATCCACCAGCACCATTTATCACTTCTTCACTGCAACAAGAAGCATCTAGGCGCTTTGGTTGGGGAGTGAAACAGGTAATGCAAGTAGCGCAAAAACTCTATGAAGCAGGTAAGATCACATACATGAGAACAGATAGCACAAACTTATCTTGATTAGCAATTTGAGCGGCAAAGTGATTTATCATCGAAAAATATTGAGCAAAATATCATCAAGTGAGACAATTTGCAGCAAAATCTAAAAATGCACAAGAAGCTCATGAGGCGATCAGGCCATCATATATAGACAATACTCCAGAGAAATCAGGATTGTCATGACAGGAGCTAGCATTGTATCGTTTGATTTGGCAACGTACTGTAGCTTCACAAATGGCTAGCGCAGAAGTAGAACAAACCACATATCAATTTTCTCCATCGTGACTCGATCATATCTGGAGCGTAACCTGAGAGGTGATTACGTTTGATTGATTCCTTGCTCTATATGAGAAACAGCAAAGCGAGACGAAAGAGGAAGATGAAAATGATGATGAAATGGCATGAGTGCTTCCAAAGATTGTAAAATGAACTACATGTCAAAGCAGTGATATAGTAGCATCACAACACTTTTCAAAACCACCATCTCGTTATACTGAATCTGCACTAGTGAAAGCACTAGAATCTCGTGGAATCTGACGTCCATCTACATATGCTCCGACTATTGCTACTATTCAAGATAGAGGGTATGTAGAAAAGAAAGAGGATAAAAAGCTCTATCCATTGGAGATAGCTTTCCATGTAAATGATTATTTGCAAGAGCACTTCACAAACCTAATGAGCTATGAGTTTACTGCAAAAATGGAAGATAAACTCGATGAAATAGCTCTATGAAATGAAAAGCGACAAACAATGATGTGAGATTTTTACGCATCATTTGATAGTGAATTACAAGATGCAAAAAAGGCAGAAAAAGCAGTAATCCACGTGTGAAAAAAATGTCCCAAATGTGCTGAGTGAGACCTAGTTTATAAGTTTACCAGGTTTGGGAAGTTTATATGATGCTCTCGTTATCCAGAGTGTGACTATACTGAAAAGACTAAGGAAGAGTCAGATGCATTGGCGCCACTCAAAGAGAAATATGAATGACAACCGTGTCCTGAAGGGGGTACAATTGTAGTGAAAATGTGAAGATTCTGACCATTTTTGACCTCATCTTTGTACCCTGAAGTAAAGCGAATTTCATCAATTCCTGATGATACACTCAATGCCTTGCAGGCAGAGCATGGATGAAAACCATGTCCTACGTGCTGAGAGGGGACGTTGGTGGTGAAAAAAGCTCGTCGCGGGAATTATTTCTTGGCATGTAACAAATATCCAACATGTAAGCATGCAGAAAACATACCATGACAAGCCGGTCCTTCTACATGAGGGGCGAGGACCAAAGGTCGTTCAGTGAAAAAGAAGATAACCAAGAAGAAAAAATAGCACCCAATAGGGTGTTTTTCTGTCCAATAATTTGACACAAGGAATAATGTAAGTATAATTTAGCTATATTTACATTTTTTTATACGATCTTGCCTCCATCTCATTGACACAAAAATCAACCACCACATATTAGAGATAATCTAAACGGTTTTTCTCATGCCAAAAAAAACAATGTAGTCAAAGAAATAATCAATATACTTTCGCCAGAGCTCCTTGATATAGTACACCAGGCAGACGCATGTTTTGCCAGCCGTGAACCTCTTCCCCAACACATTGAGTCAATTGTGAAAAAAATGTTCCCAGACGTCTATCAAAATCATATGCACGCGTACAAACAAACTGACGTTTATAGAGCAAATTTACCGAGAAAGCACAAAAAAAAGATACTTCAGATGAAAAGATTACATAATGCTGTGGATAATACTACAAATACTACAAGAAATACACCATATTTTGATAGGTATACATTACTCATCTCACACATCAAAAATGGTATAACCCATACAATGAATGTACATGAAAAAAGGGCTCAGAGAGCATTGGAGATCGCTAGGATAGATGAAGAATTAAGTAAAAAAGAGCATGAGGAAAGGATGAAAGCTATGCGTAGGAATGATTTGAACGAGAAATTGAAGTCAACTACAGTGCCACCAGATATTAATGAGCATCTCCATGATGACGATTTCGATCATATCGCGAGTTACTATATAAAAAATCACAATCCAGCATTGGTAGACAGTGTGAATGATGAGTGTAAAGTGATTATTGGTTCTATTCAAAAGGAAATAAGGTCTGGGAAAAAGCTTTCAGTATCCTGATTTGAAAATGATAATGTCGCATGGTTAGGAATTTATTTAGATTTTGTTCGTATATATTTTGACAACTGTTTCCCGAAGAAAAGACACATGTGAGTTGTACATCCTTATTTTATTACAGAAAAATTTATTACATTTTTTAGGCAGCATGGAGTCGAGATTTTTCCATACCTACGTTGAGCTTTGACAGAGGCATATGGGAAATATATACTAGATCAACACTTGGCAGAAGTGTATCCTCATGCACCATTTACATTTCATCAAATTAGACTCGCTAGGGAAAAGCAAATTGAAATGAACTTACACTTGAAGACAGATTTATTGTATGAGGTACAGGTGGCTGGGAATGCCCAAAAATATATTTGGGCGATTGATATTAAAAGTGACAAGTGACGTAGAGAGGTAGGTGAGACTTTTTCAAGTACTAACAAGAAAAAAAAGAAGATCCCATTCAACTATGAAGATTACTTGTTGTCAAAGGGAATTAAGAGGGTGTTGCAATTATCCAAAGATGATATTGTGAAGTGAATTATTATCTATCTGGATGCTTGATTGCACCCAAGAGCCACCCATTTTCACTGTCAAAAAGTAAAAAGGGATACTAAAATGGTTTATGAATTACTTTGTGATATTTATAAGCCACTTATTAATTGATCAGATGGTGAGGCGCAATAATCCTCGTCCATATATCCATACTTTGTAATTGACTAGAGTGAGTTACTAAATAGAGCGATATGTCATTCATTTTTGTATAGTCTTGAATCATATCTGCTACATGGCTGATAGTTTCTTGGTCTATGTTGTTGATGGTTTCATCAAGAAACAATTGCTTGGTACGAGTCATTTGGGCAACTCACAATATCCATGCTAATCTCAATATCGCTTTCTGTCATCATGACAATGATTTCACTGATCTTTCTCCGTGTGAGTCACGAATAGTGATATCAAGCTCAAGCTTATCTCACGTGGTTTTTTTTGGCTGAAAGTGAAGTGTGAAAGGGACGATCTTTGCCAAAAGATTGTTTACGTATTCTGCAAAAAATGGAAGAGCGTCTTCTAGTACCTTGATCATAAGTTCCTTACTGAAAATACGATAGAGATCTGTGAGGAGTTTTTCTTTCTCTTCTAGCTCTTTGATTTCTCGTTGGAGCTCTTTGAATTGCATGATGAGATCTTCAATACGAGATATGGTTTGCAGTAGATTCTGTAGGGTAGTGATCTTATTTTGTGCATTGAGTATGTTTTGATGTACATTGGCTCATTCATCTTCTGCTGATCATTTCTGTGCCTCAGCTATTTTTTCATCAATTGCTATACGGGTTTTCTCAAGTATTTTGTGCTGTTCGTGAAATGAAATAAGCTTCTGTTTGTGTTCTTCACGTAGTGTAATCTCTGCGATCAATGCTTTTTCTTTTTGTGCTATTTTGTATTGTTGCTGGAGGAGAGCGTCATAGGTAACCTTAGACTCTTTTATTCTCTTGATATCTTTGATGTAGAGTGAAGACGTTATAGATTCAAGAGATTTTTGTACGGCTACGAGTTTTTCTTCTTCCTGTTGGATAGAACTGGCAATGTTTTCTGATAGGAGTTTATCTTGATACTGCTGTAATGTTTGTGAGAGAGTATCAATGTTTTTTTTGAGTCCCTGAAAGAGTCAGGTATTGATCTGTTCGATAAAAGGGCAGTCGTCTCATATTTTTACGCATGCAAATTTCTTCTTTGCTTCATAATCCTTTTGTAATCAATCAAGCTGTTGGTGATATGAAGATACTATATTTTTACTTTCTTCCTGTTTTTCTTTGAGCTGTTGTATGCGACTTTTGGATGAGTTTTCTTGTTCTCTGAGTAGTTTGCCTTGTTGAATAAGATCATTCGCGTGATCGTAAATTGCTTGGAAAGTAGTGAGCTCATCTGAAAACCATGTTTGAGAAAGACTAGATTCCCATGAATCATATTGTGCTTTCCACTCTGTTTTTTCCTGTGAGATGCTTCAGGTTGGATCTGTTTCAAGTGTTTTTTCCAATGCGGAAATTTGCTTTGTGACACTTGCTATTTCATTGAGATTTTCATTTTGTTCACGAATGAGGTTTTTTTTGTTGGCTTCACGAGCTTCGATGCCTCAGAGCAATTGTTGTAGTCAATTGTATTTCTCTGTTCGATTCGCGAGCAGTGTCTGTGTATGCGTTTGCCACTCTGTCGGTAGTGCATATTTTGATATCGATATTTTGTCTTCTATCAGAGTGATTTCTTGAATCAGTTCTCTATATAGATTTGCATCTTCTCATAGAGTACCAGCAGTTTGTTTGAGGTTTGATAAATAGTTTTGTAATTTCTTATCTACATCATCGGTGACTTTCTTGGCTTTGAGGATGGCACTTACAGCTTTTTTCTCATCATTGATTCTATCAGTGGCGCTATCGATGCTCATGAGTCAGAATATTTCCTTGAACAGTGATATTCTATCGCTAGGAGCAAGATCAAAGACATTTTCGCTTCACTGCAGAAGCATCGAGGTCGACAAAAACACCTCCTGAGGACCTATAAACTGGTTGAGAGATTCTTGCACATCAGTTTCATTTTTGCACTCAATGCGCTCATAGGGAAAATGTAAGAGTATGTCAGAAACTATATCCTTCTCATATGTCAAAACCTCATGCGGTGAAATATATTCCTCAATAGCTCCTAGTTCTCATTGCAGCCTGTAGAGCGAAGATTTGGTAGCATCATTCCCAGCTTTGGTTCTGGTAATTTCTCTAACGCATACGAGAATATTGTCATGGTTTTCAAAACATACTTTGATATATCCCTCTTCGGCTTTGGCAGAAAGCATTTGACGATCAGCATATTTGTACAATCCAAACACTGGTCAGTCAAAAAACAGAAAACTTTTCCCAGACCCAATTGGTGCTTTGATCAGATATTTTCCATCCAAAAAATTCACAGAGATGGTCTGATTTAGGAATGGTCATATGTTGTGGCATGAGAAGGAGAGGAGTTTCATTTACTACAGTATAAGGTTTTTCTTAGGTAATAAAACCATAAAATGCCATAATGTTTTATTTATACGCATCACCTCTCGGTCAAATATATCTAATTACAACCTCGCTATTAGCTACAGAAAATATTATTCTTAAGACTCATATTCTACATCTAAAAGTATCTTTTTCTCCTTGAAGCTGTTGTATATCAAGAGATGACCATTGCCCGCTTATAAGCATATCTATCACGTCTAACATCTGCTGTTGGCGACTTGGAGAAAGTCAAGCAAGATACTTTTGTCGTTGCTTCATTATTTTTTTTGCTTACTACGTAAAAATGACGCAACTTCTTTTGCTGAGCTGTTCACTTCTACGTAATCTTCATTATTCTGATAATATGAAACATGGTCTATTGGATTCCCAATAATAATATGTTTTTCTACAATAAACTTTTTGAGGTATGTTTGGATCACTACACTAAGCGATATGCCTAAATCTTCAGCAACTTTCATTGCATCTTTTTTGATTTTACTAGGCAGTCTAACTGCGATAGTATCATTTGTGAGAGCCATGTGGGTATTGCTACAGTATATAAATTAGTATACATATGTTATACATTGTATGTACAAATGCAACATATTATTTTACTCAGGTTGACGAGAAATTTTATACTCCATCGGTAACTTCTTCACCCAAAACAAATATATATTTACTCCAAAAAAAATGGTTGCCATGAGCAAGAAGATGATGACCTTACTTATTCTATTGGTGTCCTGGAGGAGCATGATAATCATGAAAAAGAGGGACCATCATCGCACAAACCGTCTTACTTCAGACCTATTTCGTCCTAGTGCCATCAGTCTATAATGCAAGTGTGAGTAATCTTTTTTCATCGGGTTTTTTTTCATGATGAATATTCTGTTTACGAAAACCCAGATGGCATCAAATATAGGGAGAGAGAGCACTACGAGGAGTGTCCCGATTTTTGCTCATCACATCAATGACAAATACGCTAATGCATACCCATAGAATACTATTCATATGTCTCTTAGTAATCCGATTGGTTTATATTCTATCGTAGTATAGAGGAGTCATCACAATGCTAGCAGGAAAGCTATGTTTGTCGTCATCACCAATGTTGCTAGGTGCTCAGGCGATATGATGTGTGCATAGTGTGGGATGACAACATGTTGGAGAAGAAAATATACTGTGATGAATCAGACTGTTGATGTACCACTTGCCAATCCGTTTACTCAGTCTATTCGGTTGATCGCATTCATAAATCATACAAACCAGAGGATGGTTAATATCAACGTCAAGAATCATGGTATCGCTCGAGTAATATTTCAGTTCACCATAAACTCACTGATACTGAGACCTCATATGCCAAATGCTATTAGTCAAGCAATCACTTGGAATGCTAATCTATATTTCGCCTTGATTCATTTTCTTCCTGAGGCTTCCAATGCTGTGTCTATCAATGAAAAAATCAGAATAAATACTCCTCAGGCAAATAGTCCAATAAATGCTTTGTTTTGATAGTATGATGGGAAAAATAGCCCAGTAGTGATGAAAAACCCAAGAATCAGAAAGATCCCTTGCATGTTTGGTACGCGGTCTCTCTTGGGAACATCTGGTCATGGTCTATCCAAGATCTTCCATTTTTTACATAACTCTATGCCGGCCACAGCAATCATGAAAAACACGAAGGCGCTGCCAATGAATGGGAATAGTGTGTACATGCAAAAAATATAGTGTATTTTGATTGCAATACAAGAGATGTTGCGTATATAGAATAGTATGTTTGTTTTACAAGAATTATACCGTACAGAGCAAAGCTTATACAATACTATATTGCTTTGAGAGCACTCAACACAGTCGTCTAGTGGTACATGATCACTTAGACAGCTTTTCTTGAAGATGAGAAATATGAACACGTCAGGGAAGAAGGTTCTTCTTTTGGATGAACAAAGGTTTTCTCGATTTGCGACTCCTGCGGCTTTTTGTGCTATCAAGCCATGTACTACCAATGATATGTATGGAGCAATCGAACCTATTTTACAAAAATATGGAGGGCATCATGCAGAAAAGCTCTTTTATCATATCGATTGTGTCACTATAAATGGGAAGGATGCAGAGTATTATATTGGCGAAAAGGGAGATATTCGCTTTGTTTTGCATATCATCGCATTGAAACGTGATGATCGATACATAGCAAAAAGCGTATTTGGAAGAGATATAGAGCAGGTTAGAATCTATCCTTCCTCTTTTTTTACACTTCACCATATCAAACAATCTCTCAACAAACAAAATGGGACATTACTCTCTATTTGACAACATCAGACAAAACGTATTCTATTCAAAAACGGTATGTATCAAACGTGTGAGGTCCTAGATTTGTGACGACAAGTATTGAAAGATATCTATGCTGAAAACAATATAGAGCCATTTTTCGATGCGACAAAATCTGCATTAGAGGCGAATGCATATGCAAAATGACTGGTAGAGCAGTCTGTGCAGTTTTATGTTGATATGCTCATGCGTTGGCTTCGTTCATATGATACGAAATGAGACATCTTTTTGATTTCATCAATCGTGCAAAATGAGTTCTTCATGGAAATGTTCTCACAAACATATCAATCATTTTCTCAATCATTCATCATCCCTATCACTCAAATCACATGATTACAAACATACGGCAGAAACCGATCTCCAGAAGAGATAGATATGCAGACAGCTGTACATTATGTGGTGTAGTGGGGATTTGGGGTTACTAATATTTTTTTGTTGCGCCCTACTTGCATTTATTCTCCAAAACAGTAATACTAAATAATTATTTTATTTTTCATGGTACATATATGCCAGCAAAGAAAAAAGCAACGACGAGAGCAGAGGAGGAGAAAGCGTGAGAATGAGTTGTTTTGTCATCGACAAAGTGACAACGCGTGAGAGCCAAGGTGAAAGCGACCGAATCATTGAGAGCGACTCGTAAAACATGAGTAGATGTCGCTGCTTTGAAGCATACGTGAGAGAAGATCTTGGCATCAAATATCCATGAACCAGAGGGAGAAAAAATCATTTTTCGTGGTATCAGGACGCATAATCTAAAAGATATTGATATCACAATCCCTAAGTGACAAATTATCGCTGTTGCATGAGTTTCATGATCATGAAAGTCTTCGTTTGCTTTTGATACTGTTTATAAGGAGTGACAGTACCGTTATATTGAATCACTTTCTTCTTACCTAAGACAGTTTTTTAATCTTGGAGAAAGACCAGATATTGACTATACTAGAGGCCTTTCACCTGCTATTGCGATTGAACAAAATAAACGTGTAGGTAATGCGCGTTCTACTGTGGGGACACTGACAGAGATAGATGATTATTTGCGTTTGTTGTATGCTAAGTTGTGAGATATCTATAGTTATGGGAGTGGAAAGATGATCAAGCCACAGGGGATAGATGAAATTGTGGCTCGTTTGAAAGAACAATATTTCGGTGAAAAAATATATCTTGTTCAAGAGGCGGGTAAGTTTGATGATGAAAGAGATTTTTTGAAGTTTGTGAAAAAGAATAGACTCAAAGTAGAAAACAATGATGGATTCACGAGATATTTGGTGATGACGGGCGGTATGGTTGGCTGAAAGGATGATGCTAAGCAAGTAGATGATGACGATGAAGAAATAGATGAACCAGAAACATATAGCCCAACTGTAAATATTGTATCGAAGGCGAGAGCAACGCAAAAGAAAAAGTTACAAAATGCTGCTACTGCACAAGATTCATCTGTGATTGAATATTTTTATTTGGAATCGCCACGTATTCCGGAGAAATTCTTCCCAGTGAGGGTGTACGGTATATTTGATCGTATCACAATAGATGATGAAAAGTTATGAAGAATTAGAGAGGATATTATCAAAATCTTGTCTATGACCAAAAAATTTGGAGTCTATCAAGTCCTTGGTGAAAAGCTCGAATGAGACCATTCACTTTCTAAGGCAACGGACAAAGATGTGTTCAATATTTCTCAGTCTATCCAATGGTTCACCGACAAAAACTACTGTCCAGATTGCGATATTTCATATCCTGATTTCACAACACAGCATTTTTCTCCCAACCGTGGGGAGTGAGCATGTCAGCATTGTCATGGACTGGGTGAGGTCTTGAAAGTAGACATGGATCGTATCATAGACCCTACAGCCAAGTATGAAAAGGCGATTATCCCATGGCGTGATAGCGTTTTGTGACAAACTATTTTGAAAAAACTAGCACAAAAATATAGCATGAATGAAGACCTTATTTGGAAAGATCAGCCAAAGCGATTTCAAGAAGTCGTGATCAATGGGGACAACGAATTGATCCGTTTGGGAATGTGATGAAAGTACACAAGTACATATTATAATGGTATTCAGGATGTTTTGACTAATCAATACAATAAATGATTGCTGAGTGTGGACTTTCAAGCTATGTTCCAGATGGAACCATGTCCAGAGTGTCACGGAGCTAAGCTTCGTAAAGAGTCGATGTATGTGTTTTTGTATACTTGAGATCACAAAAAACAACCACATAATATTTTCACAGATAATGTAGAAGGTATGTATACAATCTATGATTTGCAGAGAATGCGCATAGATGAGCTTGTGGATGCATTGGCATTGTTTCAAAAAAACACCAAGAAACCTATTGAATTGATCAATAGAATCATGACGCCACTTTTGGATAGATTACAAACTATAGGGAGTCTATGATTGTGACATTTGAATCTTCATAGGCAGATAGATACATTGTCATGATGAGAGATCCAACGTTTGAGATTGGCGAAACAGCTTTGAAACAAACTGACGGGTATCATGTACGTGCTTGACGAACCGACAATTGGTTTGGATGATAGAGAGGTACAACGTACTATCGCTGCGATCAAAACACTCAAAGATATGTGAAATACGATCATCGTAGTAGAGCACAATGATGAGTTTATCAAAGCATCAGATTGGGTAGTTGAAATATGACCATGATCATGAGACTTTGGAGGTAAATTACTATTTAATGGGCCATACAAAGATTTCATCAAATCGGACACTTTGACAGCTCAGTATGTGACATGAAAAAAGAAAATTCAGATGACTTTTGACCATACGCCTCAAGATAAATGGATCAAGATCAAAAAGGCACATCAAAACAATCTCCAAAACATAGATGTGAATGTTCGTTTGTGATGATTTAGTATTATAACTTGACCATCTGGAGCAGGGAAAACCACATTGATGTTTTCTACGTTGTTCTCATTTTTCGAAGAGAAACAGAAGTTCATACAGTGATATATTAGATTACAATTGCTCAAGAGATGACTTTCATGGAATGAAATCATCGCATCTCCTATTATGAAAAGAGAGGAGTATGAAACATTGGAAAATCTTGCACTGCAAGAGTTTTATAAAACGATTTGAGTGGAAACTATTGCCTGACACGACAGCGTGGACAATGTAGTTTACGTAGATCAAACAAGTATTGGTAAAACTCCTCGTAGTTGTCCTGCAACATTTATCGGTGTCTTTGATAATATTCGCAAGATTTTTGCCGGAGTAAATGAATCGAAATTTCTCGGCTTCAATGCTGGGCATTTTTCATTCAACTCGGATAAAGGTGCATGCCCTGCATGTGAGGGATATGGATACAAAAAAGTTGAGCTACAGTTTTTGCCAGATACATATGTACCATGTGACCTTTGTCAGGGGAATAGATATAAATCTGAAATTCTTTCTATTAACTGGAAGGGACACAATATTGCACAGATCCTGAGCATGTATGTCTATCAAGCTTTGGAGCTTTTCAAGGACATAGAATTTATAGCAGAGGAGCTACAACTCATGTGTGATATAGGACTATGATACTTGCGTATGTGACAGCCTGCTCACACACTTTCATGATGAGAATCACAACGTATCAAATTAGTGAAGCATCTTTTGAAACAGTACAAATGACATAGTATCTATTTCTTGGATGAACCTACAGTATGATTACATCCTTCTGATATAGAAAAGCTTCTCATGGTTTTGAAATCATTCTTGGATAGGTGAGATACTATTTTGATGATAGAACATGACAAAACATTGTTGCAGTTTGCAGACGATATCATCTATCTAGATCAAGGGAAAGTAAAAAAATAATTATTCTTCAAGCCATCATTCAATCATAAGTTTAGCAAGATAGGTATTGGGTTTACTTAGATAGACTCATGCTTCTTGTCTCACTTCCTCTCTTGTTTCTGGAGTAGTTGAGATTTCTTTTTCTGCTAAAAACATATCAATTAATTTGTCCAAATATATGCTCTTAGATGCGTCCTGACCCCATGGGACCAATGATGCATATAGCATACTGCCTCTATCTCACTCATTACGAATTCACCAATAGACCGGTCATACTTTTTTTGAAATAAATTTATTGTTTCAATGGTCTGTATCTTTTTCCACATGTGATTTAGAGTATGCGCCAGATTCATACTGTACTGATTTTCAATGAGGGAAGCCAATAACAATTCAGGTAGCACGATTGATGACAGGCGTATATATTAAATTTTTATCTTTCTCATATTTCTTAGCTCATAGAACTGGCAATTGTATTGATGTACCTTCAAAGAGTTCGCGATAGTGCGTAATTATAAAACTTTTGCTATCCCCACTGATATCTCTATGATATGGATCATATATCATGATCTCAAAAATTCTTCAAAGAATAAGATTTTGCTCTCTCTCACTCCATTTTTTGTTTGGTAGAAAACGGTTACATTGTATTATTACATCATCACGTAGATTCTCGATAAGTGATTTAATATTAAACATAGAGTAGTTGTAATCAATATTTTGGGGTTTTCATAGTATATCTGGGCAGAATGTATGTAGAAGATAATCTAACTTGTAGTCATATGGTCTTCCACCTTCTCGGTATTTTTCACTGTGAAATTCAATACCTTGCATGGAGAGGGTAGATAATCTTTCCATTATAGTGTCTAATGTTTGATTGTCTAAAGTGCCTACATACTTATGTAAATACTCATCAATTTTTTGCTTTAACCTATATTTTCATTGTATAGATAACAGATTTTGAGCTACTTCTTTTCAAATCCTTGCTGAGTATTCCTGATTGCCGTTTACACTTGCTATGAGTACAGGAGTTTTATTTTTATATATGATTTTACAATCATACGTATTATATAAATAGTTGTAAAATGATATGCTCCCCAAGTCTATATATGAAGATTTAGCCATTTTCTGAACTTTGTTTTCATCGATAGTGAGATCATAATCGTGCTTAGCATTATCTATAAAGATGTCTTTATATTCTGTAAGCCGACCATAACGATCTTGGACATCTACATTTAGACTAAACTTGATTCTATTTTTATTTTCTAATATATAAATCATAATCATATCTGTATAGTTTACCCCATCTAATTGGGTCAAATAGCTCACATAGTTCCCATTTCTTTTCTGCTCTGCATACCATCCTAGAAAATCATATTTGATTGTTTCTAAATCCTTTTCTTGTAATCTATATTCATTCTGAAATACTCTTTTTACAAAGTAATCCCAGGTCGTAAGTAATCCTTCTCAATCTATGGCATCTCATCAGAGCATTGCAATTGATTTTGATCAGTAATTTTCTCAGTATTCGTCTATCGCTTTCATGAATTTTTCCTCCTTTTCTTTTTTTTGATATTTTTGTGACAGATACCATCATCCACCGAATGTCGCTAATCCCATTACTCATCATATGATTGCATTTCTGATATTCTTTTTTAATTTCTCCATGGCTGGTGTGACGTTTTCAGGATTATAGGTCTTTGATAGTAGGTGAGTGATTCTTTCATTGTTTACTGTTACAAAATTTTTTTCAGTGGCTCAGGCGTCTTTCGTTATTTTTGCTCGTTCTGTATCCGAGAGGCGAGAGGATGATATTCATAGGATGAAATCTCATGGATTCAGGTATTTTGGTCATTCTCCTGTATTGATAGTGATAGCTTTATTTACTTTTGCTCAGATATCTATTCTTCATCCTTGCTCTCCTAGATCCACTCGTTTTACATCAAAGAAAATTGCCTCTGCATTTTTTTTTCAAATATAGTGTGATATTCAACTCATGATCCAGTTTTTGATTTTTTCATGAAGCTCTTTGTCAAAGTATGGGCTATTTGGTAGATATGCTCCATAGCAACATAGCAGTTTTTCAATATCTTGTTTGTATGTTTCAGGGGATTGATTACGATTTGGTTCCATATGTACAGTCATTCATATATCAGCGCTATCTCTTACCTTGTCTGATATCATAGTTTTTAGGAACGCTACTTTTTGCTCATGTCCTACCAAGTTGCAAATTGTTCATCACCAAACGAAAAATGCTCTTCATTCTCATTTTTGTATGATGATCTCTTTGTTGTCTTGCATATCTTCTAGTACTCATCAGGTTTTGATTCAGATACCTTTTTCTTCCCCCCATCCTTGAATTTTACTCACATGTTCATCTATGAATCTTGCACTGACATCTTTTGAAATAATCTTCTTGCCTTGAAAGTGTTCAGGTCATACTACATTCATGAAAGTACAAAATTTGTGTCCATCGCCTCATCATATATCCCAAAGTCTTACTGTATCGTTTTTAGTTACCACCTTTTCTCGTACTCATTGCATTTTTTTGATTCCAGTAAGTTCCGCATTTGTAACATGCTCTTGATATATTCATGTATTTGGTATTTGGCAGTAGAGATATGTCCCATTTTTGGTTCAGGTAGTATCATCTGGTTCATTCCATGAGTACATCAATGATCCATCGTGTCCGGCAGAGGATAGCAAAATACTCAGCGGATCATGGCTTTTATTGATTAATGTTTTCTGCTCTAGTAATCATTTTCATCAATCCATTACGTGTCTGTTTCCCATAGAAGAGTAAATATGCTATGTAGTGATGTGTATAGTTGTTCACTTTCTATAAGTATTCATGAAAGCGCATTGTTGGCAAATGTTGCTATGGATACTTTGTTTGGTCAGTAAATATTAATTTCTCCATCAAGTATAAATCCTGCATGTGCAATAATCTTTGTCTTTCTACATGACTTTTTGTCTATTCCGGCATATTTCTCATTGAGTACTCCTTTGCTTGCAATTACATTGGCTCGAATATTGTTTTTTACACGAGTAGGTACAAACACTGTTTGTAAGTACTTGATTAGGTGTTTTGCATGTGAATAATCTAATCATAAGAAAGATTTGATTGTGACACTGGAAGAGAGGAGATCGTTATACATATTTTTGATTCACTGTTCTCATTCATAGAATGTGAGTTTTGCATTTGCGCTATTCTGTTGCGTCATTGCAAGTAGGTAGGGAACTTTTTCTTTGAACAGAAGATACTTTTCCTCTAGCTGTTTGAGCAGTATGTCAGGTCAAATTGCAGAGAAAAACCTCATATTTCACTTTGTAATATGCGTGATGATACCTCTTTTGCCAAGGTCTCTAAGTATCGTATAAACGGTCACTCTATTTTCATTTGCATGTCTGGCTATCGTACTTCATGGAGCACTTCACAATGACAAAACAGCTATATATACCTTAGCCTCTTTCTCTGTAAATCAATATTGTTGTAATACATCTATCATACCCAATTATATATCAAACCTTGCAATTTGTCAAAAATAACCAGGGTTTCTGGTTGTTGTAAATCTCAAACAACATATTTTAATATAGCTATATTGACTAATCACGAGAATGGTCTATAATATCACTACAAAATAAAAATTAAAACCAAATATTATGAAAAATACATCAATTCTGATGCTGTGTATCAGCATCATAGGATCATTAACATCAACAGTGTTAAATGCACAGGTAGACACTAACCGTATCGCCAAGGACTCAGCTGTTGTAATTTCTAAACTCTATGCTGGTATGATTACTGGACCGGCATATGATGTAGAGAGTAAGCAAGTGATTTCTCCAGTAAATGTAAGGGTCGGAGCAAAAGTAGACTGGAAGACAATGAATAAATTCACTCTTTCATCCTTTGCTTTCGTCCAGTATGACAAAGGGACAGATACATGGGCTAGTACAGCTTCTATGTATGGGACATATACTCCCACAAGCCGATTAACTGTAATGGCTGGAGTTGGTCCATCATTGCCAGCTAAGTATCACAGGCCTATGCCAGTGACAAGTGGAGGACACTTTGAAGTATTCACTACCTCTAGGTTACCTGGAGGATTACCCACTGTCAACTTTGATTACAAAATCGGTAGTAGCACTATGTCATTGGGGATAAGTAAATTCAACAATGGAGCAATGTATGCTACCTCATTCACATCCCAAAAAGTTATAATGACTGGTTACTACCTTCCTCAGACAAATGATTGGGGTAGTGCAGTGACTATTACGTTCCCTAAAGTAAGCAATGTGTTGGTGAAAAGCCATACAGACATAGTCACAAACTTTTTGAGAGTTGTGTTGGATCAAGAGAAGGGAATAGTATTCATAGCTGATAATGGTTACAGCCTTGAATCCAACGAGTGTATCAGGAGTGAAAATGGTTTTCTCAAAACATTCTCCTCAAAATCATCCAAAATACAGTGGGGTGGTTTGTTTGGAATCAGCTATGATGCAGTAGCCCAAAGGGCAAATAGTTATTTGTTCTTGTATATTAATTAACTGTATTAAAAGGAGGGGTAACGTATGAATGAGCTCGGGAGATTTCTCCTCGGGCTTTTTTATTATATACAAATTTTCCTACTTTGGGCTAACTCATCATTATATCAAAGATACATCGTTCTCTTGTTTTGATTCCTGTAACCTATATTGATATCAGGTATTTTATCCTTTAGTAAAAACACATATGCAATTGAAAAAGTATGTATTGATTGGTGCATTAACTGCATCGTTAGCACTTGGATCTTTAGTATTTGGTATGGAATGAGAAACGAAGACGGAGAAACCTAAATCTGTAGAGAAAACAGAATATGAAGCAAAGAAGAAGGACTATGAAGCGCAAAAGAAAGAGCTTGCACAACAAAAGGAAACTCAGATGGCTGAGAAACAGAAAATGGCTGCTGAGATGGAAGCGAAGATCAAAGAGATCAAGGCTGCGTATGAAGCAGCGAAAAAGCAACTTATGGCTGACTTTGAAGTATCAAAGCAAGCTCTCTATGATGAATGGAATGCTCTTAGCGCTGAAGAACAAAAAACGAGAAAAGCGGAGTTTGATGAGAAGAAAAAACAACTTATGGCAGATCTAGAAACGAAAAAGAAAACTATACAAGCAAAATTTGAAACAAGTATGCAAGCAGTAAGATGAGAAATGGAAACGAAAAAGAAGGAAGTAGAGACCAAGAAGACCGAGTTCGAAGGTAAGAAAAAAGAAATGGAAGCCAAAAAGGATGTTGCAAAAAAGGAGATAGAAGAAAAAATTAAGCAAACGAAAGCACAAAATGATGTGTGTAAGACTCAATTTGCAACTATCCGTACAGAGGCAGAAAGTAATATGAAAGCTCGCAAGGCTGCATGGGATGCATTTTGGGAAGCAAACAAATGAATACAAAAAGACCTTTATGTGGCTGAATACCGTGATGATGTCAAAGACACTTTGGATACTATGCGATTACAAATTCGTTTGGTAGAAAGAAAGTATGCTAGGTCACTAGTAGGTACAGGATCTACAGGGCAGTCATTGGATTACGCTTTGAATCTTATAAATACAATCGTAGATAGAAGTCGAGATTCTCTTTCTGAGTATGTGCAAGAAGGGAAGACGGATCAATTTACAACTTTCCGTGACTGATTCAAATCTGTATTGATAAGCAACAAGACATCTTTGCTTACTATGATGCAGACTCATGCTCAAACTATCAAATCTGCAACCTGAACATGTAAAAAGAGAGCACAACTGATGTTCGCACAGCAAGATACTGTGGATAGACAAGCTCAATGACAAATGAAATCAGAGAGTTTGCCATCATGAGAAAAGGCTGGTAAGGAATCTAAAGCAGAAAGAAAATCAGAAACTATAAAATAACATGTAAACTTAAATGATTGAAAGTTACTATGAAGACTCCTTCCTTGTGAGGGAGTTTTTTGCTTTTCTGTTCGTAACGCTTCTATAATCTAGCACCGAAACAAAAATAGTGCTATTTTCTCTTGCAAAAAAAATAAAAAGCACTATATTGTACTACGTGCTACTAACTTTTATCTTATATATAGAACAAAAATGCCAAAAGTTATTTGAATTGACCTAGGAACTACGAACTCATGTGGGGCATATCTCCTACAAGATAAATCACAAGTAATTGCAAATGCTGAATGAGAAAGAACAACTCCTTCGATAGTATATATCAAATGAGATCAACTTCTTGTTGGTAAACTTGCAAAAAGAAAGGCTGTATTGGAGCCACAAAATGTGGTGTATGAAGTAAAAAGATTTATCTGACGCAAATATTCAGAGCTTACAGATCAAGACAAATCTGTGCCTTATGGTCTCAAAGAAGGGACTGATGGAGGAGTGCTTATCGTAGTAGATGGTAAAGAGTATAAGCCTGAACAAATTTCAGCATTCATTTTGCAAAAGATCAAGGAGGATTGTGAAAAATTTCTTGGAGAAAAAGTTACACAAGCTGTGATTACAGTGCCTGCTTATTTTAACGACTCTCAAAGAAATGCTACCAAAGTAGCCGGAGAAATTGCGTGATTGAAAGTAGAGCGTATCATCAACGAACCAACTGCCGCATCACTTGCATACTGAGAAGGAAAGCAAAAGGATGAGAAGATCGTGGTTTTTGATCTTGGATGAGGTACGTTCGATGTGACTGTGCTTGAAATTTGAGCAGAAGGTACATTCCAAGTTTTATCAACCTCAGGGGATACTCATCTGTGAGGAGCAGACTGGGATCAACGCATCATGGACTGGTTGATAGCTGGTTTCCAAGCGAAAAACGGAGTTGATCTTTCAAAAAATCCTATGGCCTTGCAACGTATCAAGGATGAAGCAGAAAATGCTAAGAAACAATTGTCACAAATAGATGCAGTAGACATCAATATTCCATTTATCACAACGATAGAAGGTAATCCATTGCATATTCAAGAAACATTGACTCGTGCGCAGTTTGAAAAGATTTGTGCAGATCTGTTTGAAAGATGCAAAAGACCAGTACAAGCCGCATTGGCAGATTCAAAACTAAGTGTATCAGATATCAATGAAGTAATCTTAGTGTGAGGGTCTACTCGTATGCCACAAGTAAATCAGATTGTAAAAGAAATATTTGGGAAAGAAGCTAAAGCAACTGTGAATCCAGATGAGTCAGTGGCGCAAGGTGCTGCGATTCAAGGTGGTATCATACAATGAGATGTGAAAGATATTCTCTTGTTGGACGTGACGCCATTGTCACTGGCAGTAGAAGTAGAATGAGGTATTGCTCATGCGATGATCCCAAGAAATACGACTATCCCGACAAAAAAATCCAACATATATACTACTGCATCTGACAATCAACCCGCAGTGACGATTCATGTGACTCAATGAGAAAGACAATTTGCAAAAGATAATAAATCACTTGGTATGTTCAATTTAGAGGGTATCCCTCCTATGCGTAGAGGACAAGCTCAAATTGAGGTGACGTTTGATATTGATGCAAATGGTATACTCCATGTTTCAGCAAAAGAAAAGTCTACTGGTAAAGAACAAAAAGTAGTGATTCAAGGAGCTACTTGACTATCAGATGAGGAAATACGTCAGGCGCAAATGGATGCAGAAAAGTTTGCAGAAGATGATCGCAAGAGAAA
Source organism: Candidatus Absconditabacterales bacterium (assembly GCA_039809345.1). Lineage (GTDB taxonomy): Bacteria > Patescibacteriota > Gracilibacteria > Absconditabacterales > Absconditicoccaceae > JBDHUW01. The sequence continues at coordinate 136,612 of JBDHUW010000002.1, read as the reverse complement.
AGAACTCGTAGAATCAAAAAATAAATTAGAAGCTCTCATCTATCAAATGGAAACTATGGAAAAAGATAATGCCGACAAGATACCTGCAGAGGAAAAAGAAAAAATCACTGCGTTGATGAATGAAGCTAAGGCATTGAAAGAAAAATCAGATGTAACCAAAGAAGAAATTGACAAGGAAATGGAAAGATTCCACAAAGAGTTCTATGAATTGTACCAAAAGTACAATGCACAAAACACTGCTGCGAATCCTAATCCAGATGAAATTATCGAAGATACAGGTGCTACACCTCCAGAAAGTGGAAAGGTGATTGATGCGGATGAAAAATAATCGTAGATCAGCAAACTTGCAATCGATAAGCGGATTTGTATAATTGTGTAGTTATATTATTATACAAATGGACTCCTATCAGTTATTCATGAAAGTTTTCTACCATCTACTGCTTTAAACCCGAATGGCTCCGGAAGCCTTTGGGTTTTTTAAATTCTTTTTTATATGAAATATTGTGATGAATTGGTGAATTATACTGACAATTATTATTATCTTAGTGAATGGTTTTTTTGTAGCTACAGAGTTTGCTCTTGTGAAAATTCGTATGTCCCAACTAGCCATCAAAATTAAAGAGTGAAACAAGAATGCGGCATTAGTGCAGTGAATATTGGAAAAGCTTGATACATATTTATCAACTACACAGCTCTGAATTACACTTTGTGGTTTAGCTTTAGGACGAATTGGATGAGAATCTGTTTGACACATGGTCATTTCTTTTCTCTCTTTATTTAGTACAGGATTATCGGATGAGAGTGCACAGGCTATTGGGATACCAGTTGCGTTTATACTGCTCACCATGGTGCAAGTGATTATCGGCGAGTTGATTCCAAAATGTTTGGCAATACAAAACCCTATGAAATATGCGTTTTTTAGCGCTAAGCCAATCAAGATACTCTATAGGATTTTGAGACCGTTGATTTGGTTGATGCAAAAGATATACCGTTTCTTGCTTAAACTCATTGGTATAGATGCGATACAGGTAGCTGATGTTCATACAGAAGAAGAGCTGAAACTTTTGTTGACTGAGTCTGAAGAGCATGGAGAATTGAAGCCTTCATCCAACGAACTCATTCAAAATGTTTTTTCTTTTGATGATCGTGAAGTGAGACATATCTATACCCCAAGAAAGCAAATGTCTGCAATTGATATGGCTCGAGATAGCTGAGAGATTGTAAAATACATGATTCGTGAAGGGTATTCACGTTATCCGATATATGAAAATGGGTTTGATAATATGATATGAGTGTTGTATGCAAAAGATGTGATGCATTATTTTGTCACATGAAAGGTGACGCACGATATAATTCGTAAGATAGTTCGTCCGTATCATGTAGTACCACTGACGCAAAGTATAGAATCTCTCTTGCATGACATGCAAACAATGCATTCTCATATAGCATTGGTGCAAAATGAGTTTGGAGAAATTATTGGAATGGTGACTATGGAGGATATAGTAGAGGAGTTGATTTGAGATGTGCAAGATGAAAATGACACAGAGCAACAACCATATACAATCTTGGAAGATGGGACATGGGTAATCCAATGACAAGTATCGATTTCTACTATCAACGAAATACTACCAGAACCACTGGAGGAGTCAGATGCGTATACGACGCTTGGAGGGTATTTGGTAGATTTGCGTGGAAGAATTCCTGTGAAATGAGAAACACTTGAAGATGAGTTATATGAATACCGCATTGAAAGTATGCGCAAACATCAAATTCAGTGAGTACACATGAGTGTCAAAAAATAGTTACTCAAACATCCTTTTGAGATCTTCGTCTTTCATCATGTGGTACGTCCATGCTGGGTCTCGCACGATGATGATTTCTAGAGTATAGGTAGGAAGCCTTTCAGAAACAGCATTCTTGATCATTTGTTCTATAAGCTCTGCAGCTGGGCAGCTCGGCGATGTGAACGTCATAGTGATGATGATGTGACGTTGATCATCGTCAGGATTTATATCATAAATCAGTCACATTGTATAGATATCTACAAGAGGGAATTCGGGGTCAAAGACTGTCTGTAATTGCTCTACAACTATCTCATATGTGGTTACTACTTCGCTTTCAGGAGTAAGATTATCTGTCATTGTCTTCGCGATCATACACTAAAAGAATTTGCATTATGATGAACCCAATAAGAAGATTGATCCCTAGAAGCCTACTTCGTTTCTCCATGATCAATAAAATAATATTGGTAAGGACATAGCAACTAAACAGAAAAGAGAGTTTGTATGCCTCTGTCATTTTTTCATGTTCATATTTGTGGTACTGTTTGAGTGCGTATTGTATGAGACGGAATATAAAATATCCAACTCACCAAGATAGCAAAAATACTCCTAGTAGCAAAAACACCACTCACAGTATTTCATCCGATGCTACATTTATCGTGAAAAGCGTAGTGATGATAATCACTATTCATAAAATAATTTTGATGTATGCTAAATTTTTGTATGTATACTGCATAGCTGATTAATCAATATCTACTGTGATGTCGCTGTTCGTAGTGGTTTGAGAGGTAATCACTTCTTGTTGATTGATTTCTTGTAGGGTAGGGAGATAGAGAAAATCATTCCCATTTTCATAGAACTTGTAGTATATTTTTTCCCACAAAGCATGGAAGAATGGAATACAAATATATCAAATGAATGGGGGAATGAGAACTATATACCCATTTTTGTCTTTGTCTCACAATGCATTTTCTGCGATGATGAATAGCATAGAAGCCACAGCCACTCATACCGTAGTCCCCATCAAATGAGAAGAACTATAATTTGGATTGGTAAGTATTTCTACGTGAGTATAGCAAATGAAAATTGAAAATATGACATGAAATCAGAGTACCATAAATAGATTATTGATATCATTGTAGTAGATGAGATAGAGGGGTATGAAAGCAAAAAAGATAAGCACGTTTGAAAGAAGACTATTGCTAAACATTTTCCCTAAATCGTAGTATTTGGTAGAGTAAAAAAGATTGTATACTCATGCCAACATCACATTTCCTATGAATGTAGCTATGAAAGCTATCACGATAAGTATCAATGGTATCAGAGGATTCACAGTAGATGCTCACGTAGAACCAGTATTGTTTTGTAGCGCTTGTGTCATCATAGAGTTTACCATATACAGGATGATGAACACGAGGAATGCAATCACGATACCAATGCCGAACCCGATTGCTAATTTAGCAAGGACTTGCCATCATGAATTATAGTTTGGTTCGCTTCACAAGACGATGTTTTCTGATTTTGTAGTTGCCATGGGAGATTAGAAGATGAATTAAGAGGTAGTAGTTTGAGGTGATGTACATCACAAGGAAGATAATATACTACTGAATATAGATTTTTCTTCTTTTTGTGCAAGTGAGAGAATGTAGATGTTTTTGTCTCTAATAAAATAGAGTTGATCATAGTAAAGCATCACATTGTTGGCATTTTGTAGCTCCGTTTGCTGGAACGTATGCCTGTATGTAGGTATTTTTTCGCCATTGCAAGTAAATGATCCAGCACTAATTTTTCAGTTTTTATATCATATAAGATTTTGTCCTAGTCTTGCTTGTGAGTCTTGAGTAAACTGCTTCAGATTCGTATTTGCTGCAGCAGTAGATTCAGAGAATACAATGCTGTCATTTGATGATCTTCGAGCTGCGATCACACTGTTTGCTATCTGTACTTGGTCTAAACTACTTGATGAAACCGACTGAAAAGTCGTTGGTAATGCAAAGCTGTAATCTAGTACAGTGACGAGGTTTCATGAACTTGAGCCACATCAGCTGAGAGCCAATGTGCATAGACTCACGAGCGCTATTCCTATTTTTTTCATACTAATCTAGCGAGCCAAAATATAAAGCAGTGCAAATATGATTCATACTATCAGTCATCCTATAAATCATCTTGTCCAATGTTGTTGCGTCAACGGCATTGCAATTTTTGTTTTGTGGAACAGGAGAGCGGCGTATCACAATACTAGTCATACAAAGATTAGGTATAATGGCATTAGAATATTTCCTCGTGCCGTATACGCAGAATCGGTCAAAAAATAGTACCCTCTAAGGTAGAAGATGCTCATGACTACCGAGAGAAAGAAGAATACGGTTTTGACAATCTCAAAAAGCACAATCATACGTTTTGTTTATGAAATAATAGATGTCCCCTATATGTATGAATGAATATGTTATTTTCAAGTGAAAAGATTTGACAAGAGGGGGTAGTACTAGTATACTATAATCATGAATGATAGACTAAAAGGAAGAGGTGTCACTCCTGAGATATTTGAAAGAGAGTATGCATGATCTATATGAGCACTTTTTTGTGACTGGATAAATAAAGATCCTACATGGGTAAACAAGGACAATTATAAAGCGTTTGTGCCGTCTCAGTATTTTAAAGAGAATAAGATTACATACCAAAAGCTTTGTAATGTACTAAAGCCATCATTTGTAGATAGGCTCATACGGCAGTTTCGTGTATTTCGTGAAGAGGTCATGGCACAGCCAGAGGTACAAAAAATGACAGACAAAGAAAGACGACAAAAATCAGGTAAACTTATCTATGAAAAATTACAAGTATTTTATAAGAGCGCATATGAAAAGGCACTGGCACAAGAAAAAGGAGAGCTATATGATGTGTTGACAGCTGATACCACTAAGCACAATGTGCCATCTCGTGAACAACAAGGTGCTGTGAGGGCACAAACTAAGCAGTCAGACTGAATAGCTGTAGATCATGTAGTGTATGAGTCTTGAAAGTTTAATACGTGAGATATGAGGAATGCTCTTTATAAAGTTTCTGGTGGTGATGTGCTGTCTCCGTATGATAATCCTCGCGAGGATGATGAAGTTGATGAGTAATCAATCATAGATTGTATTTTCTTGACAAATATATAGTATAGCACTACTTTAATTTGTGTTATGCTTTATGAAAATAGGTATTGTTTGACTCCCGAATGTTGGTAAATCGACTCTTTTCAACTCACTTACAAAGACATATGCGGCAGATGCTGCCAATTTCCCATTTTGTACTATAGAGCCAAATGTAGGAATTGTAGATGTGGTAGACGCTAGGGTAGATACATTGTCGATGATTTCAAAAACGCAGAAGAAAATATATGCCTCTATTCAGTTTGTAGATATTGCTTGATTGGTGAAATGAGCGTCTCAATGAGCGGGACTTTGAAATAAATTTCTTTCTCATATCAGAGAAGTGGATGCGATAGTACAGGTATTGCGTTATTTTCGTGATCCAGATGTGGTGCATGTGGAATGAGGAGTAGATCCTATGCGTGATGTAGAGATTATCAATACTGAGTTGATCATGGCGGATATTGAACAAATAGAACGTCATCTGCCAGCGATGGAGAAAAAAGCGAAAACGTGAGACAAAGATGCTTCAAAGCTTTTCCCTGCTATGAAACGTATTTTCGATGTTTTGATGGCTTGATGACTTGCTTATTCTGTGCGAGAGGAGTTGTCTGAGGAAGAACGTATATTGCTGAAACCTTACAATCTTTTGACCAACAAACCATTTGTGTATGCCATCAACGTAGGGACCGAGGATTTCGATGCAATAGATAGGATTAAGCAAGAGTATGAGAAAAAATTACAACGTCCTGTAGCGATAGTTTGTGCAAAGCTCGAATCTGAAATGTTGTGATTTTCTCCTGAGGAAAGAGTAGAGTATGTAGAGGCAGAGTTTGGCTCTACTGCTATACCTACATTGGATGCATTGATTTCATTGGCGTATGATACAGTATGATTGATGTACTATTTCACTACTTGAGAAAAAGAGACTAGGGCGTGGACAATCAAGAAAAATAGCACGGCGCCAGAAGCAGCCTGAGCCATCCACACGGACTTCCAAAAAAAGTTTATCAAGGCAGAGGTGGTATCATATGACAATTTCGTGATCGCTTGAAGTTGGTCATGAGCAAAGGAAAAAGGTACATTGAGATTAGAGTGAAAGGAATATATAGTGCAGGATGGAGACGTAATTGTTTTTAAGATAGGGGCATAAAACGTCTATTAGTATCAAGATTTGCAGAATGCAAAAACCACTTGACAAGAAATGGCAAATGAGTATCAATGGGACATTACATTTTATATCTTCGTGCAAGCATCATGAATTTTAATATAAAGATGGATGACAAGAAAATTAAGGTAGATATTGAGTCTACCAACTTGAAAGACATCCTTCAATATTGCAAACCAAAAGAACAATTGGTTTTGGTGAAGAAATTCGGTCTCCTCACATGAAAAGAGATCCCTCTACAACGTATTGGGGTGGATTACAACATGACTCGTGAGAGGGTAAGACAGATCGAAACACAAGCCTTGATGAGATTCAGAAGATTGATCGTAGGAAATGATAAGTACGTGAAAGTGCTTGAGGAGGCGAAGAAGATACTCGATAGTCATGGTGGACTGCTCTCTGAAGAAGATCTCGTGAAAAAGATTGTAAACAAAAACATGTTCAAATTCTCTTCGCAAGAATTGAAATTGATTCTCGTTTCTGATTTCGATATCAACTACCTAAAAAGAAATAAACTACTCCAAAAGTCATTCTACAAAGATCCGCTTTTTGAAGATCTCCTGACAAAAATGACTATGTGGACTACAAATTACTTTGAAAAGAAGAAAGAAAGTGAGGACGTATATGAGTATATTGAAAAAGTGAAAAATGAGTTCTATCCTAAACACAACACTATCGACTTCCTCAACAACACACTCTTTTACATGAACTTCTTCAATGTAATCAGAGGGGTGAAGGTATTTGATGGTAAGGTGGGATTGATGACGTTTACAGACGTTTGGCCAAAGACTATAAAATTGAAAATTGTCTATGTGTTGAGAAAAATCAATAAACCAATGCACTTCCAAGAGTTGCCTGCTAAGATTGTGGAATGGTTCCCATCAAAGCCTGTGAAAGTGAACACAATCCACAATGAACTAGTAAAAAATAATCAAACATTTGTAAATATGGGTCTCGGTCTCTATGGTTTGAGAGAATGGGGCCATGAAGGAGGTCTAGTGAAAGAGATTATCGTTCGTATTCTGAAGAAATATGGCAGAGCTATGAGCGTGAAGGAGATTTCAAAGGAACTTCTGAAAGAGAAGATGGTAAGCGCAAATACAGTATTGTTGAATCTCCAAAAGTTTAAAGACCTTTTTGTAAGAGTAGACAAATGAGTATACGCACTTGTAGAAGATCAAACAAAGGCAGTAGTTAAAAAAGCTAAATAATCTATCGTTTGTACAAGATGTGATAGAGGGCACGCAAATGTGCCCTTTGTCGACATTGCATATCTATGCTGGGGTGGTGGAATTGGTATACACGTACGCTTGAGGTGCGTATGCTTCGGCTTGGGAGTTCGAGTCTCCTCTCCAGCAATAAAATCTCGGTCTTCGGGCTGAGATTTTTTATATATACGTCTTGCATTAGCCAAGAAACTGGCTATACAAGTATCATATTTATTCATAGATAGTGCAAAATGCTACAAGATCAGATTGGTGCAGATTGGAAAGAGGCCTTCAAGGCGAAAGAGGATGCAAAGAAAAACGCACTCAACTACATGATTGCTCAGATAAAAAACAAACAGATAGAGGCACAAAGAGAGCTTAGTGATGATGAGGTCATCTCATTGATCAAAAAGGAAATCAAAAGTCGTCAAGAAGCGATTGATTTCTTGCAAAAAGCGAATAAACTAGATGATGTCGCTTCCGAACAACACGTAATCGATATATTGAATGTCTATTTGCCAGCTATGATGCCAATAGATGAGTTGGAGACACTAGTGAAAAAGACTGTGGCAAATTTGGGCATCACAGATGCAGCGAGACAAAGAGGCGAGATCGTGAAAGCTATCATGGCAGAGCACAAAGCTGTGGTCGATGGAAAAATGTTGCAGGAGGTGATAAATAGTTTGTAGATTTATCGTTTATATATATTTGATGATGAGGTATCTTTTATGACTTCTTGGGGTTGTGTTGCTTGCACTGTCTGATGGAATAGCTTTTGCCAATGATCCGTGTTGAGCATTTATTGATTCGCCTCAAGAATTTCAAGCATGTCAGGATAGGGAAGCTGCTATTAAAAGTGACTATAATACTAGAACAATGACAGACGAAGAAAAAAGAAAAAACTGTGCCGCTAAACCCGCTACCGACCCCTCATGTTCAAACTCATATTCATGCGAATCTCTCTTTACTGATTCTAAAACAGCAAGTGAATGTAACTTTGCAAGGTGTGAAGCTCAAAGAGGAAAGTGATCTTCGTATTGTCAGTGTAAGTATATTGATAAATGAATCCCATTAAATACATCTATGCCGTTTATTGGTAATTGTGTAAGAAAGACAAATGGGGCAGATCCCAATGATACAGCAGCGATCAGTGCGTTCCCTACTATAATTAGTGTGGCTACGAGGATGTTGGTTACCGTTATATTGCTAGTCTCGTTTATTATGATTGTGGTATGATGAGTGCAGTGGGCATGATGAAATGCTGCGGCTGGGAAAGAAAAAATTAAAAAAGTGGCAATCTGATTTGCATTGCTATGAATGATGTGAGCTATACTAAGATTGATAAATCCAAACTTCTTCCAATAAATCTATTTATCTATTTATGATATATATACGATGAGTATACTAGTTACAAAGCACAACAACGGATACCTGATCAACAAAAAATTCTACGTAATGACTGATGCTAAGCCAGAAAAAGAGTACATTTCTCTAGCGCTACAAACGTGAGATGACATGCACTATGGTGATCACGATATCAATTTTATCGACTATCCTGGAGAGTATGATTTGAAGGGAGTTTCATTTGATGTTTCAGCAGGAAAGTGATGAGAATTGAACTATTTGATCAAAGACGGGAATAAAACATATGCTTTTGTGCAAACAGAAGATGCATTAAACAATGAGGATTTCAACGCAGATTACCGAATATTCAGCAATCAGCATATAGCAAAGATGCTTGATAAGATGGAGCTAGAATGAGAAAAAATAGATTTAAGCGCAATTGAGTAGTTGTAAACCTGCATTTTCGATCACCATGATGCCGTCATCTTCGTCTAATTGATGAATTTTATAATCAATTTGCTTTTCTGCAAGAAATTCGTATAATGAAGATGTTTTGTGAGCAAACTTGATTACATCATCGAAGATGATTGTAGCATTTGGAGCCACGATATTGATGACGCCTAGAAGGTACGATAGATAATCACGTTTTCTACCATCAATATAGAGTAAATTCATTTTCTTTCAGCTCAATGTAGCATAGTCTATGGTATTACCATCAGCGTGATAAAAGACTATATTGTATTGTTTAAATTGCCATGCGTTCTGTAGACAACGCTGGTAATCAGGAAATGAATATTCAATGCTTCGAATCTGACCGTGTCGTGAAGCACAAGTTTGTGCCATTGCAATCGCACTATATCATACAGCACTTCAAATTTCACCAATATATTGTGGCTTCTTCTCAGCAATGTATGTACGAAGAAAATGCTCAGTAGCTGGTGTAATGCATGGTACTCTGTGATTTTCGCACCATAATCTCAATTCTCACAAGTCGAACATTTATTATTTATATTACGAAACAAAATATGGAACAATCTTCTATTTCTACGAATGTTACTATCGATTTTCAAAAGAAAACACAACAACCGATAGTAAAAAGAACTTATAAACCTAGAACACCACAAGCGCAAGCTACATGATCAGCACATGCTGTCAAGAAACAAGAACAAGTAAGAGAACAATCTGACTTTACCCCAAAGCAGGGTGAATTACCAGTGAAAGTATGATTTCTTGGTTGATTGGAGCAAGTATGAGAAAACATGACATTTTTTGAATACAAGGATGATATTCTTGTAGTAGATGCATGATTAGTTTTCCCTGGTGGTGACGTATTTGGTATTGATTATATCATACCAGATATTTCATATCTCAAACTAAGGAGAGATAAAATTAAATGAATTATTATCACACATGGTCACTTGGATCATATATGAGCTTTGAAGCACGTATTGCCAGCATTGTGATATCCTATGATCTATGCGTCAAATTTGACAATTGCTATGATCAAAAAGATTTTTGAAGAAGCTAAGCTCCTCAAGAATCTAAAATACAAAGTAATCAACCCTGATACAGATATTCTAAAATTCGGTGCATTTACCGTGGAATCATTTCGCGTAAACCACAATGTACCGGAATCACTTGGATTTGCTATACACACACCAAAAGGACTTGTAGTGACTCCTTGAGATTACAAAATTGACTTTTCACCTGCAATTGATAAGCCAGCAGATATGGCTAAGATAGCTCGTATCGGTCAGGAATGAGTGAGATTGATGCTTGGAGAGTCTACAAATGCTATGAAGCCTTGACGTACTCCGAGTGAGCGCGTGATTGGACAAAACCTAGAAGCAACTATCAAAAATACTAACAATAGATTGATTATCGCGACATTCGCATCGAATATTGGACGTGTGATTCAGATTATTGAAGCAGCAGCAAAGTATGATAAAGTTGTTTTCGTATCATGACGTTCTATGGTAAACAATATTGAAATCGTGAAACAATTGTGATATATCAATGTGCCACACTGATTTGTGAGAAAGGTGTCAGATGAAATCAATACCTTGCCAGACAATAGAGTAGTAGTGCTTTGTACATGAGCACAGTGAGAAGAATTCGCCGCATTGACACGTATCTCTCGCAATGAGGACAAATACGTACATTTGAAACCAGGTGATCAGATTTTGATGTCTGCTACACCGATTCCAGGAAATGAGAAAGCAGTGATCTCTATGATGAATGATTTTGTTCGTCATGGTATTGAAGTAATCACAAATTCAAATCTAGATATCCATGCATCATGACACGCGTATCAAGAAGATATCAAGATCATGACAGCTCTCATCAAGCCGGAATATGTAGTACCTATCCATGGTGAACCAATTCAAAGAAATGCAAACAAGCATGTCGTGATGGAAATGTGAATTCCTTCAGAAAAGATATTCTTGATAGACAATGGAGCTGTGATTGAATTGTATGATGATGGCGTGAAAGTAGCTGATAAGAAAATGAAATTAGATACTGTGATGATTGATGGCCTTGGAATGTGACATCTTTCGGGAGAATACGTGATCAAAGCACGTCAAATCATGGCAGAGGATGGAGTATTGTCATTGATATTCAAGATTGACACTAAGACGAGAGAACTCGTTTGAAATGTACAAATTGAATCAAGATGATTTGTATACTCATCAGAAGTACAAAGAGTACATACAGATATCGTTGAATTTGTGAAAAAGAGATATTATGTGCATTTGAAACAGACATCAGATGTGAAGATGATATTGAAGTTGATCAAGGATGAACTCAGTGGGTTCATAGAAAAGGGTATTGGGCGTGTACCAATGTTGATGCCAATGTTTGTTTATATCAATAGAGATGCCGTGAAAGATGAATCACAAATAGATGGCATGTCAAAAGATGAAGCAATTGTTGGAATGACTATAGAAGAACAATGAGAAGACTCTACATACTAATTATCATAGAGAAACCATATCTACAGGATATGGTTTTTTTGATTGCAAAGTGTCTGTGTATCACTATATCACGAGTATATCTGTTTTTACTTTTATTCGCAGGATGCAGGAAAATATATCAGAAAACAAAAACATACTAAAAGAAGGGAGAATGAGTTTGATATTGGATACCTATGGAGACATTTTTTCTAGCTTTGATCCAAGAGAGTATGCTGAAAGGTCTCTTTCTGATGATTTTCTCTCTGAGTGTAAAAAAATAGTGATGGACAAGTGAAGCGAGGTGGTCGAGCTTAGATTGATGATACCTCAAGCTGTCAGAGAGAGTAGTGATGAAGAGATTATCAAGAAACGTCTCCATAGTTATTTTTTGACCTATTCCCACAAGCAAGACAAGCTCTATCGCAAAGATATTTCAATCGGTCGATGATTTGTTCTATGAGGTATTCTCATATGAATCATAGTGAGTTATATTCTACATACATATGCATTTGCATATTTTTATACTACAATGATTACAGTGATAGGAGAGCCAGCATCGTGGTTGCTGATATGGAATGGCGCTGATAAGTTATTAAAATATTTACGGGATGAGATGCCAGAACAAATATTTGCTCGTAGATTAGCTCGTGCAAAAATCCAATTCTATGGATATTAGTTTTATATCGTGTATGTATATCTGAAACTATGGCAAAACTCTATTTTAGATATGGGGCGATGAACTCATGAAAGACTACTGCGATTATTCAAGTAGCTCATAATTATGAAGAAAGAGGTATGCACGCAGTATTGATGAAACCAAAGGTAGATACTAAATGAGATATGAATATCGTCTCTAGACTTGGAGTGACTAGGCGTGTAGATATGTTGATAGATCGTAACCATGCTATAATAGAACTCATAGACTCGTATATACAAACACACACCAAGGTAGATTGTATACTGGTTGATGAGGTACAATTTATGATGCCTTCACAGATAGATGAATTGTTTTGGGTCGCAGTAGAACGCAATATCCCAGTGATATGTTATGGCTTAAGAACCGATTTTCTTTTGCAGTCATTCCCTGCATCTGAAAGACTGTTGGCATTGGCGCATACGCTTGAAGAGCTAAAGACAATTTGTCGTTGTGGTAAAAAAGCTATATGCAACATGAGAATTCTGGATGGCACACCTATATTTTCATGAGACCAAATTGCAATAGATGGAAATAATATTACATATGAGTCTGTATGCGGGAGTTGTTATGCAGAAGGAAAGAGAAGGGCTACTTAGTTTATCGTATATTATGTATTGATGGATGTGAAGATAGAGGATAGTCGAAAAAAGGTATTGCATGATGAGTTCTCGAGCTCATATTTTTCAATTATCAAGGAACAGTTGTTGGCAGAAAAACAAAAGTATATTGTGTTCCCACCATCTAGTCTATTGTTTAAAGCATTTGATCTGACGCCGTTTGATGACGTGAAGGTTGTGATATTGTGACAAGATCCATACCATGGTCCTGGTCAAGCAATGTGACTTTCATTTAGTGTCCCAGAAGGTGTAAAACTACCACCTTCTTTGAAAAATATATATGCAGAGGTGCAAAGCGATTTAGGAGTAGATATGTCTAAGAGAAATGGCGATCTCACCCATTGGGCAATGCAATGAGTATTGTTGTTGAATGCAATATTGACGGTGCGTAGCGGAGAGCCAGGATCACACAAAAATATATGACGAGAAAAATTTACTGACAGGGTTATAGACATTTTGAGCAATAAAAAAGAAAACATAGTTTTTATGTTGTGGTGAAATTTTGCAAAAGCAAAAAGCTATCTGATTGATGAGAGCAAACATATGGTTTTGTTGGCATCGCATCCTTCACCGTTTTCTGTGCATAGTTGATTCTTTGGATGCAAACATTTTAGCAAAGCCAATGAATATCTGAGGCAGCGTGGATTGAAGGAGATCAATTGGAGGGAGTAATTTATTTTGATATTTTTATATATGCAACTATTTATCACACCATACACTATAGAAGGGAAATCTATCACTATCAGGGATGAAAGAGTTTATCACCAGGTGAAAAATGTTTTGCGTGCTACTGTTTGATATAACTTCATGGTGCAAAATTACAATACTAGATTTTTAATTTCCTTGTCACAAATTGATAGAGACACACTTGTATGAGATATCATAGAAACAAAAGAAGTTGATCAAAGTGATAATCAAAAATATTTATTGGTATCAATGCTCAATAAATTTGAGAAGTGTGAATGGCTTGTACAAAAATGTACAGAGCTATGAATGCAACATATTGTTTTCTTTGTTTCGCAGTATTCTCAAATTCGTGAAATGCCAGAGAAAAAAATAGAAAGGCTGAGAAAGATAGCTTTAGAAGCTACAGAACAGTCGTATGGATCTGTAGTTCCATCGATCTTATTTGTTACAAATATTGATGAATATATCAATTGATCAAGTGTATATATTCTTCATCAATTCTGAGAAGAGTATAAAAATTATATAGATGAAAATGCAAACCACAAAAAAGTTTTTCTCATATGACCAGAATGATGACGATGAATAGATGATGAAAAATATTTTTCTTGATTTGATCATAAAAAAATATCTCTATGACAAAATATTTTGCGTACTGAGACTGCAGCGATAATTGCCAGTCGAGAAGCGCTATCTTAGTGCTATACCAAAATTGCGACTATCGTATATTTTTTATTATATACTAAATGATAAACGTAGAGTTATCAATTCATAGTTATTTTCACTTGCAATTTATGTCGCGAAGAATATTAATCGAGCAATGAATGAAAACTTTTTGTTGAAAAATGAAAAGCATTCAGCTGTGAAAAAGTTTATTTATATCATAACATATTCTTATAATGCCAGTAGCAAAAAAAGTAGCTAAGAAGGCTCCAGCTAAGAAAGCGGTAGCAAAGAAAGCTCCAGCTAAGAAAGCAGTAGCAAAGAAAGCTCCAGCTAAGAAAGCGGTAGCAAAGAAGGCTCCTGCTAAGAAAGCAGTAGCAAAGAAAGCTCCAGCTAAGAAAGCGGTAGCAAAGAAAGCTCCAGCTAAGAAGGTTGCAAAGAAGAAATAATTTCTTTGTTATAGTATGATAAATAGATGTGTTCTAAGGCAACGCATCTATTTTTTTAATTTGCAATAGTATACCATAATTTTATAAATTGGGAATGCGAAAAGTTGCATAGATATATATTTATTATAATATAGAGGTATGAAATTAGCAAATGTACTCATATCAAACTTAGCGACATTCCCATACATTCATGATATTCAAACAGCTCCTTGAGTAAAATTTGATGTAGAGGAGCAGTGAACCATTCATATTTTTATATGACCGAATTGAGCAGGAAAGAGTATATTTTTGGACATAATACAACAGATCTGTAGTTCTGTTTTTTTTCAACCATTTGTTTGTAACGCTCAGGAGGTAGAGATACTACATTCACTTACTGATAAAAGAATAATTCATCATCAACCACTACGCATACATAATTTGCATCAAAACAAGACATGACAGTGAAAACCGAGCCATGTATGTATCACATTTGCATTAAACGAACACGATCGTGCAAATTTGCAGTTTATCTATGATCATCAAAATGAATTCAATGGGTTGATAAAAACCTACTCATCAACTGATTATACTTTTTCATATACTTGATTAGAAAACTACCTTGGTTCGTACGATGCTATCACATGTCAGGTACAGATTGATACTGAGAAAAATGATGCGATAATATTGAAAGATAATGCGTCTGAAATGGAAAAGTTTATCTATGATGTATTCCAGTATTTTCATCTTTTGCAACATTGTATAGCGATCCACAATACTATCAAGCCATGACGTGAAAATCATCGGCATGTGCTACATGCGACATTTGCAACCATATGATCATATAGAAATCTGCTGCATTACAATGACACATATACGATCGGTCATGAGGAAAATGATCGCTTGATGTTCACGTTGCAAGATGCCACAGTTTCGTCAGTGAAAACTGCTCAAGATCATCTGATAGGTATGCTATATGTGAAGAAAAAAATTGCTCTTCATATATATCAAAAGAATATAAATGCTACCAATGAACAATTGCCAGAAATATTAAATGATTGTGAGACATTCAACAGGTTGGTAGTATTTTCTAAAAAATATCTTCGTCGTACATTTTTGGTAGAGGTTGTTCCCAATGTGCCGTTTACTTATAGATTTTTGCTTGTAGACAATGAGTGAGTAAGGTATTATTTGGATGATCTGTCTGCTGGTGAGAAATCAATGTTTGGTATCGTGTGTGCCGTATATGGATTTGGTTTGGACAGATGACTTCTTGTAGTAGATGAGCCTGAGCTTCATCTTCATCCTCAGTTGCAAAAACAGTTTTTGCTCTTGATCGAGGATCTCTCAAATACCTATGGTCTGCAATGTATCATGACGACTCATTCTTCATTGATGATAAATGACAAAAATATCAAGCATGTCTACAGATTTCACAATGATAGGTGAGTGACTCGTGTAGTTTGTCCATGAGAGCACTACAATGAAGATGCTAGTAAACTAATGCAAATACTAAAGTTTACCAATACTGCTAAAATCTTTTTTGTGAAGAAAATCATCATGGTAGAATGAGAAACAGATGAATTTGCATTTGGGAACTATTTACAATACTTAGCAAAGCAAAGTGAAGAATGGAACCTGATCATAAAAGACTATGAAATCGTGAATATCAACGGCAAATGATGATATGCACGCCGAAAAAAGTTTTTGAATAGCTTTGGTATACAGAGTTATTTTATTTGAGATTGGGACAATATCCAGGATACTGGTAATCAATCAATCGATATGCACTACTATGAAAACCGTATGAGACGTTCACGCGGATATGGTTGATATATGTCAAAATCAGAAAAGTATAAAAACATTATCAAGTATTTAAAATCTCGTGAGCCAAAACATCGAGATGATATCAAACATACTATAGAGGAATTGTATAAAAAACATATATTCATCTTACAACAATGAGATATCGAAGCATATTTATGAATGCATGAGAAATGATTGGAAGAGACTGTGCAGTTTTTCCAAAATGATTTTGCTACATGGAAGAGCAATCCGCGTTTTGATGATGAAAGAGAAGAACTCAATATTATATTTTCAAGAATCTTTGCTAAGTAAGCATATTGAAACTGTGCAGGAAATCCCTATATTCAACCACAGTTTATCTATATTGCCATTTTGCTATGTTATCAATAAAGAACTTAGTAGTGTCTGTCGATGAAAAAAGAGTCATTGACGATATTAGTATGGAATTTGAAAAGGGGAGAAACTACTGTTTGCTATGAAAAAACGGTTCATGAAAATCATCATTTGCGTTGGCATTGATGTGACATCCTAAATATGAAATACAAGAGGGAGATATGGTACTAGATTGAGAAAGTCTCAAAGAACTTGCACCAGATGTGAGAGCTAAGATGTGAATATTCCTAGCATTTCAAACGATTCCTGAAATAAAAGGCATCAAGCTATTCGAATTTTTGAGAACAATTTATTCTGCAAAAAATGGCAAGCAAGAAACATTTTTGTCATTCAAAAAGATCATAGAACCACTACTACAAGAGCTCCATATTGATAAGGAATTCTTGTGGCGTGATTTGAATGTATGATTTTCAGGAGGGGAGAGGAGAAAAATTGAAATACTGCAAATCAGACTTCTGAAACCTTCAATCATCATTTTGGATGAAGTAGATAGCTGACTCGATGTCGATGCATTTAGGGCAGTGGCATCATTGATGAAAGAAATCAACTCATGAGAAAATATTTTCATCGTAATCACGCATTACTTTACAATCTTGGAGTACATTCCAATCGATTGGGTATATGTTTTGGAAAAATGAAAAATCGTATCACAGGGCGATACGACTATTGTAGAGCAGATTAAGTTGAAGGGGTTTGGGGCTTAGAAGGTCTTTGGTGGCGACGATGTTTTTTATTTGCTAAATCGACATTTCGCAATCACATGGGTCATGAATGATATTCATTGTCATTTTTTCTATAATTCCATATTAATATTGCTCGTTTTCTTAAATATTCATTATTTAAGTAATTTTGATCATTGGTTACATCAGAGAGGTTTTGGTACAATGCAGCTGCTTCATTATCTGCTAATATAGTTGATACTAGCTCCATATGATCTGCGCTAAGAGGATTTTCTTTTGGCCGGTGGGATAAATTGAGCAGTAATTCCTGTATCTCTGGAGATTTTGGACTATAGTACTCTCATGGATCTCAAGTCATGGTGGTAATTCCCATTATTTATCATAAAAGATAAAACACATCTTCTTATTATATATAAATAACGCGCTTAGTCAACACTAATCTTTCTTGTAAAAATGTCGCAGTACGAAGCCGAATATCAGAAATAGAACCATAAATCGTTGTGTAGTGGTGAGCGGTCATACGTATTCGAGAGAACTGTCTTCTCTGAGGAATTCGATCATGAACCTAGCTACACTATAGACAAATATAAATGATATAGTGATGCTTCCTGGCTGTCGTTTTTTCTGTCGCAATTGTTTAAAGAGAATCGTGATTCAGATTATCCATGTCACAAGTCATTCGAGAAATGCAGCTATGAAGTTGGTATTGAATCTTAGGTATGAATCTACTTTGGTGTATATGTGGGTGATGTCAAAATATTTCAATCGCATCAGACTTTCAGGAACTATGATTCAGTACAGCTCTTGGTTGAGAAAGTTTCCAATTCTTCATAGAACTATTCAAATAGGGATAACCAATAAAAGAAGATCAAAAACGATAAAGAGCTCTTTCCTATTTAGTCTAAAACTCTTTTCTACATAAAAAATGGCAATAATTACTCATATAATTCAACCTATGAATGACATGCCTCACTTCCAAACTGCGAAAATTTCTCATATATGTTGGCTATAGTATGCCCAATCGTAGAGGAATACATGTCATAATCTTCATCATACAAGGACTCAAAGTATCGTTCGTAGGATTAGATCATCAATTCACTTAGTCAGTAGTTTTTGTACTCATGGACGATCCTCAAATCGTTTTTGTTGGCCTACTCGCCACAAAAATCAGTATCAGATTAAACATGTGATGAAATAGAAAAGCCCATACCAATAGATGTTTACTGCTCAAATTGAGAATGCAGGCATTGTGAAGTGTGATAATATAAATAGTTATTTATGTTTTTGTCGTCTCTCCATACTTTGTGCATCTCCATAAAACTCCTTGAAGTACATAGTTATTTGGGTTTCTGGCGAGAATGTTGTGGATGAATTTTGTTCATGCCATATGCTTTGTTGTTGCATACTTTGTTTATATACTTCACGAATGGTATTTTGTATGTCATTCACTGGTTGCACTCATCTTGGAAGGGTAGCAGATTCGGTATTGGCTTCTATAGAGCTGTGTGCTGCCTTAGGATTTACAAAGACAATGTTTTGTTTTCTCTCTTTTGCTTCATGATATATGTAGAATGCGATATACAATATGCAAAAAAAGAGAAAGAGTATTGAGATATATAAACTTTTGTACATGGTATTATGATTGTTCTTTCTTCTCATGGTTTAGGGGAGTGGTAGATAAGCGCTTTTGCAGATACTCATACAATGCTTTTGCTTCTTTTTGAAGTGCAAGCAATTGATCTATATCGATTATAGATTGTTGCGCAAGTTCTTGTTGTATAGCTTTCAAGCGGTGGAAAGCTGTTTCAAATGTATGTTCCATGATGATTATTTTGAAATGAATTCTTTCCCTACTCGTTTTTGAAGTACGGTAGGGATTTTGATGCTACCATCAGCTTGCTGGTTATTTTCAATGATAGCAACCATTGTTCTTCCAAGTGCAAAAGCGGTTGCATCGTTCATGTACACGTATCATTTTTCTCCATCATTTTTTTTGTACCTGATATTGAGTCTTCTGGCTTGATAATCTCTCATATAATCTCCACTATGTGTTTCACGATACTTTCACTGAGAAGGAATCCAAGCATTGATATCTATATGACGATAGTCGCAATCTCACATATCTCATGTACAACAAATCATCACCTCATAAGGAATTTCAAGTTTTTGCAACATATATTCTTGTATAGCAACCATGAAGTTTTGCTCTTCCAATCCATCTTCTGGAAGACAAAATGATTCCATTTCAAGTTTGTCGAATTGATGTTGTCTAATCATACCTTTGGTATCTTTCCCATAGCTTCCCGCTTCTCTTCTAAACGCCGTAGAGTATCATAAATATCTGATAGGGAGTTGCTCTTCAGGAATCATTCTATCCATTTGGAGAGGTCATAATACGTGTTCAGCAGAGCCATTTAATACTATCCCATCTTCTTCGTAGCAGTATCTGTCTTCTTTTGGGTGTAGTCTTCCCATCTTGTCCATTACTTCCATTTTCATGAAAAATGGGGGTAGTACTAAGCTAAATGGAGTGTTTTTTGCCTTCAGATTATTTGATTGTATAATTTCATCGATAATTTCTTGGTTAGTAAGTAAGTCCATCACCCATTGGATTATTGCAAATTGCAACTTCACAAGATCATTTTTGATATAAACAAATCTTGATCATGAAATAGTTCATGCACTTTCAAAATCTAGTATATCAAGATTCTCTCATAAATCAGCATGGTCTTTCACGTCAAATGCAAATGCAGTTGGAGTTCACCATGTGTGCATTACTTTGTTTTCAGAATCGTCTTTCCCCAATGGAGTATCATCAGAATACGTATTTGGGATCGCCCACAAGAGGGTATTGAGTTGTTGCTCTTTTTTTGGGAGAACTTCTGCCAACTCTTGTAACTTGCTTTTTATTTCTTTTCCTAGCTCTGCATTTTGTTCTTTTGCTGCTTGGTTTTTTTGGGTATTTAGGTCTTGTTCTTGCTGCTGTAGAAGCCTGACTTCATCATACAAAGCCACAAAAGCATCTATGTCAGCATTGTTGTTTTTGTCTGCACAGACTTTCTTGATGTATTCTACGTTTTCTCTGATAAATTTAGGATCTAACATTATAGTGTATTGCAAAATGTAAACATACCACTATATGTAGGTATTTATAGTGTATTTTCAAGTACTATGTGACAAAATATAATGTGGGTAGTTTTGGGTGTCCTTTTGTGAGCACTGATTGGTTGGATGATTGCAAAAATATATTATTTGCAAACCAAGTCAGCATCTCGTAAGCAGGCTGTCAATCAATCAAAAGCCACCACGCTTTGATATGTCAGCGAAAAGATTGCACCACTATTGCCCAATTTCCCATACTCATACAAAGATTTGGTATTTCTTGGCAAATGAGTAGATTATATATGTTTTGACGGATTATCGACTGGAGAAATGAAGCAAATTGTGTTCATAGAGATCAAGACAGGGAAAAGTCAGTTGAATAAGAATGAAATACTATTAAAATCTGCAGTAGATACCAAAAGAATAAAATGGGAGACTATTAGGATATAGTTTTATTACTATGGGAACTGTAATGCATTACCCCACTACCTGAGCTATATATCGCCACTATAAATCTATATGATGAGATGATCATACATATGAAGTGGTTGGTATTGCAAAACATAGTGAAACTGGAGAGGAATTAGTTATATATAAGCCACTGTTTGTAGCAGAAAGCACGCGACTAGGTGATGCACAATATGCAGCCAGGCCAGTTGGTATGCGATTTGAATTGGTTGAATACAATGGGAATATGGTACTAAGATTTACTTTAGAAAAAGATGTATAATGTCGGCAGAGCACGTTAAAATAGATCAATCAGGAAAACAATTCTATGAGATAGAGGGGAATGATTGTAAAAAAAGCATCACAATCGTGGGGGGATTGGACGTATCAATTTTCATTTTAGTATATAATGCAAATCTAGATTTAGAGATTACGGTGGTCTGAGAAAATACTACCGTCTCATGTGCGATTATTGTCGTTTCAGCTAAAGGAGTTCACGGTGCAGTCAATTTTTCTGTAATTCTTCAAGCATCTCACTCGAAGGCTGATGTATACGCGCTTTCGCTTTTGGGAGATAATGCTAAGGCATGAGTCAATGGTGGCATAGTGATTGCACCATGAATTGTCCAAGCTGAAGGGTATTTATCAGAAGAAAATTTGCTTTTGGGTGAAAAAATCCAGATCAAGTCTCTTCCTATGCTAGATGTGCGCTCAAATGATGTCAAGGCATCTCATGGATCTAAAATAGAGCGTTTGGATGACCATAAGTTGTTTTATCTCCGTGCAAAGTGATTGTCAGCTATGGAAGCGAAGCATTTGATGATTCAATCATATATCCAAAAGTGACTCGAACACGGTGGAATAGCTGAAAATAATGAGATAATTGAGAAGATTTTCACATATTTACAATAAATTGGAGGTTTTTTAGTCAAAAATTTGCGCAAAATCAAGAAATAGATATACTTTTTGTATAATCTTTTTTGTACAAAAATTTACCATAAACAAAACACTCATGAAAAAAATTCTAGCATTGTCAGTATTGATAGGTATAACCTATGCAATCACCTCTACTGATGCATTCAATCTCACCTTCAGTTCGATATCTGAGTGAGACCCTATTAGGAATAAGTTTTCTACGGTGAGTTTTACCTTGCCAGATATATCTATCAATAGTTTTCAAGGTGGATTCTTTTGGTTACCTACAAGGCAACTTCCCCCATGAGGAATAAACATACAATTTACTGACTCCACTGCGACACTCCATAGTAAAACATGTACAAAACAAGTAAGAGGTTTGTATTATACAAATGCAAAGGGTGCAAGATTATGGCCATTGGATCAGCAGACACTAAGTTGATTAGTCCAACTTGATGCTAGTTATGCAAATTTGAGCATAAATGGTGGGTTGTATACGACCTGTTCGCCACTTTATGCATCTGGTGATCAGTACAGTATCTATGGTCATATCACATATTCTCAAAATATATGAGGGACATGGACTTGAGCAGGAACATTGTCTGCCGGGTTTATGTATGATCATACTCAAAATAGAATAGACTTGAGTGAATGATTCCATCAAACATTTCAGTATTTCAATAATCAAACACCACTTGGGTATGTATATGATGATATTGGAGGTATATGATTTGTATGATGAGTATTGCCCACTGCAGCTCACTCTGGGGTATTGAACCTTATCAAAAATGATATCACAAGAAATATAAATAACATATTCTGATTGTGATCTAATTGATTACAACTTTCTGGTTTTGGTGGAGTATATGACCTTTCTACCTGATCAAATGCATGATTAGATACTCTATGGAATATAAGCGTATTGTGAAATGTGCTCTTGTCAAGATGATGATTGACAGAGGAGGACAGAGTGTCAGTACTTGGTAATCCAAATGCTACCTCATCCGTGACCTTTTCAGATGTAATAAGTTCTGAGGATATTCTCAATGAGTTGAGAAAAAATGCGAATAATTTGTGTAGATGACAGTATAAACATAATCAATGAGGTGATTTTACTAATATCGCACTGGGATGAGAAAAGGTCGTTTGTATATATAATGATGCTTGATGAACTGAATTTGATGTAAATGAATGAAGCGCTGATGACCCGGTAATTATAAATCTTAGTGATCCATGGGATGTGGCTAGTTATCATTGAAAGGAGATTATAGTAAGGGGAAGAAATGTAGTGTTGCGATGATCTGTACCTTCAAATGAACATGCGCTTAATATATTTGTAGATAATGGAAATATACTATTAGCAAATTCTACATTCTCATGATGAGTAGCGGACGGATCTTATTCTGGGAACGCATTTACTGTATTTGAAGCTCAGTGAGAGATGCTTCACAAAATGACTGAGTTGAAGCCAATTATTGATGCTATTGCAATTGATACCAAAGAAGATGCTCCTGTCTGAGTAAGACCTGATTGGATGTATGGGCTAGATCAATCAACATACCAGGGGTCTTATGTGAACTATAAGCTTGCAACGACAAACAATACAAGTCTCTTAGCAAATGATGATCTAAGCGCTAGTGTGGTATATGATGCGATGCAAGATATTGGTACGTGATTGAGAACAAAATTGAACTTTGGAGTTCTTCTTAGATGAAATATATTCGTAAATGGATTGATTTTAGGATGGGGTGCGTGAGATGTGCCAGCAGGTATCAGCAATAAATATTATGTACATGGAAGGTTAGCATCGCTCAATACTGCACTTGAACCATCAGCTCAAAGAGTTCAACATATCAATAAACTTTTTGGTACTAATTGGGCTGATTTATCAGGATATATCAGTTTCAATAGGGTATTTGGATGGCAGTGTCAGCTTGATGGATATGCTGCAGACGCAGATGGCAACAAAACCACGCAACCATGCCAGGTTACAGATGATGTCTTCAAGCAAAATCCATTAGTATTGATCAATACATGAGTGCCTACTAAATTGCTTCCATAGAAAGAGCATTCTCCAACTTTTCCTTGATAGCCTGAGGTTGCATCGCTCCTCAGGTTTTTTTCATGGCTTGTCATATCAGAAATCCTATTGCTGTAGATTTCCCTCATTTATATTCTTCTACTACTTTTGCATTTTCTATGAGAATGTCATGAATTATGGTGTCGATATCTATGTTAGTATCTACATTTGATGACTTACTAAAAATTGTTGCGACACTTTCTCGTGTTTCTAGATATGTCGTGAGTATCTTTTTGGCAATATTATCTGGAGTGTTGTTTTTTTGTATGAGATCGAGAAAAATCATAAATTCTGTAGATGAAAATGATGTGTTGTCTATATGTAGTGTTCAGACATTGGTATATGCGAGCACATAATTTACAATATATTTGGCTACTGTTTTCGGATCAAATCATTTTGTCACACATGTTTCAAAAAGATATGTGATTGATTTGTTTGATAATATCCCATTGATATACTCTTTGTTGAACCCATATGTATCTTTGTAACGTATGATTTTTTCTGCAATGGTTTCTCATGTGATATTTTTTGCCTCATTGTCTAATGCTGTACTTCGAATCACTGTAGGTAAATCAGGCTCAGGGAAGTAGCGATAATCTAACGCGTTTTCTTTTGTTCTCATTGTATAGCTGATCCCTTTTGTGTCATCTCGTCACCTTGTTTCTTGTTGGAGAATTCATCATGAGTCTAATATGTCTGATTGTCTCTTATATTCAAATTCGATAGCTTTTTTGATAGCGCTGATTGAGTTCATGTTTTTGATTTCGACTTTGGTTCATAGCTTATCAGAGTTGCTAATAGAAATATTCACATCACATCTCATCTGTCCTTTGTCCATTTCGGCATCAGAGATAGAGTAGTATTGGAGAGTACGTTGTATTTCCCTGATGAAACCATGAACTTCATCTATACTATGAAATCACGGCGCAGTTACTATTTCTACCAAGGGAGTGCCAGCACGATTATAATCAAGCAGCGTATTTCACTCAAATAGTGCTGACTTTGCGGTATCGCACTCTAAATGAGCTTGTGTAATGTCGATAGAGTGACAAGTACTATAATCAATCGAATGAAAAATCACTTTTCATACAATATTTAGTGGCTTAGAAAACTGTGTGATTTGATATCACATAGGAAGATCTGGATAGAAGTATGATTTTCTATCAAAATATGAGTCTTGTTGCACGCATCACAAGAGTTTTCACAATGCTCAAGCTTTTTTGAGTGCATCATAGCTGAGAGTAGGCAACGCTCATGGTAGTCACATACATACAGGACACACATGTGTGTTTGCAGGAAGCGTGTCAAAGTCTTGTTCATTGCGACAACGGCAAAACACTTTACTATCTGTGAGTAGTTTACAATGTATTTCGAGTCAGATAGTGAGTGAGTAGCTCATGATAGATGGGATTATTATTTAAATCCTAATTCTGACAGTATAAATTTTCAAAATCTACGTACGTTGAGTATATCTCCTTTTGTCACCTGTGGTTTTTCAATCAAAATCGCATTGTTGAATACTTTGTATCTTGCAGTAGCTATATCAAAACGTCCATTGGTTTCTAGTGTAATATCCTTTTTGATATTTATGAATGAGGTGCTTTTTCAGAGGATGAAAAATGGTATATCTGTACTATAAAGTTTAGCTATAACTCACTTTATGTTGTATTGTGTGCTTAGGGGTGAAACAAAGTAGTCACTAATTTGTTTAGCTAAGTTTGCATTTACGTATAATGAAGGGTTGCTAAGTGCTGAGTCCACAAGAAACATTGAAGATATGTCTTTTTTCACTCAGAGTGGGATAGTTTGCAATGTGATGTCATAATCTTTTGAATTGAGAGCATCTAGATATGTTTGCGCATCTGCGTATCACACAAATTCAAAGTAATCGATCAATCATTCAGTTTCTAATATGTTTTTGATGATACTAACTATATGTACATAGAGTTGGTCTTTCTCATAATATATAAGACGTATAGGTTGGCTGTTTTCTCAGCTAGCTACGTTTTTGATGGTTGATTTGTCACTGACGTCAGTAGGATAGTTTTCGAATAAGAAATGCTCCTTGATGATAGGCAGATTGTTTTCAGGAAGGTATATGTATTTATTTACTAATGCAATCATATTTTTCCTTCCATAGACAGATAACTTACCACGTTGCATGTTGAAGAAGAGTCATATATAGTCGTTGGTCATTACATTTCCTGTCTTGTAGTTTGGTATCTGAATACCACCTATATACATGTCTATAATTCAAGGATCTTGTTGTATCGCTTCTACTGTAGTATTTTTCACCTGATAATATCTAATTCGTGTTTTTGAACATCATAGCACATCAAAAATTACACTGTTGGCATCACGCGAGTTGGATAGTGTAGCGCATCCATTTGTTGTGGGAGATTGTGCAAATTCTGTTTCATACCACTCTCGATCCTTGTCTCATACAATATGTGAGGGCAATATTGGATTGATGAAGAATTCCATATTTTCTATACTAGAGCGTCAAAATGTCACGCTGATGGAGTTGTTAGAAAGTTTTTGGATCCCTATATTTTGGTATGCCTCACCGTGTGGAAGTGATCGAATATTTTCTTTTAGTACCTTTTCATACGTGAAAATGAGATCGTCGATTGTAACTGGCGTATTGTCAGACCAAGTCCCACCACTTCATGCTATACTGACCACATATGTTTTATTGTCATCGGTAATTACATCACACAATTCTGGTTCATAGAATATTTTACTTCAGCTTGTGAAATATGTTTGACATCATTGAAATAGTAGATTTTGATAAAATCTATCATTTACAGATTTGCTGATATAGGGGATATAGCTTATCCTAGATGTGACACCTTCCACAAGAGTACCACCTTTTGTAGGAGCTTTTTCCGTTTTAGAAACTAAGTATTGATAATAGAGGTAACACAACAATAGTACCCGTATAAAAATTAGCACATATACTCATAGGCGCATTAAATGGGGTTTTTGTGACTGGGATTGCATTTTTATTTAATATAAGGCAAAAAGAGAGCAGTGATACAGAAAAGGATACCAGCGATCAATGCTGCCTTTTTCAAACTAGTCTCTATAGATTTTTTACTTCAGTATTCGTTTGACCCAGCTGCTCATCAGATTCAAAGTCAAAGTCATCACTTTGGGCTCATCAAGAGTACTGATACAACAAACACGATACCAGTTAGAATCAAGGCTACAGTAAATAATGTTTTCATATAATCAACATACGAGTGTAAATAGACAAATCAGTATACTAATAGGAATTAGATTTTCAACTTGAAAATGCTCTTTAGTTTCCTACTATATTTTGATACATCTTGTCAAGATGATTACATAGGTAACTATGAGGAAAGTCTCGACATACGAAACATGGTATCGACCAACCGTCGCTGGATTTATTCTGCCTAGCAGAGTTCAAAGGAACGGGCCACAGAGACGAAAACTACCCCGCTAAAGCAGGGGAAAGGTGCAACGTGAGGATTTATAGCAATATAATACCTCTTCTCAGCTATCCTGATAGCGATAGCGAGTGGTAACCCCTACCATATGCAAGCGAACACATCATGTATGTGTCGTGCACAAAACTAGCTATAAGCTAATTAGACAAATGTTATCAAATACAGAATCGAGCTTATTGGCAAGGTGTATATTGTTTTATTATAAATATTGAATAACAATGTGAAGACGACATAGTATAGCCAACAAGAAAGCAGCATGAGATGCTGAAAAGTCAAAAAATTATGCGAAGATTGGAAAGCTATTGGAAATTGCTGCTCGTCAGTGATGAAAGGATCCCAGTATGAATCCTCAATTAGAGCTCATGCTTCAGAAGGCCCGTCAGTATAATCTTCCTAGAGAGGTCGTGGAGAAAGCAATCAAAAAGTGAGCAGGCGAGCTAGGAGGTGAAAATATTCAAGAAGTAATGTATGAGGGATACTGACCTGGATGATCAGCGCTATATATCAAATGTATTGTATCAAATACAAATAGAAGCTCATCGGTAGTGCGTGCGCTCCTTGCTAAAATGTGATGAGCTATTGCTGAACCTTGAGCTGTTTCATGGCAGTTTTGATTGAAATGAGTAATTGTCCTCAACGGGAAAGTTCGTATCCAGATCGTAAAAGGGAATGAAAATAGGGAAATATTACCATATGATACGATACAATTGGAAGAGGATCTCATGTCAATGGACATAGAAGACTATCAAGAAGATTTAGGAATGTGTCGTGTGATTACATCTCGTGAAAATTTTGTTACAGTGAGAAAAGCACTCGAGACAAGGTGATATAGCATAGTCGATGCTGATTTACAGTATTTGCCTCAAAATGAGATTACTTTGTCAGATGCAGATTATCAAGTTTTTGAAAAAATAGTAGAAGCACTAGAAGATGATGAGGATGTAGATAGTGTATATCACAACGTAGCATAATTTCTATATCTAAATTACTATTCGATGCTTTGTTCATATCTTCCATACAATTCTTTAGTTGTTAGACGTTCCTCAGCTGGCTTATGATTATTTGCTAAGCAGGATATTCGTGTATGACAAAAGATTATAGAATATACCTGAGAAAAAGTAGCTACATCTGTTGCGGATAAGCATGGAGGAAAGTATTTGTTCACAGTAAATAGTCGTTATACGATCATAGGGACATGACATCACAATCGCGCACGCTATATAAACCATTCATGTAAACCAAATTGTGAACCGAGATCTATGAGATGACGTGTAGTGATTTATGCAATTGCTAATATCAAAGCTTGAGAAGAGTTGACCTATAATTATGGAAGTGATTATTTTTTGAGAATCATAAAACCAGTGGGGTGTAAATGTATCAAATGTAGGAAAAAGTAGTTTAGCGTTTCCCATATGCCTTTTTTCTCTTGCAAGATACATATATTTCCTTACACATCATAGTACATTTAGTTTTCATACATATTATGATATGACAGAGTGAATAATTCCAGCCAATAGTGTCATGGCATCATGACTCCCAAAGGTTAAAAATACTTGGAGATCTTTGTATCTTGTTGCTATTTTGTGTTTTTTGTTTGCTGTCGTTGGGTACTGATATTCTTATACTCAGACAATTCGTTACCAAAAAATGATTAAGGCTGAACAGGAAAAGATAGCTGTATTGAATACGGAAATCGATGAAGTTCAAAAGGATGAACGTTTTCTGAAGTATGCCGCTGCGAAAGCTATCGCTACAAGCAATAATACAGCATGACGGGGAGATCGCTTATCTCGTATATTGGCGGTATTCTCTAGATTGCAACAAGTATGATGAGCAAATGTGTCATTCTCAAACTTTACACTAGATTATCAATCTCTTTCACTTGAGTGAAATGTATCTGATCTTTCTGTGATATACGGGAAAGGATGAGTAGTAGATATGTTCAATGAATTGGAGTTTTTGACTAATATCAATATCCCTGCATACAAAAAAAGTGAGAATTGATTTACTTTCAATTTATCTGCTCAAATTCTACTAGACAATGTATCAAACTAATATCACATCCTCTACATTATTAGCAAGAAAAGTTAAGGTGCGCACACTGCAGTATAAATTTACCGTATTTTTCTTTGCTCTTGTGCTATTTGCATTTTGGCCTCAAATTACGGAGAGGTACAATATATATAAATTTACTGTTCAATCGTACAAAGACACATTGGTACAACATGAAACTGTAAAAGTACAACGTGCAAATGCATTGAGAGATGCTCAATTACTGGGTTCAATATCGAGCGATGCTCAAAGATCGTCACTTATACAGTGCTTCAATACAGATTGTCCAAATCTTCCTGAAGAAATCAAAAATGAGCCAATTAGATCTACTGTAAAAACATATTTGCAACTTCAAAAAGAAACTCCAGATACGAAGTTTACATTGGATCAAAAGAAACTCCTTACTTATTTAAATGAGTTTCTCGTAAGAACGTCTGCGGATGCACAAACATTGAATTGACAGATTGATAGTGTCTCATTTGCTGGATCAACACCATTTGAAAAGTGATCTATCATCATACCAATGAGCGTATGAGTTACATTCCAAAATAAGGATTGATTACTCGCTTTTTTGCGTAATATAGAAAAGTATATTAGTCCAACATTCCCAATGTATGCAGTTGTAAATTCAGTGCAGTATGACATCATCAATTCTAATGCGGTTCAGAATGTTACAATTGATTTAAATATCTATATGTTAGATTAAATTCATGTTTGAAAAAGTCATCGAAAATTATATTGAAAAAACAGAAAAATGATCTTTCGGGATGAGGCAGAAACTCCTATTTTTTAGAGAACTTGCTTATCTTCTAGGATGAGGGATTGGTGTGCAAGATGCAGTTCGTGTCATAGGAGCAAACTGAGATTCAGCAGCGCAAAGATATATCGCGAGTCAGATATCAATACTTACTAACGAGTGAAAATCACTGACTGTCGCTATGACAAGATTAGCAAATTATTTCAATGCTTCAGATATAGCAATTATCAAGTCATGAGAGTCGTCATGAAATTTAGTTACGGTCTTGCGTAGTCTTGCTACTGAATATGCGTTTTTATATATGCTCAGAAATAAATTCATCTGAGCAGTCACATATCCAGTAGTGTTGTTGATAGTAGCGATAGTTGCTATCATTGTACTTTTTGTTTGAATACTTCCAGGGATATTTTCAATAGCTTCAGAATTCCCAAACGTCGAATTGCCTGTGATTACTCGTGCTATGATGAATTTCTCAGCATTTCTTACAAATAACTTTTCTTCTATTCTCATATGAATGTGATTGGTGTTATTTTTTTGCTCTATTGTATTTTCGACTGATTCCTGAAAGGCGCGAGGATTTCGTAGATTACTTGGTTTACCTGGGTTTGGCTTGATGATAAGAAATTATCATATTGTAAAGTTGATGAGATACCTTAGATTGCTGAATCAGTCTTGAATGAATTATGTGGATTCCCTTACATTGTTGCGCGATATCATGGGAAGTTGACCATATGAGGACATGTTGCAAGCTACGTTGACATACGTGCAACGTGGTGAAGTAATGTATAAATGATTTGCAGATTATCCATATCTGATTCCTGCAAATGCTGCAGTATTGATCAAGGTGGGAGAAGAGACAGCTCAGTTGCCTGAGACAATACAAAATATAGTAGATACGTATGAAGATGATTTGATGACTCGTATTGGGTGAGTCTCTAAGATCATAGAACCTATATTAATTGTTTTCCTATGAATTGTCATTACACTGATTGCGCTTTCTGTGTTTTGAATTATAACGACAATCATGTGATGAGTACAATGATAATTATTCTATAATGCCTATGAAAAAAGGATTTACGCTAGTTGAGATGTTGATAGTCGTAGTTGTGATCGGGATTATGATTGCGATGATTCCTTTTCGTATGCAGAGTTTACAGGCATATACAAAGTTTTCGTTGATCATGAATGATTGGGAAGATTACCGACAATCTGCTATATTGCAAGTGCGTCAATCTAATAAGTATGATGGGGTCTTGGTAGTCTTAGATGAAAAGTGAGCCAATACGTCTTATTCATGATCTTCAGGTAGGTGAAATATATCTCGTTTCTTGTTGCCAGAATGAGTGAGTAGTAGTATCACATGAGATGTCGTCAGTTGGGAGATAAAAGCATATTGAATTTGATGTCCGTGATATGATTCTGGTTTCTCATTTACAATGTGAACATATCAGGCTTGCTATATTGTAGACACACAATCATGTATGCTCAAAAAAATTTCTTGTAAAATTCAGTAGATTTCTTGAAGCTAATTTATATCTGTAGTTACCCCTATGATTATTCTCATTGATAAACCAACATGACGAACAAGTCATGATGTTGTGAAGTTTGTGAAGGTCCATTGAAAACATAAGAAAGTGTGACATGCAGGAACACTTGATCCGTTGGCGACATGATTGATGTTGCTTTTGACCGATGAAGATACGAAAAAGATGGCAACACTTGTTGGACATGACAAGTGGTATACTGCCAAGATCGACCTATCTCATATAAGTGATACACGAGATGCTGATTATCATGATATGTATGAAGCTGTAATGTTAGACTCTATCCCAACTCTGGAGCAAATATCATCTGTATTGCAAGGCATAGTACCCAAGGCAGTACTTCCTTTACCCTCATTTAGTGCTAAAAAGATAGATGGTCGCAGAATGTATAAATCTGCACGTCAATGAGTAGTACACGATGTCGATAAGGAAATGGAGATTTATTCTATAGATCTGTTAGAGTATGTATTCCCATATGTTTCTATACGCTGTCATGTAGGAAGTTGAACGTTTATTCGTTCTATAGCTCGTTATCTATGAAAGATGGTCTGATGAGGAGGTATTATCACTGAATTACGCAGAGAAAAAGTAGGGGATTATTCTCTTGATGATCCTGCATGCATAAAAGATCTGTTGGCTCTCAAGCAGAGCTAGTCGCAAAACAGTATTATATTGATAAATGATGGTTATTTACACAAGCTAATTTTACTATACGTGGTTGAGAAATTGATCTAATCTTTTGCAAAGGAGCCGAGTTGCTTTTTGTAGAGGTCAAATTGGTGAATTATGTTGAAGATATCACTGGCTATATCACGCCAAAGAAAAAGATTGCACTAAAAAGAACAATTCGAGAGTATATTAGATTGAGATGAAAATTACACAAATCTATGAGAGTTGATGTGGTATATGTCAAAGGCAATAGTATATATCAATTATATGAAAATATTGTATTATAAAAATTGAATGGCTTGTATTTTGGCTTCAATATTGTATATTTTCTCTGTAAAAAATATTTATTTTGTTTTGATATTATAAAATGAAAAGATTGCTGACAATTATTTTAGTTTCTGCCTTGGCATTTGGGATTGCTTTCTTTTTCTTGTGGATGAAAAATGAGGAATTTGCAAATAATTTGATAGATGAAGCGACATTGAATACAAGATGGATTCGTGAAAATCGTCCTGTGAAGGTGGTTGAGAATACTGGGGGAGTGTTGACTGGAGAGATGCAAAGTTGATCAGTATTCTCTTGAGTCGTGATGACTGGAAGTGCAACTACTGGCGGAACTGGATGAATGTAAAAGAACATAGAATATTTACTATTGTAGAAATAAAAAGAGAGCTATCTGCTCTCTTTTTTTGTATGTGTATGTTTATAGATATAGTAGATAATTCAAAACACCAACATAAACGGATATACAATCATCCTGTCTGTGAAACTATGAAGTACCATGCCTGATATCGATAATCATAATATACCAATGCTGGCTGCGATGAGATGCCATGCATGTTGTGGAAGGTTTCTATTGTTTCGGTTTTTTGCTAACGTGGAATATCATAAGAAATGAAACCAAAGGTAGATAAGCATCCAGCCAATAAATCATATGATTCAAAACTCGATAGCTATTTGTAAGAATTGATTCTCTGGATTGAATGCTAGTCATCATAGCCGATGAGATGCTGGTCATACTGATCATGCTCACATTCAGAAGAGTCGATTGTTTGAGAAGTACTCCCATCATTGTAAGAACAATTGTATGTGTCCCGTGTTCGAGAATTCTCTATTGATGACATGGTCTTTTGCTAACCATGTAATGATTCAGAGCAGTATAACCAAAGGGGCCAAAACTTTTTTCAGAAAGAATCCCATACGTTTTCTATACGTAATGATTCACAGAATACCTAGCTCGATTACCCAACTTCACCATGCTGCTCTTGAAAATGTGGCAATTACATTCAGAGCATAAGCTAGCCATCGGAATCGAGTTTTTCTCAATGATCTTTTTTGTAGATATGTCACAAAAAACAGTGGGAAAAACGCAGTAAGAAAGAATCATCGAGAAATGGGTCTCTCAAAGAGGAACTGATTTCTTGGGAGTCATTCAAACTCTCTTGTCCAGTAGACTGCAGGTGGAGCAGACCCAACTTCTCATTCTATAGACATACGATCATATCCAAACAGCTTGAAGAATCCTGGCTTCACTAGTAGTATCATATATCGAATGATCCCCCATATCAGAAGGTGCTTCATCACACGCATTGTTCGGGGTACGAATTTTTCTAATGTTTCAAGTCTGATATGAAAACTAGAGTAGTATGCTACAAAAAATATCATAAATCCTATAAAATCATACTTCCATGCCTTGAGAAATCGTACAATTCATATTCATTTGAATATGGTGTCTGCTAGTGCATAGACTACTAGAATCGCATATGCTATCAACATATACCAAACTATGTCTTTCTTTTCCCGCTCTTTGTGCTGGTAAATACTGTACAGCACAAAAGCTCCTCCTAAAATCACTAATATCTCCTTCCAAGATCGCAATATTCACATAATAGATCAATCAAGTCCTATTTTAAATGTGAAGATAGTGTGAGCGAAGAATTGAAAGAGTAATCACACAAAAAAGATTTTGCATACTGTATATATTATTTTTTCAATACGAAGACTCATGTGATTAATTGTGGAGCTGGTAAAAGATGATGATAAGAGTGATGCATGCCAAGATTCATTGTATCACCCAAAACTTCATTACGATAGTGTACTCTTTCATGCCTCTATGTTCTAGTAAATGGTGAAAGGGCGCGATAGCAAACAGCTTTCTTTTGAATACTTTTTTCCGGAATATTTGGAGAAAACTGCTGATAAGCTCAAGCCAAAATAATCAAAAGAGAATCATAAATGGGATGAAGAAGTTATCCCTCAAGTTGAGTAGATACACCAAGGCGGAAAGCAATCATCATAGTGCCAATGCTCAGGAGTCTCACATGAATACTTTAGCAGGATTTATGTTGAAAAGAAGGAATGCCAATAGCGTTCCAGTGATGATTCATAGTAGAGTAGTGGCCAAAAACCACCCATAAATGAATGTCACAACTGCCATCACTCACAATAATATGACCATCATACCTCATGCAAGTCAGTCTAGTCAATCTGTGATGTTGATAGCATTTACTATCGCTATAGTCAGGAAGAATGTGATGACTGGATAGAGAAGTCCAATTGTCACTTTCCCATCATAGATAGGCCATAATTGTAGGTAATTTATGCCTAGCTTAGCAAAGAACCAATAGCTAATCCGCGCTGCAAGAGCAATCATTCACAATAACTTCACTTTTGCTTCTAGTCATTTTACTTTGCCTTTTCATTGGATATTCAATCGATCATCTATCAATCCCCACAGTCACATACCAAAAAAGGCGAATAGTAATATGTATGTTTCCTCTCTTGTAACGAGAGAGTTGCTGATATATCAAAGATGCTGGAAAAGAAATGAAAGGAGCACGAGAAATCCAGTGATAATCAAAAACATTCATCATCACATAGTGGGGGTTCATGCCTTGTGTGCATGGAGTTGATTGAATATTACTGCTTTGCCTCCACTAGCTGCATCTTCACGGAGAATTTTGTTCGCCTTGAACTTTTGCAATATACGTATGTAGAGAGGATAGAGCAAATATGAAAGTCAAAATGCGACCAGTGTATAGATGATGATATAATTGAGTTTTGCTAACATAGTCGTGTAGAAGTAAGAATTAGATGTGAATTATATATAAATTTCTCTAGGCTTTGCTCAGTCTGATGGCCCAATGACTCATTGTTCTTCAAGGATATCCATGATACGTGCAGCGCGAGCAAATCATACTCATAGTTTTCTTTGGAAGAGTGTTGCAGAAGCTTTTTTTGTTTGTTTGATAATCTCGATCGCTTGTTGTACTAGTTCGTCATCATTCCCATCTCATCATGTAAATGATCCGAGTCCTGATCATATATTTTTCCCTGCCAGGATCCCCATGATCTCTTGATTGTAAATGTCGTCTTCACTAATTCATTGCATATATTTTTCTTTGATTGCCATCACCACATCATCTGTTTCTTCAGTGGTTACCAGTGGTCATTGCATACGAATAGGCACATTGTTGCTTGGGTCCATGTACAGAAGATCTCATTTCCCAAGAAGTTCTTCTGCTCATTTGATATCTAGGATTGTTCTACTATCTATTTGTGATACGACACTAAAAGCAATTCTTGTTGGTATATTAGCTTTTATAAGCCCTGTCACTACGTCTACAGAAGGTCTTTGTGTCGCTACGATCAGATGGATTCATATCGCACGTGCTTTTTGGGCGATTCTAGTGATACACATTTCAGTATCTTTTTTCGTATTTCTGTTCATCATCAAGTCTGCCAGCTCATCTATGATGACTACGATTCTAGGAAGCGCTTCAGTACTTGGCATTTTTTCATTGTATTCTACGAGATTTTTTACTCTTTTCTCCTTGAGGAGTCAATATCTTCTTTCCATTTCATTGACTGCCCATTTGAGTATTTTCAGGGCTTTGTCAGGTACGGTTTCTACTGGAGCTAGTAGATATGGGATTCAATCATACATTCACAATTCTACTTGCTTGGGATCAATCATCAAGAACTTGAGTTCTGATGGACTGTTTTGATAGATCAGTGACAAGATAAATGTATTGATTGCAACTGATTTACCAGATCATGTAGCACCCGCAACCAACAAGTGAGGCATGCTTTCAAGAGATTTCCACTGAGGTTTCCCGTCGATTCAGATTCCAAGTACAAGATTGGTTAGATTTTTGTTGATGGCTTCTGCGAATCAGTTTGTTCACATGATTTGACTGAGACGAATGAGTTGTGGTTGAGGATTAGGTATTTCGATTCACACATATTCGGTTCAAGGGATAGGAGCTAGTATTCTAAGTGATTTTGTTTTGAGTGCAAGTGTCAGATCTTTTTGATAACTTTCTATCGATGATATTTTGATTCATTGCTGAGGCGAGATTTTGATTTGGACAACAGATGGTCATACATTGAATCACTTGATATCTATAGGGATTGAAAACTCTTCTAGTTTACTTTGTAGTGCCTCTGCTTTTCCCATCAGATATTTCTCATCTGCTGTAAATGATCATGCGTTTCATTTGGCAAGGAGAGATATGTTGAATGTGGGTTTATCTTTGGGGAAGCTTATGACTTTTTGTGGTTCTTTTTCGGCAATCTTTTTTTCTACCTTGTCTTTGATAGTAGCTTTGAGCAAGGAAACAACTGAACCAGATTTCTCAGTTGATCTATTTTTTGTAGGAATGATCTCTTCTTCCTCCTCCTCATATTCTTCTTCGACGCTCTTTGCTCTTTTTACTGGTTGTTTATTTTTTGCATTATTTTGCGAATTGTTGTTTCATCATTGTACTGATATTTTTGGCATATTAGGCAATCATACGTTCCATGATATGAATATCCGCACGAAGAGTCATATAGTCATCGCAACAATCATCATCTTGATTGCTCCTGAGTTTGCTTCGCCAAATATGTTTTGGAGAATCCATAGAAGAGGTCGTGATGCATATCATCAATGTTTAAGACACTCTGATATGCTTAGGAGTGAACCATCTCCAGTTAGAAGTGGAAAATTCAGAAAAGCAGAGATTAAAATAGCTCACAAGACAGACTGCTTGAGAGCTTTTTTTAACATTCCTTCTTTGGTAAGTAAGCCTATTCAGACGACTACAAAGACGCCAAATAAAACATTAACTCATTGTTTACCTATAATTACTGAAAAGATTTTTTGCGCTATTTCCAAAATTGGAGAGCCATGAGCGAAAAATAACGCAAAAAAATAGAGCAATCACAATACCAAAAGCACTATGGCTATTTGATTTTTGGTGAGCGCTATGGTACGACGAGTATTTTTCTTTTTTCTTCTAGCCAAAACAATGTAAGTGATATATGTAAACTGACTATTATGTATAGTAATTACTAGATGTTTTTCAATAGCTAAGCTGAAAATATGTCAATACTCTTTTCTTGAATTCTATAGATAGTTTGTTATTATCGGGGCATGAATAATCTACCAGAAAAAAAGTGGGACAAGGTCAAGAATGCTTTGTGAAAAGGAGTTGGTGTGGTCAAAAACAATACCTGAAAACTCTTGGCGCTACAAACCGCGCTAGTTTTACTGTATGCTTTTTCTTCTGAAATTTGATTTGTAAAAAATAAGTGAAAAATTACAGAAGCTAATGAGTATGTCACATTGGATAAGGAGACCAATATAATTATTAAAATGGTAAATTGACTTGCCTCAAAATCAGATATTGTATATTTGGAGCAAAAGTATTGAAATGTTCGTACATTTGTCTCTTTAGCAAATACGATAAAGGCGGATTCGGTTGGCTACAAGGCATTGAGTGAGATTATGATGCTAGTTCATAATCCGCATGTGACATTTTCCGGGAATTATCAAAGAGATATTATTTGAGCTACATTATGATATGATGATAGTAAATTGTGAGCATATATTTCTCCATTTTCATCAAAGATTCATGTGTATGATGTTGTTAGTATGAAATGATTGATCGATACTATGGTGGAGAAGAGCTATATACCTGATTCTCTCTATGATTGAGGTAATAGAGTCCTCACAAACTGAATATTTGCAGAATTAGCTCATATGCAGCATATGCATAGAGTATGAATAATCAAACATCATATAGACTATACTGTAGATTATCTCAAGAATGGATTTGACCAATCATCATTGTATTCACCTGATGGTAATGATGGAGATGCGGTAGAAAAAATAGCTCATGTTTCAAATCATGGATGGGCAAAATGAATAGAGGGCGGTTTAGAGGCAATTTATTTGCAGAAGTATGAACAATATATGCCAGAGAATAGTCTATTCCATTTGAGAAAATTAAAAAAATACTATAGTGGATACTTTGATAACTATAGAGATACGATTAAAGCAGGGTATATTCAGGACAGAATTGATAAAATACTAGAGCAACAAGCCAAATAGCACCACAGCGTATCACGTCTTGACTTTGGGTGCTACTTTTGTAGTATGAATGAGTACTGAAATCAGTATAGTGGATAATCAGTTTTATTGCTATTTTTTCATATGTTTCAACGAATATTAAACTCTATTGCGTGAGATTATAATCAACGCCAAATAAATAAATTACTACCTACTATCAAGCGTATCAACGAGATTGATGCAGAGTGGGATTCGCTTAGTGATGATGCAATCAAGGCAAAAACGCCAGAATTTATTGCTAGATACGCGGCATGAGAGTCACTTGATGATCTTCTTCCTGAAGCTTTTGCTGCTGTGAAACAAGCGTGTAAAAGAATGAAAGGGATGGAGTTATCAGTGAAATGACAAACTATTGTTTGGGAGATGGTGCCATATGATGTACAACTTTTGTGATGAATGATTTTGCACTATGGGAAGATAGCTGAAATGAAGACTGGTGAATGAAAAACATTGGTAGCTACATTGCCAGTATATTTGAATGCTCTTGCAAAAAAGTGAGTCCATGTGGTGACGGTAAATGATTATCTTGCTACGCGTGATAGTGAGTGGATGGCACACTTGTACTGATGGTTGTGATTGACTACTGGCTCAGTCACCAAAGCAGTACAGCCGCATATGCGCCGTGCACAATATGAAAAAGATATTACGTATGTAGAAAATTCAGAACTAGGGTTTGATTATCTTCGTGACAATCTAGCTAGATCAAATAGTGAACGTCAACTCTTGCGACGCCCACTCAACTTTGCGATTGTAGATGAAGTGGACTCGAT
Source organism: Candidatus Absconditabacterales bacterium (assembly GCA_039809345.1). Taxonomy (GTDB): domain Bacteria; phylum Patescibacteriota; class Gracilibacteria; order Absconditabacterales; family Absconditicoccaceae; genus JBDHUW01. The sequence goes on along the minus strand of JBDHUW010000002.1, from coordinate 96,855 downwards.
CTTGATTGATGAAGCAAGGACTCCACTTATTATCTCCTATGCGTGAGAAGAACCCACTGAAAAATATCAATTATATAGCAGAATAGTGCGTCAGCTTACTCCTTGTACGGGTAAGAAGAAGGTTTCTAAGGGATTCCTTGGGGAGATCATGAGTGGTGAGGAGAAGCAACAGGAAGATGGTGACTATTATATCGATGAAAAGAATAAAAATATAGCACTCTCTAGCCAGTGAATTGAAAAACTAGAGAAGATTATTGGGGTAGAAAATTTGTACAATGATCTTGGATTTGATGAAATTCATCATATTGAAAATGCTCTCAAAGCGAATGCTGTGTATCAAAACAACAAAGATTATATCGTACAAAATGGTGAGATATTGATTGTAGATGAGCATACAGGTCGTACGATGGCATGACGTAGATATTCAGAGTGACTCCATCAAGCTATCGAAGCCAAAGAAGGAGTACAAATACAAAAAGAGTCTAAAACTATGGCTACGATTACATATCAGAACTTTTTCAAACTGTATGATAGATTGTGCGGTATGACTGGTACTGCCACGACTGAGTGAGAGGAATTTGAGAAAATATATAATCTAGAAGTACTAAGCATCCCTACAAATAAACCTACAATTCGTGTAGATCAAAACGATAAAGTATTTTTCAATCAGGATGCGAAATGGCAAGCAGTAGCTGATTATATTCGTTTTTATCATGAAGCAGGTGTGCCAATTCTTTTGTGAACATCATCAATTCACACGTCTGAATATGTTTCTAGTATATTGCATAAGCTATCAATTCAACATTATGTGTTGAATGCAAAATTTCACCAACAAGAAGCTGAGATTATTTCAAATGCAGGGAAACATAAGAGCGTAGTAGTGGCTACAAATATGGCATGACGTGGGACGGATATCAAACTTGAAAAGTGATTGCATGACAAAGTAGCGCTATGATATGCTAAGCGAGCAGAACGTATGATCAAGTGAGACACATTCGCGAAAAAAGCACCGGTATGAGTTTCATTTACCATCTACTCTCAACAAGAATATGAATATACGATGGAGGGAGTAAAATCTGTATTTGGACTGACCGATGAAAACATTCGTCAAGCTACATGAACATGGTTACAAACGAATACTGTTCGTATCAAAATTACTCTCAATACCAACAAGAAGCAAAAAATAGCAACAGCACCAGTCGCTGAGTTGTTGTTTTCGCCAGTATGAGTAGAGAAGCCTGAGATCACAATGAGAGATTTGCATTATGGATTGTTTATTCTTTGATCTGAGAAACATGAATCTCGTCGTATCGATAATCAATTGAGATGACGTGCAGGACGTCAATGAGACCCTGGTACATCTGTGTTTTTCGTAGCACTCGATGATGAGATTATGCGTAAGATGTGAGGTGAAAAGATCCAATCTGTAGCGAAAATGCTCTTGCCGAAAGAACAACTTGAAAAACTTGAACTTACACAAAGTCAGTTTACCAACTCTATCATCAGAGCACAAAAGCAGATGGAATGATGGAACTTCTCAATCAGAAAACACCTGTTTGATTATGATTCAGTGATCTCTCGTCAAAGACAACGTATCTATACAAAGCGTGATGAGATGCTTGCGATGGAGGTGTTTGATGAGACGAAGATTGAAAATGGCATGAGTCCAACTACAAGAGAAATACTTGGATTTATCCCAGCTATAGTAGATTGATTGTTGGAAAAATACGAGACACTTGATGCAGATATGGAGACTATCATCACAAATGTGCAACAAGAACTTGCGATTACCTTGCCACCATACCAAAGCGCTTGAAAAAAGTGACCATCCCTCAAAGACCATTTGGTACAGCATATACAAGAAGCGTTTGTGAAAAAGGTGACTACAGCAGATATGCGTTTGGTAGATGCTACTATGCGTATGATTTATCTCTCTACGATTGATAAATATTGGGTTGACCATATCGATGCTATGCAATATTTGCGTGATAAAGTAGGTTTGTATGGTTATGCACAGCAAGACCCATTGATCATGTACAAGCAAGAAGCATTCAAAAAATTTACCCAACTCCTCGCATCTATTAGTTTGGATACATTGGCGATTTGTTTGAGAGCAGATTTTTGACCGACTTCAAATGCGATTATCAAAGCAGATGAAACTCTATACGAAAAAAATGTCTTGAATAAACTAGAAGAGGCTGCATCTGCAGTACCTACATATGAACCGAGAACTATGGCTCAACCAGGGTTTGATGCGACAGCAACAAAATATACCAAGGCGTTTGGCTCTGAGGATCCAGATATAGAGGTTATTGATGTGAAATATACGACAAGTGAACCTACTACATGAAAAGAGTATGGAAGAAACGATATAGTGGTTTTGGTATCACCATCGTGAGAGAAAAAAGAAATGAAGTATAAGAAGGCAGAGGAGTTGTTGAGCAAATGATGGAGGATAATAGGGTAAATGTTTACATTCGATTTGCAATTGGATAGATGACTGACTTCTCGCAGGTTTCACCTGATAAGTTGTGTGAAGAATTACAATTGTGCAGCGTGAGAAAGCACAACTGATTTTATATGGTTGCGGTCAAACTGATAAACGGCGAAACGTATGATATCCCATTTGAAAAGTTGGTAAATCAAACTACATATGAAAATGTGCCGATTGTAAGAACATACGCATCATGACACATTCTTTTCTCTGAGGATAAAAGCAAAGTGTATTTGGTCTGTGTAGAAAATAAGAATACTAGACAGTGGCAGTTTACGTGATGATCTCCACTAGAGGAGCAGAATATGGATGTGGTGAAAATCGATAATTGAATAGTGAAGTTTCATCTTGGTAAAATAGAGGAGAACGCACTTATTCGTATCAGAAATAGATTGGATATTGATGTGGTAGAAAACTATGTTGATATGCCACTTGTAGACCGAGTCTTGATGGAGGGAAAAGATGATGACGCAGGAAGATATCGGAAGCTAGTGTATTTGTTGCACTTTGTAGGGAAGAGCTATGCATGAAACATTGTCCCGCAGATATGAGTAGAGAAGGTAGTTTGATGAGATTGGGTATCAGTGAGTGACATCCTTGAAAATAAAAAAGAGATGGTGGCCCCCAATGTGTGATTGATAGTCGAAAGGGCACTGACGTATATTGTTTAAATGTTTATTATTAAGTCTACTACCATGTTTATCAAAGAATTATTTGAAAAAGAAATATGATTACCTGAGACTGCATGAGTTGATCTTTCGCAAATTGTTACAAGAATTGCAGTGAGATGAATTGTAGAAAATAATGAGGGAAAGATTGCTATGATTTATGTGCATTCAAAGTGAGGACATACGTTGCCAGGTGGAGGAGCAGAGTGAGCAGGTGTGATAGAGGCAATCGAGAAGGAAATTATGGAGGAAATCGGTGCCCGTCTCAAGGATATAGTAGTATTGTGAGTGGTAAGAGAGCATTCACATCACATACCATTGATCAATAATTCATATATTTTCTCTGCCAAAGTAGATGGTGAGATTGGTGAGCTTCATTTGAGTGATGACGAGATGGAAGATGGGCATGAAGTGGTTTGGATGAGTATCGATGACGCTGTATCTCTTTTGCAAAAGCAGCTTTTGGATATAGATGGCGAAAGCAATCGCAGAGGAGTTTTCGTGACACAAAGAGATTTGTACGCATTGCAAGAGTACAAAAACAGTATGGCTACGAGTGTGGATGCATGAAAAGTCAAAGAATTTGAAGAGATAGCAAAAAAGGCACAATACGATTATATTATGCTCAAATCTGAGTTTGATAGTTTTGTGAGGAGGGTAGAGTGAGAAGCAAAAGAGGGCAAAGTACAACAGTTGGTTGAACTTTCTAAAAAGTTGCTCCCAATTGTGGATCAACTATGACAGTCAGTATCACACACCCCTGCAGATTTGGTAGACAATACCTGGGCTCAATGAGTGAAATTGACATATGAAAATGCGGTGAAGACGCTAGGGGGCTTGGGAATCTCTCAAATACCTACTATATGACATGAGCCTGATATGGAGCTTCATGAGCCATTGTCAGTAGAACAGGTAGAGGATGAAGCATTGAGGGGGAAAATTATAAAAGAGTTTCAGGCAGGGTATGTTTATGAGAAAGATGGAATTAAAAAAGTAATTTCTGCTGCTAAAGTAATAGTAGGTTCATAGAATACGATCAATTGTTCAGATTTTCTACCTGATAACTACTATATATCAAAAATAGTAGTTATTTTTTTGACAAATAAGAAAAAGTTCATAATATATAATCATGAGGTCATTAAATATGTGTTATATATGTATTCAAGAGGTGTTGTAAGAACAACTGCACAAAAAGCACATAGATTGAAGGTAGCTTCGTCATTGGCTGTTGTGTTGGGGTGCAAGGCATGATGTCTTGGTAAAGCAAACCCCTGGCCCTTGTGGCTGATCCTTGTGATCCTTGCGTCGCCTCTTGAATACATATATGCTCTCTATTACAAGGCCTAGGCCAATGAATAAGTCCCAAAGCCTTTTTGGGAGGTCGGATTCAGATCCGGTTTGCCTTCTCACCTCGTCGTGGGGCACTTACCATTCCTGGTCCTTGTCATAGAGAGTATGTGAAAATAAAAAACACCGTTTCGTTAGCGGTGTTTTTTTATTATATATATTATTTGGGTAAATTCGCTTGCGTCACATTTGATCACGCTGCACAGTTGTATGTTTGTCAGCGTTTTTCTGCTTCTGCACGGTATGCCTCAAAGACATTGTTGGCTCAGTATTGTACTGGTCGTTTTTGTGCTAGTCAGATCATCACGAGGTAGACGTTGCATGATACTGTGGTGTTGGGATTGATGTTTGAGCCGAAGAATCTAGCTCCATATCATGCTTTGAATGTATTGTAGAGGGGATTGTCGGATGATATGTTGGTGAATTGTATATTTCAGGCAGGGACCGCTAGATTGAATTTGTTGACTATGCTAGGTACAACACTAGCAAATGTAAGTGGAGTGGTAGTGTCTACGGTTGTGTCTGGTTCGGGAATTTGAACTTGTGTGTTTGGTTGCTCTTCAGTAGGTGTATTGTCTCCTGTTTCTACTTCTGATGCTGTGGTTTCTCATGAGGTAATTTGACTGATGATTTTGACTTCTGGAGATGGTGCAGGTGCCAATGCTCTAGGTACAGTAAAGAAAGATTTAATCTCGCTTGGGAGATTTGCTAGAGTCTGCTGTCATTGTGCTGATCATAGTCATAGCCATCACATTCATGCTAGGATAATGAGGAGAAACACTCTTGATAATCATTGAGCTCTTGTAGTTTTGAAGCCGTGTACGATAGAAGAAAGTATTCGATAGAGTACTCATGTCGTGATGAGACCTATTGCAATTTTACTAAACAGATCCCCATTTCACAAGATGTATGAAATGATTCATCCGATGAATGCAAAAAATGATACTACACCGAAGTAATGATTTTGTGTACGGAGGTTTTGCAATTGTGCTTTGTATGAAAAGAGGTGATGAGAAAGTGGAGTATGCTTGCTGCTTTGTGATTCAGTACTATTTCGAATAAGTATGACACAAATGTTGCAAAGGCCAAGTAATACAAGTCGTTGTCGTCAGGTAACTAGTCATATTATGATAGGTTCTACTCATACGAATAATGCTCGTGGCATTCGATACTTGCGTTCCATGGGCAATCTTATCAGAATATAAAGGTCAATCGTGATATATATATTTTACTGTATGAAAGCAAGTGAGAACGAATAAAAAATGAGAACAATGTATACTCAATGCCTCCTAGCTTGATATAGTATCACTAAAATATATACTGGACATCATGACACAGATCGAACCAGAAGATATAGTAGAACATCAAAAGATTTATGATTTGGTTTATGAGTGACCAGGTGAAAGACTGGATGTTTACTTGCCTCGTGTACAATGATACACGAGAAATTTTTTTCAACGCTTGCTAGGGCGTGGAGATATTACTATCAATGATTGACTGGTAAAGAAAAAATCATACATGCTTAGGCCTGGGGATCGCGTACATATTGAGCACCCAGAAAGATATATGGAAGCTAGCATGTTGGCACAATCACCTGAAGTGCCAGAGGTGCGCATCTTGCTTGAAAAGCCAGATTATGTCGTAGTGCATAAACCTGCGTGAGTGCTTTCTCATCCCAATAGTGTACGGGGGATAGAGTATCCATCAGTCGTGTGAGCACTCTATCATCACTTCAAAGAAATGCCGAGTATAGGGAATTTTATTAGAGCAGGACTTATTCACCGCTTAGATAGAGAGACAGATGGGTTGATGATTATCGTGAAGACAGAAAGAGGATTGAAGCATTTTCAAGCACTGTTTCATGCGAAGTCAAAAGCAGATACCTTGGAAGCGAAATATGCAATTCCATTGCATAAGTTTTACCGTGCGACTAGCTATGTGTTGCCTGCCTGAAAAACATTTTTACACTCACTCAATCCATATAGCGAAAACCTTCCGTATATTATATCGCTTGTTGTTGAGCCAAAAATACCTTTTTATGAACCGAAACTATGAATTACAAAAATATGTACTGTTTTAGAAGACATGAAACACGGGACATGGTGACGCAAAACTCGAGATGCTACCCTTGAAGCTGCAAAAAAACGTCATGCAGTTGATCATATTTCTCTTGTACACTATCCTACCATTACACTTGAAATGGAAATCTTAACGTGAAGAACACACCAAATCAGATACCATCTGTCAGAGCATTGATTACCGATTGTAGGAGATTACTTGTATGGTGGTGATGACTACTACCAGATGCAACTGCAAGCATATAGACTTGAGTTTGAAGATCCAGATGGGGAGAGAGTAGTGGTGGAGGTTTAGGAGTTAAAGAAAACTTAACTGTATTGTAAATAAATTGATTAAAAAATTTCCCCCCGGGGATACCGGAGGGATGTTACAGGACCTTAAGCAGACATTAATATTTTTGTTGGTTTGATTTTCCCCCTTAGGTACGAGATAAGTTCAAGTTTTTTACTGCTGAACTTGAGGTTTTCAGGCCGTAAAGGGTAAGAAATCTTTAAAATTTTGGGTCGTTGCTCTTCCGAGCAATAAACCATAAGTGAATTAGGGTTTCTTTGGCACCAGTTAGCCATTTTTTCGTAAATCTGGCTTAGAAACCGGTCATGACAACCAATTAATATCAACACTCCGTTTTGGTTGGTGTATTTTTCTTCACTGAGTGTTTCTTTTAGTTCTAGGCAACCTTTTGTTGCCACATGAACTTTAATGTCTTTGGGGATAGTGTTTTCGATTTCCCTTATTTGTTGGGGAGTGAATCCAACAAGAACAACTTTTTTTACACTCATTTGTTTGATTTCGATTTTCATACTTATGTTTTAGGGCAACATTATAACCCTTAATAAAACAAAAGTCAAGACTTTTTCTTGTAAAATGAAATTGCAATTTTATAATTCATAGTATCTTGTTTTTACATTAGTATTTTGAATAATCATGGAGAATGATGTATCTATACAGAAACCTATAACAATATGAACACCTGAGAGTGTAGATCCCGCTGATAAAGAACAGAGTAAAACCATGAAATATATGGTTTTATCTGCTAGCACTATATCGGAATTAGTTCTATGATTAGAGTGTATTTTCGAAATGTTTCCTGATGAGTTGTCAGATAAAGATATTACGTATCTTCGTTCACATGCAAAGAAACTTAAAGAAGCATGAACTGATTATTTGGACGAATATGAAAGTGTTGAACAAATCTTTACTGATTTAGAAAATAAACAAAATCAGCAAATGATTATGAAATATTTTGATGATACTAATGATCTCTTGACCTTATAGCACATATTCTTACAATACCATTCATGGGGGTGCTTCTGGATTTGATGGGAGTATCACATAGTCTCTACTTGCCATTGCTCGATGATCGTACCGAGGATAAAATAATCGGTCGCACAATCAGTGCAGAAAAAAACAATCTTAGAATCAATGCTTTCAATTTTAGTCCAGCATACGCTGCCTAGTTGACTGTTGACGTGATAGTCACTTCATTGTATTCTTTTTAACTCTTGTGTTTGACGCCTGCTAGACCAAGAGCGCTTATGCAGGTAATCGCCTTCGGGCACCCAACCCTTTCAAAAGCGTAGCGTGTCATAGACGCTCTAGCTTCTCCTTGTGAGTTTCAATTCTGTGACTATAATGGTAGACGGTATATTCTATGACTTTCAGACATGGGTTCGAATCCCATCACCTCCAAAAATTGATTAAATGGCTTGTGAGAGATGTTTTTTTCTTGCGTGAAAATTTGATAAATTTCAAGATATGATTATAATTTGTACATGTGATTTATACAAAAGATTCATTACATTAAACATGAACCTAATAAGTCCTCTATGTGAGAACAATTTTTTTGAGAAGACCCTCATAATTTTACTGTATCAAACATCAGAGAAGACAGTAAGAATGCTGTAAGTGAAATTTTACAAAAGGGCGAAAATGTAGCTTACATAGCACCAATTAAATATGCACAGAAACACTCTGATATGTTTAGTCAGATCAATAGCAATACTAAGAAAAGCTTATGATACTATAATTGTATAGCACTTGTAGGTACCTGACATCAGCAAGATGGCATGCCTATATCTTTGCTGTGACATATTGATTCAAGGATATTGTATCAAAAACCCTGATTTTTTAGTAAGCCGAAAGAAATCTCATGAACTATCAGACATGCAAGAGAAAAGCTTGAAACATTATTAAAATCATTTAATCAGCAAGTTAGGGCATATAAAGATTTTTCATTTGCTATTCATTGATGAAATAACTTTCACCGTTTTGATGATACTGGGGAGGTGCCGCCTTATGAAACAGCAGTTAAGGAGTTACAAAGCTTAGTAAAAAAGCATTTAAAACAAAAGGCTATAATAGGCTCTTCAAGTAATACTACATGACCAACACATATTGTAATTGACACTCCTAATGAGACTATACATGTTCTAAGAGATGATGGTATGAAGAGATATGATATATAGTTCTCTTCATGAGTGCTTATATAGTATCACTATGTCCACTTTGTATGTTTCTTGCGCTTTCTCTTCTTCAAGTACGTATACGTTCAAAGGTATTCTCAATACTCCTCAACCTCAAAAGAGAGTAGGTGTCTAGTATTGTATTCAGGAAATTCACTAAAAAAAGTTTACAACTTCATTATGGAGCTTCACCAATGATAAATAGCACAAGAGAGCTAATTTTTTATATTTTCAATATATTTGACAAATATGTAATAAATTGTTGACATGCTTTTCTTATTATATATAATTTTATAACAGAGCTTTCCTCTGTACTCGTGATCATTAACAGTTTTACTGCGTAAACTGTTCTCGTAAAATTATCAATTACTTTACACAAACAATATATAATCAAAGAGAATACCCGAACAACTCTTAGTAAAAAAGTAGGCATAAAAAAACATTATGATAGCTAAAATGCAACAATCAAACCACTCGGAACCCTTTGCACTTTTTGGCAAATGGATTGGATTGCCGTTCTTTGCAATGGCTTTTGCCTTGTTTGCAGGAATGGTGATAAACAATCTCATTCCAATACGGACAAAAACCTATACAGTTGCTACTATTGCGTCTGAAAGTAGTTTATGGCAAACCGTCCATATTGTAACGGTAGAGGGCAAAACTTTTGCATGCCCTATAGGTTGGATAAGTGCTATGAACCTGAAAAAAGGAAATTCCTTTGAAGTGGCTGAATTAAAATAGGGAAAGCTGACGCCCTAACAAAGTAAGCAGAAACAATAAAAATGATTTGTATGAACAAGTATCAAAGAATCTTAGCCCCCTTTATGGGTGGTTTCATTGGCATAATCCTAGCAGGATACGCCTACTATGCAACACATCAACACCATTCATGGCTTCTGCCAATAGGTGTGTTAATCGGTTCTGCCATAGGCTTTTTTATTGGTAATATTAAGAAAGCCTGGGCAAAAGCCGTAGAAAAATACAAAACAACGAAGCTTTATACAATAGCGATTTTCAGACTGTTAGAAGCAGGCTGCAAAGCGCAGTGTAACGCTTTGAAAGCCAAGGCATCAAAAACGCCGAATGTAATTGCCAAAATATCGGATTCTATGCAAAGAATGGTGAAAGCCATATATGCATGGGGCAGCCACCCTGTAACAAAATCCTCATTCTTAAGAAGTCTGCTTTCCTTATGTACCTATGCAGTATTGAACTATCTTTTGTTCACATTTATCTGGGGATTTGATATAATCCATTTTATTGCACAGCATAACAATGATGGCCATCTTTCATCAAGCTTTTGGGTGATTTATCCTATTGTTACACTCCTTTCTAACGCTTGTATGGTTTTTATGGGGGTTATCACAAAGTGGTGGATATATGACAGTATGTCATCCTATTATAAAGAATGGGAATTGTTTGGGAACAAAAGAGAATTGGTTAAAGAAAACATGAAGATAGATATTAAGTTGTTCATCTACACCCAGGTATTAGCTCTTGCTTTGACATCTGTACTGTTGGGGGGGATAGCATATATTGCTGTTGTAGGTGGTGCATGTATGGTTATAGGTCTCATTGGTGAGCTTGTATTGGGTTACCTTAAAGCGATGAAGGAAAAAACGGTTATGGCTTCGTTTATAACGACGCTTGTAGTTACCACGTTGTCATACTTTTGGTTCAGAAATGCCTTTTCTAATCAAATGATGATATGGGTATGTGCATTTGTGACAGGCACAGGGGCGGCGTTATGCTCCGTTGCTTTAAGTACACGAATAATCCACCAAACCCCTAAAGGAGATTTTGAATTGCTTGAGTATTTGATGGATAAGGTATTAGCTTTCCTGCCGGTGAAGATTTACAAAGTCTGTGAACCCCTGGTTACAAAAGCTACTGACCGCTTTATGGCAGTATAATCGCAGTAAAACTGATTAAACAATGGTGCGGAACAACCTTCCTGATTTAGGGAGGTTGTTTTTGTATAAATCTTATTGTTACGTATGTTCGATATCAATGAACTTACCAGAGAAACGAAGTGCTATAGTACCTCATTTGCACAGGTGAGAGTAACTTTGAGAGTCACATTATAGTAGTAGAGGATTGTAATCCAAATCTTGTAATTGCATGAATATGGCTATGTGAAGTACTTTTTAATAGAGTGGGAAAAACCTCAGGAGATATGTTCGAAACATTGCCTATGCCGTCCAATGATATAATGGCTTGTATGAGCTATTTTTTTAAAATTCAATCATAATATATCAGTCTTCAGAAGTCCTCTTAAATTTGACAAATCATGGTTTGGTGAGTATATTATATTTACTTTATACTTAAATAAAGATGCTACAGCCCTGATGAAATGATAAAAAGCACTCCGCTCAAGAAACTATGGGAATGAGCCAAGAAGCTATTTTAGAAAAAATTGAAAAATCTATGTGAGAATGAATGCATTCTAGCGTTTCTTTTAATAGTAATGAACTTTCTATAATTGCCAATTTACTAAAAGCTAGTGTTTCACGAAAAACAAATTGAAATACACATATTCAGCCAACTCCTCTAGAAAACAAAAATCAAGAGTTACTTCAGCTAACAGAAGCAGAAAATCTTAAAGCTGTTCTTAGAGGTAATTGAATAATAGATAAGTCTGATGCATGAATTCAAACAATTCTTAATCGAAATCTTATGTGAAATAATTTGCAAGACAAGTTTTTAAATAATCCCAATTTGCTTAATCGAGCAAAGGAAGTTGGTTTTGAATGTAGGGAAGTAGATGGGAATATATGGTATAATTTTTCTAAATTACCAACCAGACAAACCCCAATTGCAATGCTTAACAAAGATTACCAGATGAATAATCGAAATGATATTCCTAATTTAGGTAGACAGTTATGAGGCAGATTACCGCAAGATTATGATTTTATTATAGAAGACCCATGATTCGAAAAAAAACTAGACTCAAATAAGTCAGAACTGGATGCTATTATATCATCTCTACCAGGTAAGAATGATAACGAAAAAGGTGTATTGTTTGGTGATCTCTTTGATATGAACTGAGAATACTGGAGTGGAACTCAATCAAAACGAGGTGGTAATCCAATCATTACTCGTGTTTTTGGAAAATCTATTTTTTGAAAAAAAATACGAAGACGTAATTACATATGATCTATAATATCTTTATCGAGAAAACATTGACTGATTCGCTTCATAAGAGACGACCTTAAATAGCATTTAAATATTTTCGTCCTCGCTTCTTCAGGGGAGATATTATTGTTAAATTTATACTCAAAACAAAGCACTATAGTACCTCATTTGCACAGTGGAGACCCCTCTATAAATTAGTTTCCATATACATCTTTTCTATGCCCAACTCTTACAATAGATACAGTCAAAATATCATTGTGGATAGAGTATATTATTCTGTAGTTTCAAGTTCTTATTCTATATAGCTGTGTTTTCAAACCTTTTAGTCAGAAATTCTTGAGCTTTTTGTGTCAGTATGGGAGTTGTTCTATCGCCAAGTTTTCAATACATTGTAAAATCCTTTGCAACTCTATAGTAGGGAGCTTACTCATTTCTTTTTCGGCAGACTTTGAAATGATAATCTTGTAAGTCACACCCATTATACTACTTGTTTTTTGCGTAAAAGACGCTTCTTCACTTGCTCAAAATCACTGTGGGGTTCGTCCATTCTCTCAGTTGCCATGAATGAGTCAAAGAGGTCTTCCATTAATTCACTAACTTCTTTATTAGCAAGATTGAATTGTATAGCTCTTCTTTTTCATTTTGCATCAGTAAGGAAGGTGATTCATTTTTGAATTGATGCTATTTTTTGTGCTGTAGTCATTGTGAAACAATAGTGGGTAAACGATTAATTAGAGTATTGTCATTTTTGTATATATTGCAAGCTTATTTTGATAAATTATTTCTATATCTGTTCAATCCCTCTGACCTTATCTCATGAACAACGTACCATACATTGTGAATAATATTTGATAAATGAAGCAACAATTTCTAGTAATGCTTTACATATCATTATAAGAGCCCCCTCTACTATCTGCTCTCCAAATTCGAATCAGGATTTCTTTATTTTTAATTTCATAGAGAAACCTATACTTCCCAATTCTCAATCTATAGTTGTTGGCTTTCCCTTTCAATGGTTTTGTATCTACTGAAGTTGTTTGTGGGTTTTGTGCTATGAGAGAAAATTTCTCGATGAAGTGACGAGCTATCTCTGGATGTGCAGAAAGAAATTTATCTACTGATTTGTGCGTTTTGATAGCATAGTGTATCATTTACGTATACTTTTTGACTAAAGTATCTCGTTCTACAATGTTTTTTCATTGAGAAAAATCTTTTGCGCTAGCTTTATATTCTGCTTCGAGTTCTGCTGTCCACATATCATCTTCGGGAATAATCCCAAGTGATATCCTTCCTTGTAGATATGCTCTCATAGTATACTGTAAAAGTGACTTCAAAGTACTTCACTCCTTCTTGAGTTTTTGAAGTGTTTGTTTCTTGAGAGTAGCATCTGTAGTGAATACAATTTGAGCTGTAGCCATCGTAAAACATATTTACATCTAAAAACTATATATAAGATATATAATATGAATCAAAGTGCAAGAAGAAATACTAATGGTGTTTTGTTCAATCCCTTTGACCTTATTCCACAAACAACGTATTATAGTACCTCATTTGTACAGGTGAGAGTAGTTTTGAGAGTCAAATCACACTAGGAGAGGACTGTAGCCAATCCTTGTAATAGCATGAATATGACTATGACTATGACTATGACTATGTGAAGTACCTTTTATATATCGAGTGGGAAAACCCTCAGGAGGTATGTTCGAAATGTTGCCTATGATTTCCAAAAATTGAATAAATGGCTTGTATGAGCTGTTTTTTGTCTTTTAGTACAATAAAAAGCGCTATTGACATAGCGAGTGAATTGCATACAATAGTTATTATTTGTCTCTTAAAATAGATATATTATGGAAGTTAGAAGTGATGTGGCAATTAATAATCACCCAATTTATACTAATCCAAAATTTCGTACAGAGAGGGAAATACTCTTAAACCTAACTCAAATTTGTGGTTTAGATACCTCTATTTGAGTAATTGATTATTATCCTGACGCACCAACTGTTGAAATTGGTATTATTGATGAATCAGCAGAACGTGAAGGCAAGATGCCGTTTTTTAAAGATAATACAAAAATTGTAATTCATATGACGTGATTACAATTGGCTGATAGAAATCCAATTGATCTTCCCCAAGATATTACCTTCCCAGCCCTTCAAAAAATTGTTTTACCTATCACAGCAAACTTTGAAAATGTAATGAACTTCCTAGTAAATCATTACGAATGAAACTTCAAAGAAAGCTGTGTCAGATGATTTGAGGCATTCTTTCAGAAAAAATTTGAAATACAATCTAAAATGCCAATAATAGAATAACATATTAGAGTTGAAATATATCATCGAAAATTATGGTTTTTTTATATTTGTATTTAAGTCCTATGAATAGAATATGACAATCAGCAGATCAACCAGAACTTATCAATAAACCAAATATTCTTTATGATTGGCAAAACGATAAATTTGATGCGAGATGAATACCAAAAATATGAAATTTATGAGAAAAGTATCAGAGCTGGTATGAAAGATTGTTTTTTGCATTAGATAAATGCTATTTTATTAACGATGAACCATATAGAATAAAAGCAGAAGAGTGAGAGGTAATACATTTTGAGCATACCACTAAGATATGAGAAATTATATCCTATACTAGGGACGAGATAAAAGAATTGAGTAAGTTTGGTATCCCTCATTTTTGATATTGAATAAGATGAGATCTTCAGCACAAGCTAGAAATTGGTCAATTATCTTTACAAGATAAGGAGACAAAAGATACTATACTAGAATGGTACCATAATACATTTGATAAACTCAAACCATGACAATATCCTCATTCTCAATGGACTATTAATAGCTTATTTTTTATTTCTATAGCATTAGATCTTGACAAGGATATTCAAAAAAAACTGGCAAAATATTTTATAAATAATGTGCTAAATACACTTTATTATGAAAAAGAAGGAGATTATGGCTTAAGAAAACTCTATTCTGTGCAAGAAGTTTGGAAGAAAATAGGCCTTGATATCCAGCCATTGCATCATGAAAATGATACCTATATTAGTCCAGAAGATTGTAAAAAGATAGCAGATCGAGCATGAATTACTGATCAGGAATTTTCAGAAGTGCTATATGAATCTTGTCTTTTTAAATTTGGTGACGAGAGTAAGTCTGCTGTTTCATTTCATAGGAGAAGAAAATTTCTAATTGATGAAATTATACCATACTTATTGTCTCCTCATAAAGAAAATGTAGAAAACTTTCAATATATCTTAGAGCATTGAAGAGATAATCATACTCAAATGATGTATGATATAAAACCTTATCATATTATAAAAGCTAATGAGGTGCTTTGAGTATCTCTACAAGAGCAGAAAGATAAAATAGAAAATGATAAAATGACATATCAAAAAATCTGGCATCATACAGTTAAAAATATATGACAAGATACATTTGATCTTTATACACATAAGCGAGATGTGAATATTGATAAATATACAAATTATACATTCACTGATTTATTTTTGGTAGCTCAATGAGATACTATATCTCTTACCGATGTAAATGTATGAAAAGAAGTTTTATGATCTGTTAAAGTACACTTTTTATACCACAAGGGTTACGATCATCAGAATAATAGGTCATTATTTCATGGAAGTAATAAAAAATACGAAATTAATATATTTTCATCTCCTAATATGCCAAGAGAATACATTTACACAATACTTGAAATTTTTAAAACCCAGTTTAATATAGAGACAAATCTTAAGTCTCTAGATTTCGATTGTAATAAATAAAATCCTCCGAATAAGTATGTATAAGGCATGAACTATTTTCTAATCACCTCTAAAGATTGGTTTGAATCAAAATTTTTTATATCGTATCTACCTTGTATAAAAGAGCATAATTAATACATATGATTACATACTGGTGAACTCCAATCACTTTACCTTAGTTTCTTAGATTTATGAGACAAAAAGCTTCTTCGCACGATGATTATCTAACCAATATCAATGAACCTCAGCATACGATTATGGAAAGAGTACGCACTATCATCAAATCTACTTGTCCCGAAGCCGAAGAAGTGATCAGTTTTTGAATGCCTGCATTTAAATATAAGGGGAGGCTTTTGGTGTGATATAGAGTTTCTAAAGATTGGTGTACTTTCTTTCCATGGACAAACTCAGTTGCTGTACGTCTCAAAGATGAACTACAACACTTTAGCACATCGAGGGGTAGTATTCGTTTTACTACTGAGAAACCACTTACTCCAGCACTTATCAAAAAAATAGTGAAGATCAAGATGGAGGAGACGGTTGGGAAAAATGACATGAAAACAACTCGTGAATGAAAAATGCTGACACATTATTATACGGGGACGGATTAATTGCACTAATTCATCACAAAAGCGATTGATATGATCTCTTCTTGTTTCTTCTTTCTTCTTTCTTCTTTCTTCTTTCTTCTTTCTTCACGCTACTGATTCGGCATATCCACTCATTACGTGCAATAGACGTGAGAGAATTTCGATTTTCAAGTATATCAGTATCTAGTATAGAAAATAGGAGAATCAATTTAAAGGCATATTTTCGGTGGGGTTTTATTCGAATTCCTTAAGAGTTTGGTTGATATAGGTAAAAAAATAAACTTAACTCTGCCATAGCGCAAAAGATTGACAAACGCAATATATTGTATATAATAGAAATATGTTGTTTTATTGATTCTAGATTTTTATGATTGAAGATATCTTAGATAAAGAAGAAAGAGGCAATATGTCTCCGAAAATCTCGCCTATAAGCTGAAGAGTACGAAAAACTATCAAGTCGGTTACCGGGGTTTTGTTGTCAGAAAAGGCAAAAAAGTATCACGCTGAAATCAGTAAACTCATTAATCATACAGGATTTAGGAATGTACAAAAAAAATGAGTTGATGGTATTCTTGATGCATTGGTACAATGATATCTGGAGTTTTTAGTGAAAATGCCCACGGGTACTGGTAAAACAGTGTTTTTTAGTGAAATACTAAATGTAATCAAAGAATCAACTATTATTGCTGTCCCAAGAGTTTCTCTTATTTCTCAGACGCTGAGACAGTTGCATGATACATGATTTTCTACAGAACAGATATTTTCTATTCCTTCGTATTCATACAATGAAGATAATGACCATTTTGAGAGGGACAAAACAAATACCTCTAAAAATTATTTAACTTCTATATTGAAAACAATACGTGAGAAGAAGATTGAGAATTTTGTCATAGTATCTACATATGATTCTTTAAAGTCTCTTTATAAGGACCAAAAGATACTTCTAGATGAATTGATCAAATTAACAGAGATTATAATTAGTGATGAGGCACATCATACTACTTGAAATCTTGTATCTGAAATGATTGATACATTGGTACAAAGAGATAGTGATGACCAAAAGTTGCATGTATTACTTACAGCAACTCCAGACAGAAAAACAATTTCATTGAGAAATATGTATTATGAGGCGGTATCGATAAGACTACAAGAGTGTGTAAATGATAAAGTACTAATACTGCCATCATTTCAATGAGTGGGAAAGGCATATCTTAAGCGTAATGAAACAGATCAGAAGCTGACTGATGCACAGATCGAGCAAGTTGTGGGGTTTGAGACAAAAGAATGAAAACCTATACATGAAGCTCTTTTTGATAAATATATAGAATTGAAAGAAATTCACAAATATCTCCCTGGAGCAGTTTTTTGTTGAACGATAGAGGAGGCAGAAAGAATGAAAGAATATGCGATTTCAAGAGGTCTCAGAGCAATAAGAGCAACAAGCGCTAATTGATTTTTTGATGAATGAGTGGATGTGGATAAAATAGAGGATATGATTTATTCTAATGAAGTTGATTTGGTTATGACGGTGTCAAAAATTGCTGAATGATTTGATATCCGTCCATTGAGAGTTGCAATTAGAATGAACCCCAGTAGAGATCCTGTATATAAAACTCAATGAAATGGAAGAATTTTTAGGGTGACAAATGATTGGGATCATGAGCATATTTGAAATGCACTAAGACAACAACCATCCTTTTCAGATGTAAGTAAAACTGAATTGGCAAGTCTTATCAAGAAAACCTCAGAAAACACATTTATTATAGAGCCAGATCAGTGGGTAGTGGTTCAGGAATCAACGAGGAATAGGGCACGAGAGCCTTGAGGCACACAGCGTGGTCATTGATGATGAATTCAATATGATACTATTGAAGAGCTCCCAAATTCAATTGAGGAATTGATGATTAGCTGAGAAATCGATCTATCATATCTTATTGAAAAGTTCCCCAGTATCACAATGATTATGAAGGAGATTGTTGAATGATTACGTGATATGTGAATAGATAATATGCATACTCTTTTGCATGCAAATATTGAAGGTGTGATTTCAACTTTACTTGAGAAGAAATCAACACAGCTAAATAGTTTTCAAAAAAATAAAGTAAAATTAATTTTAACAATGAGATCTCTTGAGGAAGTGAATTCTTTTTGTTCCATAGTATGATGGGAGAAGCTTTCGCCAAAGACACTTAATCAGATAGCAAATGAAATATTTTCATCGGTTGAATGCGACCAGTCTCCTGCATGACTGATACGTATGTATCAAAGTATGAAAGAAATTAGCGATCAGGCCATAAATATAAAGAAATATTTATTTTGGAGTGTGCTTTATTGAAAAAATCCATGGGACCTAGGGTTTAATGAGTTTTGTGATTTTTTCAAAATTGATATCTTGGAAATAGTTGAAGCCAAAAAACAGACTCGGATGGCGTTTTCTGATGTAGAAAGAATCAAATATTTCACAGACAATAGTATTGAAATTTATCATCAAGTATTTGACATAGTCAATCGTATAGCAGCTCTTCGTGATGAAAAACTACCTAGGTATAATAAAACTCCTAGTGCACTCTGAGCACTACGTGTAATTGATTATTTACTAAAAATAATGGGGTTGCCAACGATTGTAGAATCTATGATTTGATTACTATGAATCGATAAGCACAATCCATTAGATTTTACAATAAGTAATGAAGTAAAAAAACTTATTGTTAGGCTAAAGGAGCATTACTTTTTTGTACTAAAGCAAGAAGTGTGAAACACATTAGAAAGTAAGTTAGAACTCCTAGAAAACTTGTGAATTGAGCCGGGGCAGCAATGTATAAGGGAATATGTGCTTTGAGAAATTAAAAAAAGGGTAAATACAGATACGATCAAAGATGGGATTGATGTAGTTAGACTGATTAGAAATAAAATGAATTATGATAGGACAACACTAGCATTGCTAAGCGAAAATGACTATATTGAAATCGGGAAGGGGATGCTTACAAGACCCACTACCGCGGACAGTGGCGGCGATATAAACTATGTAGCACTACAATGAGAAGATAGTTTAGTAATAGAAATACAGTTGTGATTGGAGGCCAAGGAAGAAAAAATTATAAAATACAAGCAAAGAAAGATATTGAGTGATAGCTGAATAATAGATTGGAAAGAATTTATCTCTCATCCAAAGATTCATACCATTACTGGTGAAATTAATGATGTCTCTAGGCAATATTGATATTGATATTGAGGGATGTCAGGGCAAGAAATTGTAAAGAAGTTTCGATATGTTACGGATAAAACTATTTTCAATGAAATAATTGAGAATAGCGGATATTCAACAGGAATAGAACTCATAAAAGAGTACGATAATATATATAAAGAATATTCTCTATATACAGACTTTTTTGGAATAGAATTGACGGTTGAGAAACTTTTGGAATATAAAAAGATTAATGTGCAGTGAGAAATTGATGATATCATAAATAGTGCTATTCAATGAATGACATTACAAGCCCGAGAGAATCCAGAGAAATATTTTGAGAATAAGGTAGAATGTATGGATGCTCTAAGACTAGATCCAAAATATAACAAAAATGAGTGAGTTCTAAATTATATCTTATTCAAAAAGCAAGCAATTAAGCAGAACTTAGCAAAGCTGTTCCCTTGATCATACTGCGAAATTATGCTTTCATATGAAGCGTGGAAAAATAATCAAGCTGTGAAAAATATCATGGGATTGGTGATTTGAAAGAATAAGGATTCATGAGTATTGTCAATTAGTGAGTGGAATGATTTCGCGTCCTTTGTCGCTACTGATTCTATATCTAGTTTTTCATCTTTTCTCAAAGAAGAATATTCGGTATCTGGACAATTAGCAATTAAAGAATTCTTACAGTCGAAGAGTAGTTCCTCTATTTGGGATACTATCATACTAACTCTATGAGGGAAGGGTACTGTTGCAGAGAGTATTAATGCAATATTGGTTAAGATTGCCCCATCAATAGAGGCTATCATTAAGGAAAAATTAACTTCGTTGTGAATTAGAACCAAAAAAGAGATGACTGTTTTTGTCACTACTAAACTACCAACACTGCAACAAACTGAAAAATCTCAATGGAATATTAGATTTTATAGGTATCTGTATGGTGGAAGTTCTTTGAAACCTGATTATGTTATAACAAAAGAAGAACTGAATAAATTGATTAGCAAGTTAATAAATGCATCGGTCCTGAATCCAGAAAGGTAGTCAGGGTGCCATGAATTAACTGAATTGAGCGGTGGGTGGGTATTCCCTTAAATAGGTTGGCGAGTATGATGGATGAAAGCATATAAGATCATGGATCCATTACTTCTCCACAAACCCAAACTTTTCAAGTTGCTCAAGCAAATACGGAAATGAATTGTGGTATACCTCATCATTTGTAATTTCCCATATTATATTTCTTTTGGCTAGGAAACTAATTCTATTTACGAAATCGCTATCAACTTTCCCCATATAGTAGACTAATAGTTTGTCTAAAACATTGTCATCTCTAAATGCGAAATGGCAGAAATCTAATTCTATACTTCATATTGTGCTATCAGTAAAATCTATGATTCCAGCAATATGATTGTTTTCTCTATCATAGATTATGTTTTTTCACTGCAGATCTGCATGAACAAACGCTTTTTTGGGAGCATTGAATGTGAAAAATAGTTCGTCCATATAGGTATGGATGTTTTGTATAGTTGATGAAAGGACCTTGTCTTCTAGTCTCTTTCATACATCCTGCTTGAGAGATTGAACTCGTTTATAAAATTCATTTTTCTCTTCCTCCGTTTGCTCTTTTGGAGATTGCATAAAATCCAATTGTTCAAGTGGCACACTATGTAGCTCTTTCAAAAACCCCGCTAACGATTTCAATATTGCATCATCATACGGCAAATGACAATCATCAAATGGACTTCCTTTGATAGCAGGGTAGGTGATAAATGTATTGTCTACTATAGTGTACTCCGGGATAGGCAATGTGATATATGGTTTGATTGCATCGAGTTTCTTCTTCTCAAGCACCAGGTCCATGATTTTGCTAGGTCTAGGGAATCTGTAGATACTATCTTCATAGAGTATCACATCATAATCTCGTCATTTTGCAATAATTTCATATCCTGTAATCGCGTGTCCAAGATATGCTTCGATGAGGGGGATGTTGTTGGGCATGAGCAGATGAATGTGTTGGGTGTTTTTAATTCAGGAGTTATATAAAGTATTTTGAGTCTAAGTCAATTGAGTTTTGTAGGTGAGGTAGATTGAAATTACCCACTGATTTCTTATACTGAATCTGTTTTTAGACTTAATTGATTATACTATGATAAAGTGACTCAAGGTATTTACGATTATTGCAGCTACATTGTTGTTGTCAGGATGTGGTGCTGAAAAAAAGGAAGTAGCGATGGATCATCGTAATATGACTAGTGAGGAAATGATGCATGTGGATCACGTAGGGGATAGTGGTGCATCACAAGGGGTAGCTCCATCTCCTCGTCATCAAGAACGAGTAGAAATCAACAATAACTGAAAGATTATTCATGCGTGGGTAGTATATCCTCAGGTGAGTACTCCTGCGCCAGTAGTTTTGGTGATACATGAGAATAAATGATTGAACGATTGGGCTCGTCAGATGGCTGATGATATCGCTGCGCAATGATATATTGCCATAGCGCCTGATTTGCTTTCAAGTTTCTCAGAAGACAAGAAGAGAACAAGTGATTTTGCTACTGAGGATGAAGCAACCAAAGCATTGTACACACTGCAACCAGAGCAGGTGATGTCAGATTTGAAAGCGGTAGAAGCTTATGCGGATACTATCAAAGCTGCCAATGGAAAGATCGTATCAGCAGGATTCTGTTGGGGAGGATCACAGTCATTTCGTTATGCTACAGTTAGTACATGATTGGATCATGCGTTCGTGTTCTATGGCTCTGCACCAGAAGATTGATCACTCTTTGCTGGTATCACTGCGCCAGTGACTGCCTATTACGGTGGAGATGATGCAAGAATCAATGCTACTATCCCGAAAACTGAATCAGATATGAAACTTTATAATAAACCATTTACTTATGAAATGTACTCTGGAGCATGACATGCATTCATGAGAAATGCACTTAGTCCAGATGCGTCGCAAGCAAACAAGGAAGCCAGAGAAAAGGCATTTGCTGATATGTTGTTGAAGTTACAAGAGTTGCAGAAATAGAGTATTGTTTACTCTACGTGCTGTTTTTTTCTCCAGTATGACAGTACAATATATCCAACAATCACATATACTGTCATACTGATCATAGCTATACGATAGCTCCCTCATCCAATTCAGAAGATTGCTATAATTCATCCCCACGAAAGAGGACCTATGAAAGTAGCAAATCTTTCGAATAGTGTGTAGAATGCAAATCAATATCCAAACTCTTCTTTTTTGAGAATTTGACTCAAATATGCTCTTGTCACAGTTCGGATTCCACCCATAAAAAATCAAAGCAAGGCAGATAGTACTATGAGTGCAATCAGTCACTGAGCAAGTCATAG
Organism: Candidatus Absconditabacterales bacterium; assembly: GCA_039809345.1. Taxonomy (GTDB): domain Bacteria; phylum Patescibacteriota; class Gracilibacteria; order Absconditabacterales; family Absconditicoccaceae; genus JBDHUW01. The sequence continues at coordinate 73,770 of JBDHUW010000002.1, read as the reverse complement.
GAGTGGAAGCAGTACAATCCAGCTCACTAATATATACTTGAGTGATTTCAATGTGCCAATCCTATCTGCTATATGTCAAAATGCCAATCCACCTACGGCAGACATGATCAATATTATCAGCAGTATAATATTTTTGGTGATATCTGGGATAGCGAAAACTCTTTCTAAATAAATAGAGTAGTTGTTTGAAATTGTGATGAGTGCATCGTTGAAGAAAAAGAATGCTACCAAAATAGGGATGGCTACTGAAGTTGCGAAAAACAGCTTCATTTTTTTGTAGAACATTTTAGATTCATTTTTGAAAACCTGTAAACTCATATGAGCTTTTTTTGCCACTTTCTCCTTGAAAAAAATCAACATGGGTAATGACAAAACTATGAATACCGCTATCGCTGGAAACAGTGGTGCCAACCTACTGCTAGAAAGCGGAATTGTCATCAAAAGCCCCATAAATTGCCCAAAACTATTTGCAAACTGTCAGATTCCTGAAGCGCGAGCTCTATGTGATACATCTGCGACATCATCAATGAGCGAATTATAGAAAGTGAATGAAAGCTGATAAAAGTATTGTCACAACAAAAAGAGTATGGCAATCAACATCATCGACTGCCCCATATACGCGAGCAGAGTAGCTCCGCTATATCCTATGATTGTTCCAATCGTTGATAGAGTAAGAAAGTATTTATTTCAGTGAAACTTATCGGTAAATCATGCCAATGTGGGTGCCGACAACAAAAGAAGTATCGATGATCCCGCAAATAGCGCATTGTACCAAAAATCAGACAATCCTCAATCTATCACCAACCACTGAGAAAAATACAACAAAAAATTGATAAATACAAATGAATTTGCAAAATCATATAATGCCCAAAGCCTAAGATTCTTTTTATTCATCAGATAGGAAGAGGAGTAAAGACACACGATGTATAAGAAATGGGGGTGTTTTATCTAGTATAAGTGGTGGAGTGAGAAGAATATGTGTATTTTGAATACTTAGTATTGACAACAATAGTAAGTAGTATATAATATGATATACTGTATTTTATTTTTAATTAATGAAAATGGCTGAAAAGAGTGAATGAGAGTTCTATCTTCCTGGCAATGGTGATAGTAGGGATTTGGTACCAAATACGCGTAAAATATCGAATGCGATTGGAAATTTTTTACAACAATCTTTACTAATATCAGCGAACCCAGTACAACTTGACCCTGATGACTACAAGATTGATACTCATATGACTACATCAGAGAAATTACAAAACTGACGAGAAAAGAAACAGTGTACCATTTTTGATGACTATGAAACATATATGAAACATCGTGTTGTCAGCGTACTTGTAAAAAAACTATCAACGAAAAATGCATACGTAATAGAATACATACCAACTGAAAAATATCCAAATGGTAAGCAACCTGAAAATACCATTAAAGTTGTCGAGTCATCATTTCTAGGTTTAACTACTAACGATTATGTTCAGGTGTGTTATGATCGAGAAGTTCCTGCTGAATTAGTTGGTAAACAAATGTTTACATATGCTGCTGCCAAAGAACTCAAGTTGATAAATAATCTCCCATATGATATATCTGTGTTTAAAAAAGCATATGTGAATGCATGACTAGAAGATAAGAAACCAGCATTCTCATGAAGTATAAGAATTGATAATCGCACTGGGGAAATATCAAGTTCTGGTGTTGGTAATCAAGCTCTATTTCTCCTTTGAGATGGTGGGTGAGTGTTGTGTGATGAAATAAGTATGAAGCCAGCAAATTTACCTGAAGATGTGGCAATGTCACTTCGTTTAGTCTCAGAAGTAAATTATGATATATAGGTATGAAAAAACTTCCAACTAGGAGGTTTTTTTGTATTTTTATTCTTGTTTTTCTTCATCGGTATCTGTGAAGTATTGTATTTCTAATACACCATTATCTACATACCAACGTTCTACTTCTTTTCATGTAGCATCTATTTTAATATATTCTAATGGTTCATGATTCGCAGAGAGAACTGTAACTAATCTGTCATCTTTATGAAATTCTGGTGCTCACAACGCTATGTCATATGTAATTCCCACACTATACTCGCCCTCTAATTGAAGAGTAGCTTTTGCTTCCGAGGAATACAATTCTTCTCCATTTGCAGAAACAGATAATACTTCATAGGTGGTTTTAAATGTTGGTTCTTCTATTTGGTCTAATATTCATAATTCTTTTACCGCAGCATGGAAACCTTCCCCTATTTCAGGTAAGCCAAAGTCTACGTTGTTTGACATATATTCCACAAATCAAATACAATGTCATTAAATACATTATTCTTACTAGTAATATAATCTAGGCCAAAATTATCATAGTACTGTCCTACTGTGATTTTTTCTATTCACATGTCATGTAACCATTCGATCCATTTATTTTTGATTTGAGTAACTGCATCTACTGAGAGACTTTTATCAAGTTGTACTTGAGCCTTTTGTACTGTTTCCCCCTTTCCTCATGCACTTGATCAAGTCTCGGTGCAAGCGTCGTGTATTGAAAACGATTAATCATGTGCAACATATTGAAATATGATAAATTATTGGTATGATATACATATACAGGGAATTGTCAATACAAGTTGGTCGATTTTCCTCTTGCAAAATTATTTTTTAAGAATATAAATAGCCTACCCCTATGGTATAGGTATACATAAAATATTTATCCTTAAATCTTATCTATCATGAAAAAATCAATATGATGTGCATGTACAGACTGCAAATGTACTGACTGTAACTGTCCAGAATGATGTAATTGCTGTGATCCTAAAAAATCAAAATGATGTGCATGTAACCCTTGTTCATGCCAGAGTTGTAACTGCCCAGAATGATGTAATTGTTGCGGAAAATAAAAAAGACCTGATCAGAGGTCTTTCAAGAAAGAATAATTTGTATTATAAAATATACAAATCTTGACTATAAAAGCAATACAAATCCCTTACCATAGGAGTTTTAGATATCTTCATATTCAATCATGATAAAAGCAAATCAGGAATCATATAAATCATTGATGACTAGTCTCAAACAAGCACAGTGAACTCTAAAAAAGATAGAAGCCATGCTTGAACAAGATGAGTACTGTGGAGATATTGCTCAGCAGATAAACGCTTCTATTGGCCTGCTCAAAAAGATGAATGCTAATCTTTTGAGATCACATTTGTTGTGCTGTGGAAAATCTAAACTACAGTCAAAAGATGAAACTGAAGTAAAAGACTTTTTAGATGAGTTCTTCAGACTTGTGGAAGTTGGTAGCAAAAAATAAGCCAGAATGTAGTATTATTTTTTCAATTATCTCTGATGAAACATAAGTTTAATATCCATGGGATGCACTGCAAGTCATGTGAAATGCTAATCAAAAATAAGCTTAATGAGATAGATGGATGTACTGTAAGAATCTCTATCATGTAAAACGGGTTGTTGTGAGGTAGAGTATGACCATCAGGATATTTCTGCGCTTGCATGAGCTATCAAGCAAGCTGGCTATGCAATTGGTGATGGAGATAAAAATCTTCCAAAAACAAAGCGGCAGCTAATCACAAAGGTTGGTGCTCTGATTTTTGCAGGTATATTGGCTTTTTGACTTATCAAGATTGACGTCAATAGCCTTGCACCGAACTATGAAAACGTTTCTTTTTGAGTGGCATTTGTAGTTGGTTTAGTAGCCTCGATATCTACATGTCTCGCAATCACATGATGATTTATCATTTGATACAATGAGTCGGTTCAGACACGTAATGTGATATGAACACAAATAAAATTTCACATAGGAAGGATTCTTTCATTCGTAGTGTGATGATGAATTCTTGGGCTGCTTTGATCTCAATTTGGATGATCTGCACGGTTTAACGGGCTATTTGGTGTGCTTGTCGGTGTAGTTTTGTTGTATCTTGGACTCCAATTACTTGGCATAGTTCCAAATATCACGAAACGATGATTTCATCTTCCTAGTTGACTAAGCAAGACTATGTTTAAGCTCAATGATCCAAAATATGCAGGTGTTGTCTGAGCTCTGACGTTTCTACTTCCATGCTGATTTACGCAAAGTATGCAGTTGTTGGCGTTGCAGTCTGAAAGTGTCTTGCAATGATCTTTGATCATGTGATCGTTTGCACTCGGTACACTCCCAGTATTATTTTGATTATGATGGGGGACGAAATATATCAAAGATAAACTTTCATATATCAACCCTTTGATTGCATTTTTGCTAGTGGTATTTGGTGTTTATACAATCTACAATAGTTCAGCTCTTGTCAAAGCGCTCATGATATGAGATCAGAAGAGCACAAACAATGCCATGGCATATGGAAATGAAACGGAAATTGTAGAAGTAGGGCATGATGGTTTGCAATTTGTGCCAAGATCAATTAAGCTTGCTGTTGGTAAAAATTACAAAATAGTCGTGACCCCGACTGCAGATGGGAGGTGATGTATGTCTCAGCTTGTCATACCATGACAATGAGCGCATGCGATTAAAAAATGAGAGAAGTTCGAAATGTTTGTAGATGGTACAACAGCTAAAACAATCAAATTAGTCTGTGCATCTATGTGAATGAAGCAGTGAGAAATTGTGGTAAAGTAATCTATAAAATCTCCACTATCTGGAGGTTTTTTGTTGTAAACTTATAGAGCATAGCTGGTCTATGTGCTCATCTTATAACTTTTTCTCCTGTAGGCATGATGATGCCTAGTTTGAGTACTTTCTTAGAGAAATTTCTGATATCAATCTTGGTTTGTAGTATGATTTCATATGCTTGGTGGAGCTCAGAGACTGTGAATGATTCTGGTAACAAAAATTGAATTCAATTTGTGTATTCAAGTTTATACTTTAGTCTTTGCATAGCGTAAGTAAGTATTTTTTTGTGATCAAATGCGAGAGAGGGGAGTCTGTGAGCATTGTGTAACTTTACTGATTTTGCATCTGATCAAGCAACTAGATGGATATCTTCATGTTTCATGAGAGCTAGGTATGCACATGATATGACTCTTCCACGAGGATCTCTTTTGACATCACTGAACGTATAGAGCTGTTCGAGATATGTATTGTCGATACTTGTTTCATCCTTGAGTTTTCTCAAAATAGCTGAATCCAAGTCCTCATTTTCCAAAACGAATCATCATGGAAGTGCTCGCATATCAATATACGGCTCGATAGCTCTTTGTATGAGCATCACTTGCAATTGATCTTTGTAGAGGGTGAAAATCACCGCATCTACAGTCACCAATATTTTTTGCTTGATCATGAAGGAATGGATTTAAGATATAATATAACGATCAAAGTATACTGATAATTATTATATTTACAATAGTTTTTGTATTTATTACATTTTCTCTTGCAATTGCATAGTTAATGTGTATATTACATTTACAAGAGAAGGACGCATGCCATGAGAAACATAGTCGGCACCTTATTCTTGGATATATTTTTTACTCAGTAGTTATTGTATATTTTACATTTATAACCATATCGCACATGAAAAATACTATCGCATTACTCAGTATCGACAACACAAGAACATTTGAGGATAAATCATTGAATGAACTATATGTGCCTGGTGGCGAAAAAGTTGCACACAAGACAAAGGAAGCAGTGGATATTGTGAAAGAGTTTGGTGCCTTGACTGTGAATGTATTTGATAATCATCCAAAGGGACATATCTTGTTCGCTTCAAGTTATAAAAATAAGAACTCATTTGATACAATTTCACTTGATGAGGTCAAAGATCGAAATGACTGGGTCCATGGATTATCAGATACAGCAGCGTTTACTGTAGGGCAACTAAAAGCATACCTACGTGAAAGACCAGATCAATGTGACACTCTGTGGCCAGAGCATGGGAAATCTCGGACGGTGAGTAGGGAGTTGATGGAGCCACTGACCAATAATATGTTTGATCTCCATTTAGTAAAGTGAAACGAAGTTGATAAGCACCCTTATGGATGATTCGTGTGAACATGACTGGCAAGTGCTCTCCGTAGAAACAATGTGGATACAGTATTTGTCACTTGAGTTGCTACGGATTATTGCTCATGACAAACTGTGCAGGAGGCATTGGCGGAAAACTTTACAACATATTTTATCACTGATGCGACTGCGGCCATCGATGATCAGGCATGAAATAAAATGATTGAAGATTTGAAAATGAGATGAGCACTGATGATCACAGTAAAAGAGTTGAGAAAGGTACTCACTGCGTTGCAAAAATAGACACATTTATCTTCTTATATACTATTATCATGAAAACAACACTTCACGCAACTGACAGAAAATTAGACTATGAGAAAGTAGAAAAATCATTGGTCGAACAAACAAGAGAGTATGTAGCAGACAAAGCTAAAGCAAACGCATGTATTGTATGAGTAAGTGGAGGTATAGACTCTGCTGTAGTATCTACTTTGGCAGCTAAGACTCAGTTGAAGACTATCCTTTTGACAATGCCTATTCATCAGAATCCTACGGAAGTCACTCGTGCGCAGATGCATATCCAGGCGTTGCAGGCAAAATATCCGAACGTCATTCATCACAATATTGATTTGACTGATACATATGAGACGCTCAAAAATACGATGAACGTAATCGGTAAGACAGAAGATGAATTATATATGTCTTTGGTAAACACTAGATCAAGACTCAGAATGGTGACTCTCTATGCAGTAGGACAAGCAAATCAGGGGTTGGTATTGTGAACAGGAAACAAGGTAGAAGACTATGGTATTGGCTTTTTCACCAAGTATGGAGATGGATGAGTGGACTATAGCCCGATATGAGAACTTTTGAAATCTGAGGTGAGATGATTGGCAAGCCATATGTGAGTGATCGATAGCATCATAGAAGCTAAGCCTACCGATGGATTACATAGCAATGGTGCAACTGATGAAGATCAGATTGGAGCTACATATGATGAATTGGAACGAGCTATGAAAGAGTATGATGATGGGAAGATTGCAGATTCATTTCCAAAAGGAAGCAGAGAAAATGAAGTGATGAGTATTTATCAAAAAAGACATGAAATAAATGCTCACAAAATGCAAATGCCTGAAATAGCTACATTGCCACTATAAAACATTCTTTACTCTATTATATTGCTGATGAAACAGTCTACATTATATACACCACGTGATATATTTGCTCACGCAAGAGAGGAGTCAGAAATTGGCTCGTTGTTGAATACTGATATGTACAAATTCATGATGTTGGATTTTATAATTGCTTATCCTGAATACAAAGATCTAACGGTGCAACGAGAGATGAAGATTAGAAGTCAGGATGTGAAAACGAAAAATGTAATCCCGATGGAAGCATTGAAAGAACAACTCGAAGCATGTAGACAAATGCGTGGTTTATCACCAGTAGATATCAGTTATTTGAGATGAATGACAAATGAGAAGAACAATAATCAACCATTGTTCAGAGAAGAGACGTTGACATTCCTCAAGGATCTACAGTTGCCACCATTTACCATATGAGATGATGGGGATGGTAACTATACATTGCACTTTATAGGTAGCCGAGCTAGTTCTACGCTGTGGGAGATCATAGGATTGAAGATCGTCAATAGTTTATACTTGTACTATTATACCAAAAAAGTGAAGTTGACGCATAGTGAATTTAGTGAGATTATTTCAAGATCATTGGTGAGGTTATTTGATGATATCAAGACATTCCAAGAGGCTCCACAATTGACCTTCTCTGAGTTTGGTACAAGGAGAGCAATGAGTACTGATTATCATAGATTGGTCTATGAAATACTCCATGAACGTTTGCCTCAGCAATGTGTTTGAACCAGCAATGTGATGCTGTCACGCGAGATGTGAGCCAATAATCCCAAATGAACTAATGCACATGAATTACGCATGATACCAACAGCATTGCATGATGATCCACAAAAGATCATAGACACAATGTACGATGTAGATAGACAATGGATGAAGCATCATCCTGGGCTAGGTATATTGCTCCCAGATACATATGGTACGACATATTATTTGAATAATTGTCCTACTGATATTATAGATGGACATACTGGTATGAGGTTTGACTCTAAGGATCCTATGATAGGTATTCCTGAGTACATAAGCTTTCTCCAAAAGCATGCGAAAGATCCTAAGAAATATATGGGAATACCTAGTGATGGATTGAAGGCTAGGACATCTGTCGAAATATTCAATGCTTTTTCAGATCAAATGCCTCTTACATTTGGAAATGGTACACATTTGACCAACAATACAAAAGGAACACGACCAAGGAAACTAGAAGAGTTTTGACCATTTGGATCATTTTCAGTGGTAGTGAAACCTATGAAGGTCTTGAGAGATACTGGAGAACGAGTTTCATGTGTAAAGCTTTCTGACAATCCATCAAAAGCAATGTGAGACCAGGAAAGAGTAGCATTGTTTATGGACATCTTTTGAAAATCGTGAATGCAGAAACAAGATGTAATCGTCTAATAGATCATTTTATCACTACTACATCGAACCATGGATACTATACAAAAGATCTCTCATCAACTGGTACTTCTATGATTACAAAGTAGAAAGCAACTCGTAGAAGATATTGCATCACAACTAGAGGCACTTATCCACGAGCCAGTACTTCAGGAACTAAACACGGAAAAGTATTTTACTGATGGTGCGCCAAACCCTCAAATCGTTCAAACTATTCGTTGAAAGAGTGTATATATCTTCTCTGATCCAAATGGCGATAAAGACGGTAATTGACCTGAATCTTCAATCAATGATATCTACATGTATACGAGGGCATTGAGTAAGATAGCAAAAGATTTTGGTGCGCAGACAGTGAACGTATTTTATACTACCTTCCCGTATGCTAGAGATGATAAGTATGATGATTTGTGAAACAGCACATCGCACAAGAGGAAAGCGAATTTAGCCAATCTTGCAGTTTCAGATACGATACATGATGGGAATCGCTACTGCGTCACGCTTGATCTCCACAATCCAGCCACATTCAATCGTTCAGATTGAACGAGATTCGTAAACTTAGGCACATGACGAGCGTTTGAAGAGATTGTTGCTAAGGAGTGATTATCAAAAAAAGACGCAGTCTTGTCTTGATGCGATGAGTGATCTTTGAAAAAAATTAGAAAGACTGCGCAGGATCTATCTATGAAACATATCATCACACTGAAAGAAAAAGATTACTCTCAGGATCAAGAAGTAGAAGATATCATAGTGCTTTGAGATGTAGCAGGGAAAGATGTGATCTTGTACGATGATATCCTAGATACTGGTGGAACTTTTTGTAAAACGATTGAGAAGATACATGAAAAGGGCCCAAATAAGATCATATGATTTGTGACTCACTTGCTTTTAAACAATGATGCGCAATCAAAGCTAGATGCATTGTATCATGCATGAAAACTACAAAAGCTGTATACTACAAATACAGTCCACAAGAACAATTTGCCATCATATATTGAGATTATTGATGTAAGTACATTGTTTGCAAATACGATTATGTCTATTGAAAATAACCAGTCAATAGATTATAATAACGGGTAAGTGCTCGATAAAGGTTTTATTATTGTATATTTGTAATGAAAAATATTGTTCCCTTGGATGCTAAGATCGAATGAGGTAGCATGTGAGTAGTAATTGGTGATGCTCTTGGACTACCTTTAGAAAATAAGAAAAACAAAGAGATTGTAGAGATATTTCATGAAGAATATCTTCCAATTTCTCATCACGGCCAGATTGTAAAATATAAGGAAGAGAAGAAAGGGAAAATAGACTACAAGCTAGAAGATACCTGAGTGATCTCAGATGATACCATACTTACTTTAGCTTGAATCCATGCGATTAATCAAAAATCACAGCTGGATATTGCTAATCTTTTTTATTGGCATAAAATGATGCACAATAAGTATGGAGGATATTGATTTAGTGGGACAGTAGATAATAAATTGAGAACATATGATGGAGGAGCGGATATGAGTACATTGTGAGCTTGATTGCCTTCATACGGTAATTGAGTCTTCATGAAGCAGTTCCCATATGCTGCTTATTTTTTTGCATTGAAACATCAGAGTGATTTAGAGAGTGTATTTAGTCTGCAGGAATATGATGACGCTATAAGAGAGATCACGCTAGTTACTCACAAGAGTGCAATAGCGCAGCTCGTATCTATATTGCACAACAAAACGCTTATATATCTTTTGTGAGAGCAACCTACTACTTTGGATATGAGATGATGTTTACAAAAACTCCTATTGTTGGCACCAATATACGAAGAGAAAATTATATCGCCAAACATTGAAGAATACAATCCAGATGCTGATATGAAAATCACTCCTATTTTACAAAAATTACTTATACAACTTGATGAAATTGAAGTAGGAAGACCATATTCGTACGATAAGATATTAGATACATATTTGGTCCAATATGCCGATCCACAGAGGAACAAAGGGATGATGCCTGGGTATCATGTAGCATCAACGTTTGGTATTGTTTATGCTCTTTTCTTGCAAAATCAGACATTCCAAGCTCTTCTTGACGCTATACGTATATGATATGATACGGACTCGCAGAGTTCTATCGTTGGCAGTATGATAGGAGCGCTGAAAGGTCAGTTCTATGAGCAGTATTATGTAGATTGAATCAAGGATATTTGAGATATACAAGAAGCTATAAAAGATTTTAAAGTGACACTACAAAATATTAAAGAATAACCAACAAATTCTATTTTTTATCATTTATACTTTGCACTCATGGCAGCCAGCAATAATTTTTCTACTTGTGTTTTTTTCTCTCGTCTTCAACCTGGGCACAATGGGCATTTATCAGCTATGAAACAAGGTGTTGAGCAATGAATCAAGAAGATGATTCTTTGAATCTGAAGCGCAGACAAAGAAAGAACACAAGAAAATCCTTTTACATTGGAAGAAAGAAAAAAAATAGCAGATGCGCTTATATGTGCACTGAGGAGAGAGTATCCTGAAGTGGAAGTAGAAGTATGTTCTGTGATGGACTTTGGTGACAATGGACAACGAAAATCATACATTGAAAACACATTTCCACCATTTGATACCATAATTTCCTGAAATCCCATCGTACAAGAAATACGACCAGAAAAGAATATTATAAAGCCTGATTTTGCATTGGTGCCATATAGATGAACACATATTAGATATCAAATAGGGAAATGAGATTGGAAAACTTTGGCGCTCTCTGTTTCTACAGAAGTGCTTGATGTGCTTCATGAAATATCTGCAGAAGATATCATCAGAGAGATTGATACATTGCAACCCAAAGAACCTAAGATTGCTACAGATTTGATCATCATGAAACAGGGAAAGTATATTGTTTGAAAAAGAAAATTTGCACCATATGGGTTGGCATTGTTGTGATGACATTTGGATCCAGGTGAAACTCTGAAAGAATGCGCTTTGAGAGAGGGGTATGAGGAACTTTTTTCACCTGATGACAGAGCAGCAAAGATCATTTTGCGCAACGATACTCCATTTTTGATACATGATGATCCTCACAGAGACCCTAGAGATCGCGTGATTGCATTTGTCTATGAGGCAGAAATATTGGACTGAACACCAGTCGGTAATGATGATATAACTGAGCTTCTTTATCTATCGCCAGAAGAAATCATAGCTATGCCAGTGACAGAGTTTGCTTTTGCTGATCACAAGCAAGCGCTCCTAAAGCATATTGGAGTATTATAGCGCATTATACACAAAATACGCAATCACAGCAACGACTGCAGTGACAAACGTTCCCCAGAGGATATCAGGTAACACCATAGCTACTGGTCGTGCTTTGAGGGTAGCTCGATTGGTCATGTCATATGTCATATATGCGGTGAACCCAAGAAGTCATCCATATAGAGCAGCTGTGAGTCGTGATTGTTTGGCGAGTGCAGGTGAGGTAGCGAAAATGATGATGGCAATCGTATAGAGCACATAGAATGCTATTGCTGGTCAGATCAGGATCTTTTCTCTCATCAGTCATCAAAGTCGTTTCTGTATAGAGGATTGCATAATCACTCATAGCCAAATGTAATCAAGGACTACGAGACTGATTAGTCAGGCAATGTATGAAAGAATATATGATGAAGCCATGTGTGTGATAAGAGAATAAATTGCTATTGCCCAGTATATAAGTATACATATGAACATGTCAACCAAAGTTGTTTCTTCATCATTTGTGATTAGTAGCCCTAGCTTAGCATTGTGTCCACCGGCATCGAAGGCTGAGTATGTTTTTATATGAAGAAGCAATGTAGGCAAGTCGAGTTTGATCAATGCGATATGTGACAAAAAACAGATCGCTAAAACAAGCTGACAACCTGGCAAAACGCAACTGATAAATTATTTTGATATAGTGAGCGAAGCAGAGGAGTGAGATTCTCAAAACCGATATTTGGTGGATTTGCCATGATATGGATATGCCAAAGTCACAAGAGAGGAGCGTACCAAATGGGAATTAATGATTGACGAGTATCTGAAATATAGGCCAAACATCGCACATATTTTCGTATTGGTCGACAGTAGATTAACTCCTCAGAAACTTGATATAGAGTTTATCGCTCAGCTTTCAGCTATGCAAAAGCCTTTTTCTCTCATCTATACCAAGAGCGACAAGGTCAGTCAGAAAGAGGTATCTGCACATATTGCACTGATGCTCAAGGAGTTGCGCCTACACAGGGAGGAGCCACCGAAGCACTATGTAACGAGTGCAGAAAAAAGGCAATCAACCGCTCAGGTAGTGAGAGCGATACACGAAATGAATAAGTGATTTTTTTCATAGTTTATTCTTAGTTTTTTGGTCGGTATTTTCATATAGAATCAAAGGTTTATATCTTTGATTTTTTTGCAATATGAAAATAGTCTATATAGATACACAAAATATTCATAAATGAGTGCAAAGCACATGACGAGTTATTGACCGAGTACTTTTTTATGAGTATCTGCATAATAAGTTTACGCCAGATGCTGTCAAAATGTTTATTGGTTATTTGCCTCAATTGGCAAATCTCTATAAAAAAATGACAGATATATGATATAGATTAGTTTTTAAGCAAACATCTATACAAAGTAATGGGGCAATTAAGTGAAACATTGATGTAGATCTTACAATGCATGTAATGGATGATTTACATCTTAATTGTTTAGAGAAAGCGTTTATCGTTTCTTGAGATGGGGATTTTAATACATTGGTTGAGAGATTAAAAAATGAATGTAAGCTAGGCAGATTATTGGTATCAAACTTAGATAAAACTACTTCCCAACTCAGACATGCGTCATGATCAAATATACAGTCACTAAAAGACCTTTCCCATTTGATATCAAAAAAAGAGATCTCAACTGAATGAGATGCTCTTTTGTGAGGAAGAAAGCAGGACTCTCTTTCCTCGGGTGAACAAGTATAGTATAAGAAAGTGTAGTTAAAAATCAATATTTTCTTTGGAAAAATATTTGTAGAAAGAGGATGATTTGTCTTAGTTTATTCTTAGTTTTCTAGTGTGTGTTTTGCTATATAATCGAGGATTTATTTTCTCGTTTTTTATGCTATGACAGAAAAAGATTTTGATTGATGGAATGAGATCAAAAAATCTCTAATAGATAAAGTGATGGATGGTGTATTTATCAATGTAAGAGATATATGGTATGTGAAATTAGGTATCAATGTGTGATTTGAGCAAGATGGTAAGAAGGATTTTCGTAGACCAGCTCTCGTTCTAAAAATTGTATGAAGTCTGTATACTGTTGTGCCTCTGACGCATAAAAGAAAAATATCTGAGCATAATTCGGTTTTTTATCACACTATTACTAGTTGTGATTTTGGAGCTCCTTCAAGATGTATACTTTCACAGCTAAAGATGATTGATAAGAAAAGATTTATGGATAAAATATGATATGTCAGTGAAGATGAAATGTTGATTATAAAAGAAAAAATTAGAGAGCTGTGTCTCTAATTTTTATTGTTTCTCTCATTGCATTGCTACAACGAGAAGGATCCCGAAGGACATTTGTATCTATATATTACGAAAACAATTCTCAAAATCAATATTTTTAATTCAAAAATCACACCTCTAAAAAAAATTTCCTTTGCAATACCCCAGAATTTTTGTAGTATACAGGAGCTATAACTCTCAAATATACAAATCGCATCTGAACTTCTAATACGGAAAGCTCGTCTTGTCACAGAACTTAGTAACTGAACGTAAAAGCACCCTTGTGTGTGGATACCTATCAGTTGCTAGTTCACAAGACGATGCGATTTGAGAAGTTATAGCACCACATGCAGGGGTGCTTTTTGTTTATGTAAAAAATATATACAAAACATATCTCCAAAGTGTGGTGCTTTAACTCATCGCACTTTTTACATGATTCATTTGAATCTAACGGATGCACAGAAACGTGACATCCTAGATCATCTTGAACAATGAAAACCACTCCCAGACGAGTATCGTTTTTTGTTATTTGCAGATAAAAATCAGGTAGAACTAGTACGAAATGGCAAAACAAATGAAACAACTGTCGTTGCAATGCCTTTTCAAACGATAGAAGTAATTGATGAACCGAGAAATGAAGTATCAAATAATATCCAAGCATGACTCTTTGATATGAGAGGAAGACAACAAACATGATGGACAAATAAACTAATATGGTGAGACAATAAACTTATCCTCTCATCACTACTGTATGGTCCAATGAGAGAAGAAATCAAAAAAGCTTGATGACTCAAACTCATCTATATCGATCCACCATTTGACGTAGGAGCAGATTTTTCAATGAAGATCGAACTAGGTGAAGATGAATATACCAAGTCTCCATCTATCCTTGAAGAGATTGCATATCGTGATACACGAGGGAAATGAGCTGATAGTTTCATCTCGATGATCTATGAAAGGTTGAAATTGATGAAGGATTTGTTGGCTGATGATGGAAGTATTTATGTGCATTGTGATTGGAGGGTAAATAGTCACATAAGATTAATTATGGATGAAGTTTTTGGTAAAGATAATTTTAGAAATGAGATAATATGGTATTATTCAAATTCTTGACTTAAAGCAAAATCTAAGAAATTTCATCAAGTTACAGATACCATATATTGGTATAATAAGTCATCGAATTATATTTGGAATGAACTGAGAAAAAAACGCAAAGATTGACAAGTGAAATGACCAAAATTGAAGTATAATTCTAAAACTGGTAAAGCAGAGATGGTTCGTGATGAAAATGGTAAACCAGTTTATATAATTAAAGAAGATGTGCTTGAACATTCTATGTGGGAAGTGTGACTATTATGAGTAAGTTCAGAAAAAATAGGATATCCTACTCAAAAACCAGAAAATTTATTAGAAAAAATTATTGAAGCTTCATCTAACCCCTGAGATCTCATTGCAGACTTCTTCTGTTGATCTTGAACTACACTTGCTGTTGCTGAAAAACTTGGTAGAAAACGAATTGGTTCAGATTTAGGAAAATTTGGTATTCATACTACTCGCAAGAGAATGATTTCTACACAAAGACAAATGCTTGCAGAGGGGAAAGATTATAGAGCATTTGAAATACTCAACCTAGGGCAATATGAGAGATCGTTTTTCGTGACTAAGCACCTTGCCAAGGACCATGCTGACCAATTTGGTGATCAGTTGGATCAACAAAAGATTCACTTGTATACAGAGTTGATTACCAACGCATACAAAGCTACTGGTTTGGCATGATATAGCTATTTGCATGCTCGCAAAGATTCTGCAGTGGTATCTATTTGACCAATTGATTTTCCAGTAGATCAGTCACATATCATGCAGGCGTTGGATGAAGCAAAGAGAGGTGGATTCACGCAGTTGCATGTACTATGATTTGAGTTTGCCATGTGAGCGAGTACGACTATCGATGAAGCGAAATCTCGTGGGATTAATCTACAGCTCAAATATATTCCTAGAGATGTATTTGACAAAAGAGTAGTTGCAGATGATGCAGTGAAATTTTTTGATGTGGCATATATTGAATGAAAAGTAACCAAGGTATGATACAATACAGTATCAGTATCGCTAGAGGATTTTGCTGTATACTATACGCAGGAAAATATTGAAAATGCAAAAGCAAAAATCAAACCAGAAAAAGAAGGCATTGTGATGGAAAATGGAAAAATTTGGAAAATCAAAAAAGATAGTACATGAAATATTGTATCTCAGGAAGATTTGACCAAGCATCGAACTGATCGAATTGATTATCGAGCAGTAGATTTTGATTATATGTCACACAAAGAAACTATCAGACAGATCGGAAGCGACTTATCTGAACAATCTGTTTTCACAGGTAGATACGTATTTGAAAATGAGTGGCAGTCATTCAAAACCAAGAAACAAAAAACGCTAGAGCTTGTCACTGCTCCACATATTTATGAAACTGGTGGGACCAAGTACATAGCTATCAAAGTAGTAGATATCTTTGGAAATGATAATATGACGGTGATACAGACTAAGGTATAATTTTAGTTTTTTTGGTATGAAGAGATGAAGAGTTGATTTATTTCCAATCCATATGATATATTAGCACCTGATCAAAGGCGAGCTCCTGATGCGTGACTTTTGACAGAAGAAAATTATCTCAAATTTCTTCCTCCACTTGTGCACAAAATTAGAGAAAAGGTTTTTGCATGGAGAGCAAATGAGTATCAATGAGCGAGTAATACAAGCAAAAGTTTACTCAAACGACGATTTCAAAAAGAGAATACAAGCACCAGTGGTAGGCCATTTCAATACTCATTTGCACAGAGAGAGGCGATAGAAACCGTCATTTATTTGCATGAGGTAGAGAAGTTTGTGCCATTTCAAGAGTTCCCAAAATATGATGGATCTGGGCAACTCAAAGGGAAATATTTTGATGAAGATTGGACAAGGTATGTGATCAAAATGGCTACGGGTGCAGGAAAAACTAAGGTTCTGAGTCTTATCATGGTGTGGAGCTTTTTCCACAAAATGTATGAAGAGTATTCTACACTATCAAGAAACTTTTTGTTGATTGCTCCAAATATTATTGTGCTTGATAGATTGAAATGAGATTTTGAAGGATTGAGTATCTTTTTTACTGATCCTGCTGTACCGGAAAATGGTCGAGCATGACATGACTGGAAAACTGATTTTTCTCCAGTGAAGGTACATTTACAAGATGATGTGTCTACGCTTTCCCCAATTGGAAATATATTTCTGACAAATATCCATCGTGTGAGTTTGTCTCATCAACGCATAGCATCACCTGACGACGAAAACTTGATAGATTATTTCATCTGACAAAAGGCGATGAATGACACTCGTGCAAGTGATGTCGATCTGGGGAAAATCGTCAGAGAGGTAGATGAATTGATGATTCTCAATGATGAAGCACATCACATTTGGGACTCATCGCTTTCTTGGTTCAAAAATATTCAAGATATTGTGTATGGATTGAGACAAAGAGGGTTGGAACTATCGTTGCATATAGATGTAACGGCAACTCCCAAAAATGACAAATGATGAATCTTCCCTCAAACGATTACCGATTATCCACTCGCTGAAGCGATTGCACAAAATATCGTGAAAACGCCACTTATACCTAGAAAGGAAGATAGAGAAAAGCTTGTGGATAGTCCTTGAATCCGTTATAGCGAAAGATTCAAAAATCATATTGATTTATGAGTGATAGAGCGACAAAAATCTCATGAAGAGTACCAAAAACAAAACAAGAAAGCTGTATTGTTTGTGATGACGGATGATACTAAAAATTGTGATGAGGTTGCTGAATATTTAGAAAATACGTATACGCAATTAGCATGAAAGGTATTGGTGATTCATACCAAGAAAAATTGAGATTTAGCAGAAGGTGATAGTAAACAAAACCAAGATGAATTGAAAAAATTGAGAGAAGCTGCCAACAATATAGATCATAATCAATATCTAGCTGTAGTATCAGTGTTGATGCTTAGAGAATGATGGGATGTGAAAAATGTAACTACTATTGTGTGATTGAGACAATTTACTACACAAAATGAAATCTTGCCTGAACAGACTATTGGGAGAGGATTGAGAAGAATAGACAGAAACAATCCTGAGAAGGAATATTTGACTGTAATTGGTACAGATGCATTTATGCAGATTGTAGAAAAGCTGAGAGATGAGTGAGTGAAACTAGAAGAGTGATCTATGTGATGATCGAGAACAGATACTTCATTGTTGATTGATGTGGATGATATGAATCCACATAAGGATATATCAAAACTTGATATTGCTATCCCTATTATGACAAATAGTCTGTGGAGAGATACCAAAGAGATTGGATCTATCACTCCTGAATCCTATCTCACACAAAAGATGCAGATGAAACACTATCCAGAAAGTGAATTACATACATTTTCTTTTGTTAGTGTGTTTGAAAATGATGCTACGGTGAAGGAAAGTATTGTAGATTTTGGTCAGGTAGCATCTTCCAGAGATATTATTGATTGGTATACAAAACAACTTATCAGGAAACTTAGACTTGGACATATGACATTTTCTCAGCTCTATCCAAAGGTAAAGCAATTTGTGCAATATTATCTGTTTGAAACACCAGTTGATTTAGATGATCTGCAAACTGCAAAGAATCTTACGGATAATATTATACAAAGAACTATCATGATATGTTTCGAACAAGCAATCAACAATCACACTATCAAACAGAAAGATGAAACTACTATTATGCAATATAAAAAGTTAAGCAGCACGAGAGAATTCTGGATCAAGCCGAGATCTCATAGTCAATATTCACCCAAGTTTAGCATTTTCAATACAATTGTGTGAGATAGTGAGTTTGAAGTAGAATTTGCACAGGTGTTGGATTATATTGCTTCAAAGGGGGAGATAGTTAGTTTTGCAAAAAATTACCAACAACTCAATATTTGGATAGACTATCAAGATACTAAAAATAATATCTCTCACTACTATCCTGATTTCTTTGTAAAACATATGAACGGTGATATCACTATTATTGAGACAAAAGGCCGTGAAGAAGTAAATGATTTGAAGAAAGTTGAGAGATTGAGACAATTTTGTCTAGAAGCATCAATGCATGATTCAGTACATTATAAAGCATTGTATATTAAACAAGAGGATTTTGAAAGTTTTGCAGTACAAACGTGGAAGGAGATAATTTCTCTAGATACAAAATAATATTTTCTCACTCACTTCCTCCTAGTATATAGCTTCACAATATATATACTCATTGTATACCACCACAATTTTACTCTTGTGAACTATATTCTATGACATTGACATTTGAAAAGCTAAACTTGATTTCTCCGATTTTGAAGGCGCTCCAAACTGCTTGATATGATTCGCCATCTCCAATTCAAGAAAAATCTATTCCATTGATTTTAGAGTGAAAAGACATTTTCTGATGTGCTCAAACCGGGACTGGTAAAACAGCCTCATTTGCAATTCCTATGATACAATTGCTCCATGCATACAAAAAACAAACTCCACCAACGTGAAAAATACTCGCACTTATTCTGACACCAACAAGAGAATTAGCAATACAAATATGAGAAAATTTCTCAGCATATGGCGCAGGTACTTGAGTATCGCATACAGTGATTTTCGGTGGGGTAGGACAAGCTCCGCAAGTCAAAGCTATTCGCAAGTGAGTAGATGTAGTGATTGCGACGCCAGGTAGATTGCTTGATTTGATGAACCAAAGGCATATTAGCTTAGCGCATATTAGAATGTTTGTATTGGATGAGGCTGATCGTATGCTGGATATGGGATTTATCAATGATATCAAAAAAGTTCTCAAGGTATTGCCAAACAAGAGACAATCACTCTTTTTCTCTGCCACTATGCCTGCGCCGATCATGGAACTTGCACACACGATTCTCAAAGATCCTATCAAGGTGATGGTTTCACCGGTTTCATCTACAGTTGCCACAGTCAAGCAAGAATTATATTTTGTAGAGAAGGTAGACAAAAGAGCTTTGTTGGTACATTTGTTGAAAGATACGTCTATTGAAAGCGCGCTGGTATTTACTAGGACAAAGCATGGAGCAGATAAGGTTTCTAAGATACTTGCACAAGCTGGTATCACTACTGCGGCGATTCATGGCAATAAATCTCAAAGCGCTAGACAAACTGCACTACAGAATTTGAAAAACAAGAAAATTAGAGTCTTGGTAGCGACTGATATCGCAGCAAGATGAATAGATATCAATGAACTTTCTCATGTGTTTATTTATGATATCCCTACAGAACCAGAAACATATGTACATCGTATTGGACGTACTGGTAGAGCAGGAGCAAAATGAGTAGCAATTGCTTTTTGTGATAGCGATGAGAAAAAGTATCTCAAAGAGATTATCAAAGTAATCAAACAAGATATTCCTGTAATTGAAAATCATCCGTTTTCTGGACACGCGAAGAAACGCGCATAATTATTGGCTATTTTCCAACAAAGAGTTCATCAATTTGATCTCTTCATTTTGTGCTTTGATAATCCCATTCGCTAGATTCATAGTTTCCACACGGTGTGGGAGAGCAAGCACTGATTGTGCCATTTTGACAGCTCATTCATGATGCAGTATCATATCTTTGAGAAAGAGTTCATCGAGTGCCTTTCATGATACGAGATTGAGATTAGACATCATAGGCGTATAGGTGCTCTTTTTGGTAGTGGTTGGATATCGAGTTTTGAGCCATTGAGTCATCATAGTGATTTCTTCAGACTGAGTACGTATGATATTTTCAGCTAACTTTTTGACATCTGCATTTTCCGACCTAGCAAGCATGATCTTGGCACTATCGATTGCTTCTTGGTGATGTGGGATCATATCAATGAGAAACATTTCTTCGCTTTCTACCGAATGGTTGTGATGTGTACCATCTGACGTGTGTGCCATATCTTCGTGTCACCCCATTCAATTCATGTGTGACATATCTTTTTTACACTCATTCCCAACACACGCATGATCATTTATATTCTCCTCACCATGATGTCAGCTCAAAGGTGAATAGAGCGATTGTGGCAACATATAGTATGCAGCAATTGATAATGCGAACAAAATAAATCCTCACCCCAACGCGATGATGCTATTTTTTTGCCAATTAGTATTTTTGACATGTAGCCCATAAATGACATACGACAGTACAAATCATACTGGTATGATCCAAATACTTCTCGTAGGACTATCAAGAAAGTGTTGAAGGCCTCATGAAACCATACCAACTGCCAAAGAAAAGAGTAAGCCATATACGATAATTTCTTTGTAGTCTTTCTTTTGATTGTCATCTAAGTACTGATGAATTACGAACAGGATAATTCATAGACCTGCCATCAACAAACTTCTAGTTCAGGTGAAAAATCCATGGCTCACTGCACCAGATATGAAACCAACACCGATATATCAAAGAATCGTAGAGAGATACTTTTTGAACATATGAAAACTATAAAAGATAAATCTTTACATTACTATACTCATTTTGAGGGTAATTGCAATTCTTTTGCGCTGTGGATTCTCTATCTTGAAATAGGTGGGAAGGTTTATATAATATATGTGTTTTATAATATGTAAATAGCGATGAAAAAATTGGGACAAGCTGACGTCTTGCAAGAAGAGCATACGGTTTGAGATATGGGACCATCAAAAAGAGATATTTTCTTGGCATTGAAAGATGAGCTTCATACTGGTGACAAAAAGTCGTTTCCTAAATACACAGATGAGGATTTGATAGATGCTCAAAAGCAGGTATTCAAAATGAGGAAGACTCTAAAGCAGCAAGGTGTTATATCTGATCCAACCGCATTGAGTGATGAGAATAGGAGACTTGAACTGTTAGACACGACAATTGTGAATTATCTTCAACAACTTTTTACAAAAGATACTGATGAATATGTTGTTTGGGAGAGAGAGCGTGGATGAGACAAAGCAATTGCTTCTGCTTCACAATATAATGAAGAAAGATCTGCCGTCATTGATACTATAAAATTTGATCTAGACAATCTATCAGATAAAGAGCTAAAAACTCTATTTTCAATACTGACTGAACATGATTACGCATCTCCAGTGGGCGAGGGGAACGTGATGTGATCCAAACAAAAAATTTGGAATCCAGTACATTATCGCAATTATGCACTACGTTATCTACCACAACTCAAGGAGGTTTTTAAAACTGCAAAACCTATCCATATTTCTCCTAACCTTATCAGTGATAAAATTCTTTATGTAACAGCATGACCATGAACATGAAAAATTATTGAGTTCAAATATAATAACTTTTTGAATAGTAATTATAAATACGATAAAGATGTATACGTTGTGATTCATGATTCTCGAGAGAAGTGTAAGGAGTCACTAATAAAATCTATTGAAGTAATGACTACTGAAATGGTTGAACTCAAGAAGGTGTATGATGAATGCATCGTTTTTCAAAAGAGCACACCGCCTTCTTCACTTGATCACGTAGACTGGGGAGAGAAACTAACCAGTATTCATGATAAACTTGAAGAGATTTCAGGTTCTAAATTTGTGCAAAATGTCTCTTACCGTGTTGAGCGTAGTAAAGAAAATAAAAAACATATGCATGATAATCAGTATCGTCTGATGTTTGCATGAATTATACGTGATATTGATGCCGCAATTGATGAGAGAGAAGTAATTATAGAAAGATACAATCAATATGTGTCTGCAAAGAAAAATCTTCAGTAATATACTTATGCTACTTTTGCGTAATCTCTTGGCGGTAATAATATTTCTAGTAATCTGTAAGAAACTAATTCTCAGTTTACATAACGTAACCCTGGCAATGATATGAAAGTTGGTTTATGATTTTTTTCTATAGCATTGTTGATATATGCACAAGCATCAAAGAGGAAGTCACCTGTTTCCTCATCTGCACCTGCATCTTTTACATCTTGATATTTTTCAAGATTGTTTTCTACAAATCTATTTCGTGCATTGCCCGCAATCCATTTTAGAAGTTCAGCCGGTAAGGACTCATCTCATTTTTCGCGAAGATGCTTATCTACAATGTTTTGAATGATATTATTGATGTTGTATTTAAATGGACGATTTCTATTTTCATCTTTTATATCATCTTCTGTATAAGTTATATAGGTCAAAGGATCTACTTCATCATCATTATCAGCTCAAGGTCATACTCATTCAGCTACAAGCGAAGGTAAATCATTTTTTGTATTACCATTGTTTTGATCAGATTCCTCTTGCAGGCTGACGATTGCAGTGGGAGCTAGATTTTCTATAATTGTTTCAGAGGTTGCAGCAGTTTGCTGGTTTTTTCTACTGGATTTTCTTGCATGCTGCTCTTTATTTTTGTATTCTATTACTCGTGTAGGCATTTCTAAAGCTGGATTTTGTAAGATGATGCTATTGAACATCCCTTCCAAGATACTTCATATCGTATATGAGGTAGCACCATTTTTTCTATCTGAAAATATAGATAGCGATTCAATCAAAGATTCTAGGCCAAACGCAACCATTTCTGTATCAGAAATTTCTGTTTGATAATATTTTTTTACAATTTTGGCGCAATTTTTCAAATATCAACTGTAATGGTTGAGCATTTTTTCTTTTTTCTCAATTCAGTTTTTGATATCTCTGGCTAATTGAATGTATTCTCCTATCGAATATGTAAGGGGGCGTCATTGTCATAGTCCTCCAATTATCTCTGTAACATACTTATCATATGATGGCACTTGTGTAGCTTTATTTGATTTTATATTCATGTGGAGTGATTGAGAATATAAATTATCAAGCTTTATCTTGACATATTATTTATATTATACATAGAAAAACCATATTTGCAAGGAAAAATCTTTTGTAGTATTGGTAGAAATAAGTATAGATAGAGTATGCTAAATACTAGATCTATAGGGTGATTTATTGCGATTTGATTATTGCTTTTGATTCCTGGAATGTGAGCGGCACAGTTTTCTGATATTGCCACATACAAGTATGCTGATAGTATAAAGTATATTACAGACCGCTGAATTGTGAAATGATACCCAGATGGGACGTATTGACCAAATAGAGAGATTACTCGTGCTGAGTTGATGAAGATTATTTTCGAGGGAGTTGCTAGACAAACAGACCGGTCTCTCTATACAGGTTGTTTCGATGATGTCAATAAGCAGTGGTATGCGTGATATATATGTTATGCAAAGCAAAATAATCTCGTGAAGTGATATCCAGACAATACTTTTAAGCCCGCTCAGAAAGTCACTGTGGCAGAAGCACTCAAGATTACGTTGTGATGATTTTCTATGTGAGTAGTGGAGTGAAAGTGAATGCAATGGTATCAGCCATTTGTAGATTTTGTACACAATAATTCTATTTTTTCGAAGTATGGACTTTCTCCAGTACGTAATTTCACTCGTGGAGAGATGGCATATCTTGTGCATCAGTTGATGTTGCAGAAAGAGGGGAAACGTGTGTTTTCTGGAGTGCGTGATAGTCTTTCAAAATGATGTGGGAAAACGAGACCGGTCTCTCAGCCGATGGTTTCAATTGTCAATGGTGAGCCGCGTACATATATCACAGCTGTGTGAAGCAATTATGATGAAAGAGTACCTACCAAGCTTATTTTCGCTTTTCATGGACGTACAAATCCAAACACTATGGTCCGCTCATATTACAAAGTAGAGCAAGCAGCAAAATGAAACGCGATTGTGATATACCCATTGTGATTACCAGAGGAGGGACCAGTTCGTAACTGGATGAACCCATGAGATAAGCCAGATCAGTTGAGAGATTATGCCTTGTTTGATCAGCTTATGAAAGAGATGGGAGAGGCATACTGTATCGATTTGGATCAGATATATGTGGTTGGTCACTCATTGTGAGCATGGTTTACAAATTCATTGGCATGTGCGCGTGGTGATGTAATTCGTGGGATCGGTAGCGTATGATGAAGTGTGACTAAGAGCGCATGTACTGGTCCAGTAGCAGCTGTGATAATGCATCATCCTGAAGATAATCTTGCTTCTTTTGCAGGATGAGTAGCAGCTCGTGATCTCTTGTTGCAACAAAATGGGTGCTGACCAGAGACTACGCCGGTTTGACCTGTTGGGGGGAATTGTGTAAAATATACAAATTGTCTCGCAGATGCTCCAGTAGTACGATGTGCACATGATGATGGGATTGATGAACGTGGTGTCTATTATCCTCATACTTGGCCAGATTTCGCTTGAGAGTATATTTGGGATTTCTTTTCTTCGCAAGGCGTTTAGAATAATTTAAGGTTATATAGGTTATTTAAAGGTATGATCAGTATAGTGGTGATGTATCATAGAGGTAGACTCTATGTGCGCGGATCTTTATACTTTATAAAACACAACATGAAAAAACAACTTATGATTGCATGAATCGCATCAGTGACAGCATTATCAAGCTTAGTTTTGTTGGGGACTGCATCTTCTGTTGACGCTGCCGATACTGACACCACATTGACATCAACCACGACCAATACATCTCCTTGAAGGAAATTTTCATTGACTAAGCGAAAAGAAAACAGAAACGCTAAAAAGCAATGAGACCACATGGGAAAGTGAGCTGGCATGAAGGGTGGTATGATGTGAATGCACGAGGGGATGATGAAATGATCTGAAGCTATGCAAGCTGCATTGAAAGCCAATGATTACAATGCATTTGTGACTGCATGGAACGCATATGAGAAAAAGAATCCAAATGCAACTGTACCAACTCAGGAACAATTCAATGAAATGGTAACTCGCTACAAGAAGCACGAAGCCGTGATGGCGGCTATAGAGTCAAACGATTATGAAGCATATGTAGAAGCAGTCAAACCTACAAGAGAAGAATTTGCAAAGATAGTAGAAAAACATGCAGAGATGAAAGCTAAGCAAGCTTCATCTAAAGATGCTCAATAGTTATTCTATTTTAGACAGAAACTCCTAAGCAACTTGCTTGGGAGTTTTTAAATTTATATAGTGAAATTAGAAAAGGGATTAGTATAAGAGAATCAATTTATCACTATCTATCGCTATGCAAAAATCTCTCATTTGATTAGAAAATAGAGTAGTACTCGTGACTGGTGGTACTAGCTGAATGGGTAAGGCTACTGTGTTGCAAGCTGCTGTGAATGGCGCAAAGGTTGCATTTCTGGGGCGTCGTAGCAATGAATGAAACCTGGTAGTAGATGAGGCAATCTCACTTTGAGTGTCTGCAGACAAGATACTCTTTTTTCAATGTGATGTGACTAACTTCACAGTATTGGAAGCAGTAGTGAAAAATGTAATTCAAAAGTGGTGAAAGATTGATGGTCTATTTTGTTGTGCATGAACTCATAGTGTTTGAGACATCGTTTCTACGAGTTTAGATGAGTGGAACGCATTGTGGAACCTAAATGTAACATCAATGTTTATGACTATGAAATTTGTTTTGCCATCTATGATTGAGTACCAGTGAGGAAATATTGTACTCATGTGATCTGATCAGTCATTTATTTGAAAACAAAAAAGTAGCATTTATGGTGCTACCAAGGCTGCAATATGACAATTGACCAAAAGTACAGCAATTGATTATGCACCATACAATATACGTGTAAACGCAATATGCCCATGAACAATCGATACTGCTCAGGCAGCTAGAGCAGCAGATACATTTGCCAAAGAGCGTTTCTCGGGTGATGTTGCAAAGGCACGGGATGATTTTGCACAAGCTCAACCTATGAAACGTTTGTGAAAGCCTGAGGAGGTTGCAGAGCTTGTAAATTTCTTGTTGAGTGATCAAGCAGCGTACATGACGGGGACATTGATTAGTATTGATGGTGGATATACTGCGGCGTAACTATTAGACAAATAGAAAGAGTATCATCATGACAAACGCTCCGACCAAGAGGAGTGTTTGTTTTTTTGTTAGTTGATCTTTGAGAAAGATCCAACACATGATAGAAGCTACAGGGATAGAGAATAGTCTAATTACATTTACTGTATTGGCTTGTATAGTCAAATATCCATAATACGTCAAGTATACTGAGACGATGTTGAGTAATCATATTCACATGAACAATAATCTATTTTTTCACATACATTGTTGTGCAGTGATAGTTTTTCATCCACGTATGATCATATATCGTATGACCGCTACCACGAGGATCATCGTTTCTGTCAGCATGCCAGATTGTATAGGGGACATCATTCATGATTTGATGAAATAACTATTCCCCACAAAGTAGAGTGCCCAACATACTGCAGTTCACAATGGATATAAAGCTGCTTTATTCACAATGCTTTTGCGATCTATTGGGCATGCACCTTGATCAAGGAGAAACTGTGCTATGATTGCGAAAAAGAGTAATGCTACTATGATCTTACCTATACTAAATGATTCTTGTCATGGGTAGAGTGCTAGATTCATAAAGTACATGATAAATGTAGCTAGGTTTGCAATTACTAGTGCAACTCATCCACAAAGACGGTCATATGCTTTGAAAAGAAGCGCTATTCCAGCATATCAAATGACTCATACTCAGAGAACCATCACTCGCTCTACCAATGATAACATAGGAAGAAATGGTTCCCCTTGATACAATGCTCGTACTGCTCAAAACGATAATGCTATACTCGCCATTGCAATATATTGAAATACAAGTGCTAGATAGTTATCTGCATATGACGTAGATGCTTTTTTCATCAGCATGTTTGCAGTTCATCAAAAGATTGTTGAGAGTATGACTGAGACGATTCAGAGGTTGAGCATGAGGGCACTAATTTGATAAATTATTTATAGGGAGTGATTTTCATGCGTATACAAGATTCATATATCTGAGTATATCAATTTTTTCTATCATTTGTGTAGTAAGAGCAACATACTTTTTTACATATTCATCGCCAAACTTCTCTAATGGAGGAGTAATTTTATAATCTAATTTATATAGTATCCTATTTTGATTAAAATCAAAGTAAACCGAAGTGCATTCTGATATATTGTTTGCATTCAGCCATGTATTTATATCAGCTATGAATACTGGATTACATACTTGGCGAGCTATGATTGGGTCATTGCTATCAACATCGTGTATTCTTTCAAATGCACGATTTTCTAATTTAACTGCATTGCGAGATCTGATTTTTTTGACAACCAAGCTTCACAGGTATGATGAGAATAGTATAGCAAAAAGTAGAAGTATATTCGAGTTTATTCAAATTGAAGAAAAATATGTGGTAAATTTTTGTAGTCAAATATTGTCATCAATGGCTCATAGTATCCAAAGCATTACTAATGGTCATGCCAGAAATGATATTATTTTATTGGCAATGCTATCTCTTTTATCTGGTCATATAGATACAAATGCGTCTGTGCTTTTTGTTGTATCAGAAAATTGATGTTCAATAAATAGTGCATTGTTTGATGTGCTTGTTGAGTTTTTATGTTTTGTGATCGTTTTGATATATAAAGTTTTAGCTGATCAGTATGGCGTAGTGAAGTTGCTCCTATATCAGATTTCTTTGATTTCGTCAAAGCGAGTCAATAACTTTGATGGTATGTTGTTGTATTGTAGCAAAGATATTTCGTTGTTTGTAGTTAAATCCTTATTAGTTTCAATAACATTAATAGGTTCAATGGGAGAAGATCACTTTATATTGGTGTGTCTCACTCTCATAAATATTTCACATTTATATCAAACAATTATTAAAAATAATATAGATAGTGGTATAAATACTGGCCAAAATAGAGGTGGCGGTGGTGTGAAAATCGTATAGACAAAAATTAATCATATAGTAAATGCTAATGAACTATACCAGATTTTTGTAAATACTCATTTTCGATCCAATCTGCCATTTTGTACTCCCTCAATGAGTCGTATAATAATCTCTAACATTTTTATTTTTATTTAT
Source organism: Candidatus Absconditabacterales bacterium (assembly GCA_039809345.1). GTDB lineage: Bacteria > Patescibacteriota > Gracilibacteria > Absconditabacterales > Absconditicoccaceae > JBDHUW01. Next base: position 44,885 of record JBDHUW010000002.1, on the reverse strand, counting down.
AAATTTTTAATTCCTGGATTTCCTTTTTCTGATGCCTCGGCTTCAAACATAGTAAATTTCGGTATTGTCATTGTATTTGCCATAAGATTATTTGGAAACATCATGGTGTTGTCTAACAGGTGTTTCACTGCAGCGTTGTATGTCCTTCTAGCTGCTTGTAATTTGTCTTCCATAGCTTCGATTTGCAACTGTAGCATATGAAAATTCTCATTTGCTTTCAGATCAGGGTATCATTCTGCTACCGCAAATACATTTTTGATAGCACTGCCAATAGCTCAATCGAGTTCTATATCATTGTTTCATGTTCTGAGTGCTGCAATCTTTTCTAGTGTTTCTGCTTCATGTTTTGTGTATCATTTTACTACTGCAACTAAGTTGGGAAGGAGGTCAAAGCGGTTTTTCAACATCACATCTATTGTACTTTTAGTCTCTTCTGCACTATTAATAGCAGAAATTATATTGTTGTATACCACAATAGCTCATAGTATCACAAACACTAGTACTCACAATACTATGAAAATTAAATCATTTGACATGTCTGCTTCTTCAAAACATAAAGAGTATTATTTTTTTATAGTATTTTTTTTGAACAAATTATAGAGTAGCCATGTAAAGATAATTGCAACTCATACTGAAGCTAGTGTTTTGATGCTGTAATCAACAAACTGATCTTGTCAAAGTCCTCATCGAACATATCACAAAACGAGCAGCAAAATAGCAATAATTCATATTCAACCTAAAATCTTGATAGTATTTATCATGGTGTATTGAAATAATATAAAATCTTAATTAAAATCAAACTGCTTAAAGTCCTCAGAGAGAGCTTCCAAGAAACGAGGCTTATCAAATTCCATAGCTACATATGAATTTACCTCTGTTCTAGCATGATTACGAGTGTCAACTATAGTTTGGCCTGTTGTGTATTCTCCGGTAGTTTCAACTAGTACTTGATGGAATGACCCTTTGTAGATATGCGGGTAGAGGAGGAGTCAAACGGTATGTGCGTCATGTACATAGAAGCCTTTTTCATATCCTGTTTCTCTAAACATCATATTGGTTCATATTGTGAATTGTGTCAACTTACGCATGAAATCTTGTTTATTTGAGTGATTGATATTCTTGAAACAATTTTCCATATCTGCTTCTGTAAATACCATACTCGTGGTAAGGTCTAGAGGCAACAGCATGATGTTGTTTGTTGCTTTAAACACCTTTGCTGCACTATCTGCATCATAATAGATATTGAACTCTGCTACTGGAGTGATATTCCCGTGAATATCTATTGCTCAGCCCATTGCAATTATTTTTTTCGCTTTTGCCAGAATTCATGGCTTGCGTTCTTCAGCAAGTGCAATGTTTGTCATAGGTCATGTCACTAGTATCGCTAATTCTTTTCCATATGTTTCAATTGCATTGATGATCATATCTACACTATCAAGCTCCGTAGCTGGGAATTGAACTGTGGGTAGCATGGCTGAAAGATTTCCGATACCATCATCACCATGGATATGTGCTGCGTCTTGAGATGCAATTTGTCTATGGTCTTTTCATACTGGGATTTCTGTAGCTCCTACCATTTGACACATACGAAGTGCATTGGCATAGGTTTTATCAGCTGCCACGTTTCATCATACTGTAGTCACTCATACTACTTCCATAGGGATATGAGAAAATTTATGATTGATCAACAACCACAATAGTCCAAATACGTCATCAGCTCCTGGATCACAATCAATTAGTACTGGCATCTTTTTTGTTTCTGAGTTTGTCATTTTGTTTTGAAGAAGGGGGTAAAGTAATATGTGTGTATGGGTGATTATCTATATTTTGTATTATTCAATGTGTACTTTTTGTCATACTCATACTTGTGAAAGGTTTCTATATGTTACTTTCAACCTTGGTGTATATGTTCATGGTACTGTATACACATGTTTAGCGATATTGTCTTTTGTGACAAGATCATATATTCCGTCTCAGTCAAAATCAAATGAGTATGTTGTGGTTTTTGATAAGTCTGCTTCATTTGATATTGTTTTTGCTACTGCTTCAAAGGTGATAGTATCTCATTTTTTGCCACTGGGTTTATCTATCTTTAGCACAACTACAGGTAGATCTGGTGTTTTACTATCAGGTGCGAAGAATATAGTAGGTCATATCTTTCTTTCTCATTCAGATGTGGCGATGATGTTGTCTTGATTGTCATAGATATCCACTCAGAATCTATATTCTCAAGCGATTCTTGGCATTGCAAAGTGTACATACGGAGTATTGATAGGTGTGTATTCCGTCTCCAATATTCTCGATGGGTCTTCAATATTGAAATAGTATCGCTTGATCTTTCCAGCTGTAGTCCCAGATGCTATTTGAGCGATCACTTCTAACTTTACAATTAGTGGATCGATGTCATCCAATGATTCATTTTTATCCATACCATTTGATTGTGGATATTCACTTGTCAGAGAGAGTATTTCACTTTTTGCTGCCATGCCGTTGATTATCCTACCACCCATTCGTGACCTTCAGTAGTGTTCCTTCAACCATCATCTAAAAATTCATGTCGCACTAAAAAATCATATTGCCAAACCTATTACAACTCACATTGCTATATATGCTAATCTAGAGAGGATTTTCACTACCATTTTGTGATTATACTATATAAATTCTAACATATTCATTATACCTACAAATATCTCTTTGTCAAAAAAATGGCTATTTTGTCTCACATAAATCTCTTGCATTTTTCAAATTTGTGATTAATATAGCACATATATTGATTTGGTGCTACATAGTAGACCGATCTCGATTTATTTGCTTACTATAGCCAAATGAATTACGAAAAATTTACTACAATGGCCCAGGAGGCCCTACAAGAATCTAGTGAGCTTGCTATCAAATATGATGCTCCTCAGGTGAGTTGATTCCATCTGCTTGAGGGGTTGTTGCAACAAAATAGTTCATCGGTAAAGCAGCTTCTCAAAAGCGTGATAGATGACGCAAGCGTCGCATCTCCAACGATCAAACATTTTGGTGCTTTTACTGATGAGCTTCGTCAGTACAACAAGAGTCAACCTAAGATCGAGTGATGAGCACAACTCACTATGTCTCAATCATTGCAAACTACATTGATCAAAGCCCAGATCGTGGCAGAGGACTTGAAGGATACTCATATCTCATGTGAGCATCTCCTTTTGGCATTGGTCAAGTATGACACATCAGTTTCTGCGTACTTACAGAAATATGGGGTTACATATGCAGCATTGCAACAAAAGATTTCAATGATGCGCTCATGACAGAAATTGATAGAAAATGATGAAATGAACTGGAATGAAGTGGTCAAGGACATGTCTGAATTCGGTATTGATATTACGGCAGAGGCGGCGGCCTGAAAGATGGATCCAATCATTTGACGTGATGAGGAAATACGTCGTATGATGCAGATACTTTCTCGTAGAATGAAAAACAATCCAGTTTTGGTTTGAGATCCATGAGTCGGTAAAACTGCGCTTGTAGAGTGAATTGCGCAGCGTATAGTAAAGTGAGATGTGCCAGATACTCTCAAGGACAAAAAGATATTTGAACTTCGTATATGAGATATGATGGCGGGGACTCAGTATCGTGGAGCATTTGAGCAAAAATTGCAGAAAATATTGGAAACTGTTGAGAAATCAAATGGGCAGATTATATTGTTTATTGATGAATTACATACTATAGTTTGAGCTGGGAAAACTGAATGATCAGCTGACATGTGAAATATGCTCAAGCCTGCGTTGGCCCGTGGTAAGATTCGTGTAATATGAGCGACTACACTCAATGAGTACAGAAAACATATAGAAAAAGACCCGGCATTGGAACGTCGTTTTCAGCCAGTGCTTGTGGATGAGCCACAACGTGAAGATGCGATATCTATTTTACGTGGTATCAAACCGAATTATGAAAGACATCATGGAGTGAAGATTTCTGATGCTGCCGTAGTAGCAGCAGTAGATCTTTCGACAAAATATATAGCCGATAGATTCTTGCCTGACAAAGCCATAGATTTGATGGATGAAGCGACAGCTGCTGTGAAGATGGGAATTATTTCTATGCCCTCTGAGATTGTAGAGCTTGAAAGAAAAGTTCGTAATTTCGAAGTAGAGAAGGAAGCGCTTTTGTTGGAAAATAAGGACAAGAGAGCAGGGAAGTGAGATGAGAAAAATACAAAGAGATTACAGGAGATAGAAAAGGAGTTGGCATCGCTCAAAGAAAAATATGCATCACTGAAGAATGAGCGAGAGGGAGAGAGAAAATTATTGATCCAACTCAAAGATATGAAAGAACAAATTGCACAGCTCGAACACGATGCAACGATTGCTGAAAAAGATACTGATTACAATAAGGTAGCTGAAATTCGTTATGGTAAAATACCTGCATTGCAACAAACTATAGAATCGCTTGAGAAACAGATTGATGATGCGCGTGCACATTGACAGTTGGTAGTACGCGACATGGTGATGCCAGAAGATATTGCACAAATAGTGTCAAAATGGACGGGAGTTCCAGCTACTAAACTCGTAGAAAAAGATGTGGATAAACTCACACATTTGGATGAATGGCTAAATCATCATGTCATTTGACAGCAAGATGCGGTTTGATTGGTTGCCAATGCTATTAGGCGCAGTAGAGCTGGATTACAAGATCCCAATAGGCCTATCGGCTCGTTTATCTTTGCATGACCTACATGAGTTTGAAAGACGGAACTCGCAAAGACGCTTGCTGATTACCTATTCAACGATCGTAATGCGATGATTCGTGTAGATATGTCTGAGTATATGGAAAAGCATGCTGTTTCTCGTTTGATATGATCTCCTCCAGGCTATGTAGGGTATGATGAATGAGGTCAATTGACTGATGCAGTACGTAGAAAACCTTATTCTGTGATCCTTTTCGATGAGATAGAAAAAGCACATCCTGATGTGTTCAATGTTTTGTTGCAAATTCTGGATGATGGTCGTTTGACTGACTCTAAATGACGTACTGTAAACTTCAAAAATACGATCATCATCATGACCACAAATCTATGAAGCGATACTATCATGGACTCTATGAGCAAGAATACAAAAAAGTCACCACAAGTGAAAGCACAACTCTACACAGATTTGATGACAACATTTAGGAGCTTTTTCCGTCCAGAGTTTTTGAATAGAGTAGATGATATAGTGATATTCGATCCAATATCACAAACGGTATTGAGAAAAATCGTAGATACGCAAATTGAACAATTCATTACACTTGTGAAAAAAGAAAAAGACATCACATTGTCACTGACAGATGAGGCAAAAGACGAATTGGGAAGCGTTTGATACGATCCTATGTTTGGAGCAAGACCATTGAAGCGCGCAATACAAAAATACATACTAGACCCACTATCTATGGAGATCATTCGTGGTCACGTGAAGGAGTGAGATACTGTGAAAATTGATTATAGAGAGAAGGGGTTTAGGATAGATGTATAGTTCATCACATGATTTAGAGAGACTCTGCGTCAGAGAATCTCTCTTTTATTTTTTGAAGTGCAACATAAGTTTCACCGAAGTCTTCTATTGCTTGCACTTCTTCAGGTAATGTCTCGTTTGCTGCACCACTTCCATATAAAGTCATATTAGCAAAATGTATATATTCATCTAAGTGTTTTTTTACTGTACTGTAGGTTTTTGCATCCCTACGAAGATTTGCTATAAATTCATTATCAATTTCTCAATCGAAATATTTTTTGAGTAAGGATTTTCAAGTCGCATAAGCTTCATTGGAAAGAGTATTCGTATTTTCAATTGCATTAACCACGTTACTTCACTTAATACCCTTCAAAACATCTCTAGGATTAATTCCCCCTCATGCATATTTTAGAATTCCCAATACGGACTTATTGATCTTTGAAACTTGTTTCCCTGTAATTTTAGGTCATCCAACTTTTGGCTTAATTGTTCCAATTCCCATTTTTTGTATAATATAATATAAAATGAATTATTATAAGTATAACACAAAACGAATTAAAACACAACTTTTTACATACTATTTCAATGTTGCAAAAAAATCCTCCACATATCCAATAGTAGCACCATAATCTTTTGTAGACGCAAGTTGCACTTTGAGCTCTCTATTCCCTGGCAGCCCAGAAATATAGTTGAATACGTATTTTCTATATTCAATCATGGTTTTTTCATGCTCGTATTTGTCAGCAGAGAATTGAGCAATCTGGTCTTGTAATCGTGCATATGTTGGCTGTACAAAATTACGTCCTAAGTCTATATTTTTGAAATAGTAGTCGTAAAGTATGATCATCATTTTTGCATGACGGACGATAGTTTCATAACGCTCTTCTACAGTTGGATTGTGATTGGTGAAAATCCATGGTCGTCAGATTGCGGCTTGTCAAATCATGATACCATCCAACTCTCACATACGTTCATGCATATTATCAAAGGATGAGATTCATCAATTCCCGATAATGATGCATTTGTCTCCTAGTTCACGCTTGATATCATAGATATATTGTCGATCAACCTCGCCACTGTGTGATTGCTTATATGTTCTTCCGTGAATTATAATATGTCTGCAGTATGGCGCTACGTCTAAAATGAATTCTCTTTGATCTTTTTTGTCTTCAAGGGATAATCATGCTCTTGTTTTGATACTGAAGGGGAGAGAGGTGTTTGCAACAATATCTTTGATGATTGCTATCGTACGAGGTCTATCTTTCATCATTCAGGCACCTCAGCCACAACTCATTACCTTGGGGGAAGGACATCATATATTGAGCTCAATTCCCATGAAATCAGGCATATATTGATCTATAAACATAGCGCTTTGTACCAGGTCATGGTGATCAGCTCAGTATATTTGTGCCACAGTCTTATCTTCATAATCAGTTTTCATCAGATGATGAATCAGGCGTCATGGTTCACGCATAAATCCCTCTACATTCATAAATTCAGTTCGCATCCAAAAAACACTGTTTGGATCAGTGTTGTGTTTTTCAAAAAGTTCTTTTGCTATGATGCGGTATGCACAGTTTGTAATACCGTCCATAGGCGCAAGTCAAATAATCTTAGTTCACATCTAGCTAATACTAATGAAACCTGCTATAAATTCCACTATTTATTTTCAGGAGGGAGCGTATATCAAGCAGGGAGAAAGTTGATTGCAGCATGAAGATCTGCAGGATTGACAGATGCTTTGCGGAATGTCCTCGTATAGCCGATCACACTAAGTGTTGAAACTATATCTCATAGAATCCTGTATGTGAATATGCGCTTGGTTCGAGGTTCTTGCGTTTGTGTATCTTTCATCATCATGATGAAAGTGGGATTTGCTGATGATCAAGGATTGAAAACGACTGTACGATCAGGGTCTTTTTTCTGGGCAATCATGTAGCAAATAGTTCCTCATAGAGAATGTCATGTGATGATTTTGATATCATCAGGATACTTTTCCGCAATTTCTTCATACACTTTTAAGCCGTGTTGAAATCTTTCATCGAATTCATGCGTTCAGATGATGATATTCAGATCGCTTATATAATCTCTGCTATCCCTAAACTCTGTTCATCTATATCAGAGAATATATTTTTGTGCTTTATCATCTCTGTAGAGACAGTATTCAATTTTGTTATATTCTTCTATGAGCTTATACGTATCAACTTCTTTGTCGCGTGAAAATGGGTCACAATATGCCAAATTAGCTATAATACCACAAGCGACATCTTCTGTAGCAAGATTGATGGTGTCTTCTTCAACGATATTCTGAAATAAACTAGCAAAATTATTTTTCACATCTTGAATTGAATCTGATATTTGGTTTGCTGTATTTGCTGAAAATACTCTCTCTGTGGTAGTTGCTACCTTCTTTGGGAATACAGAAAAAGCACTGTCCACAATATGCCCAGCTCGGTTTAATATTTTTTTTGAATGTGTTGTGATAGTATCTAGTGTACTCATGTCTTTGGAACTTTTAAAGGGAAGAGAGGTCGAAATACGAGCCTCTCTAATCACTGTTTGCTGTTGACCATGGCTAATGCATAGTCTCCAGTCTGAACCAAAAGTCGAACTGCCAATTTTTCCCCCGATTTACTTTCCCCTTGGGTTTAGGGACTGGATTGGCACGCAATGTGCGCTTGTCCGTTTTTGAATGGCACCCGTTTATAGATATTGAAATCTTTATTTCGGGCATGCCATTAATTTGTTCTTTTTGGGATGTGCCTTTCTTAGCCATGATTTTAGCTTTTTTGGTGATATCGATTCATGTGAACCGATATATATAATATACTCCCTTTTCTAATTTTGTCAAAAAATTGGACCTTTTCACAGATTTTTAGGTCATATATTTATCCAAAGAGTTGGTTCATGATTTTGATGCTTTTTTCTCAATCTATGAAGTATGGAGAAAGTGCTATAGTGCAAAGAGATGCATGCTGATAGAGGGATTGTACTATCTCTTTTTCTGCTTGTGTTGGAGTGTGAGAAGACCAGAAATCAATGTCGATATCAAGTATGTAGCTGTATGTTGGAGGTACTGTATATGTAAGGAGTTTACTCACTGTGCGAATTTGGTGCACTTCTCATATCACTCATGTATCTATACACGGTAGGATGAAACTACCCACATTGCATATTTCATTGGCGTAGGTCGCGATATAGGAGAGATTGTCTATTTGAGAGTGATCGATAGGCGCTATAGGACTCCCCATATCTGCATGTTGATCTATGTGAATCACAGGAATATTGTTTGGGATGGTGTTTTTTACATGAGCATGAAGCCAAAAATAGAGTGCATGGTTGTGGTTATCCATGATGTAGGTAGGTGGATTAGTAGTTGTTTTTTCTATACTGATTAGGTGCTGAAGACCCTTGCACGTATGGAGATTGCAATGATGATCAATTTCCTCAAATCAAATATTATCGGAAAATATCACATCTGACCATGTACCAGATTTAAGTTGTGGAATCGTGAGTATGCAGGGTGATCACATTGTTTTCCTAGCATCGAACGAAAGTGCATTGTTCCCGATAGCTGTCTCTATCTGACATGCTTGAGTATAATACCTATTTCCCATGGGATTTGTGTGTTCTCAAATAATGCTCTGAAAGATTGAAGACACTTTCTGCTAGCATAAACATAGTGTGTTCATCGATAAGGTCAAAGAGAGTGCGCTTTGTATGGAGTGTCATCGTATTGAGACTGATGTAGAATCAGTATGTAGGTGAGCCTTCTCGGTCTTTTCAAAAAATATCTTTGTAGTGGAACGTGAGGGTAATGATGCGTTTGTCTGCTTCAAGCAATTTTGTCATTTGGAGCTCGATATCGCGTTGTGATATACGAAGATCTGGCGTATGTTGGTGGGTAAGGAGGTTTCTACAAACGCGAATGATATGTACATATGCATCGTATCTTTGTCACAGCGAGTGTTTGAGAAATGTTCTTCGTGGTGATGATGTTGAAAAGAGATCCATAAATACACCAAAGAGTCATTTGATACTACTTACATATCCTAGATACCCATAGACATTTTTGGCATCAGGAGATTTTTGGATTTGCTGTAGTAGGTTACTAATGCGCTTAGTGTTTAATCTTATACCGCTTTTTGATCAGGTCGTCAGTATGATATCGTCGGTAGGAGATGCTATCTTCCCTTTTTTCATCAAGCTATCTGTATAGAGCAGCAGGAGAAAGTATGAGTAATATCACTGAAGGAGAGATAGCGATTCATGTAAATTGTTGTTCACTTTTTTCATAGTGAATGGAGAAATAAATACCTGATGTATACATTTTTTATATGCTAATTCTATAGCTATGTTTTTTGATGATTCACATGATATGATTGGCATATGAATCGTCTATACTGCGAGAAAGTTGATAAATCTTGTTGATGCTAGAATGATATTTTCCTTTTCTCAAAAGCACAATTGCCTCTTCTCGATCTAGCATTTTCCAATGCTTTCTGAGTATCTTTTTGCCCAGCTCATTTACCGTATGTGAGTGATGATCATTTGCATAAAACGTTTCCAACAGTGAAACTATCAATGATGTCGTGTAGAAGCTTTTCCCATGAATCGTGATTTTGCTAGCTGATTTTCTCAAGAGTGGAAACAAAGATGTTCCACCACTATTCATTTTTTTGATCATGGTGATCTTGTCGCGTACTACAACTTCTTGGCACTGTTTGTTGGGAGACAATATTGAGATTGAATCAGGGATTTCGTAGTTGTGTAGATATAGGTGCAGCGCAGTGATTCCCGTGATCAATCACTTGCCTTGGATATATTGCTTGATGTGTAGGTGTAAGATAAACCAGTACCATTTGGCTATGATGTCGGTCTCATTTTCCTTTGTTTGTGGTACGTAGTATAGGTCTTTTTTGAGTATAATTAGGTGACCTTTGATGTTTGCTTGATGTACAATCTTGTATGATTTTGTGCGCGTATATTTCTCTCCCATAATTTGGGATACAATTTTCTCGATACTTTTATTGTCTATTATTTTTCCCTTCTTTTTCAATAATCTTTCAACAAAAATGTTGAATTGTGAAGTTGGCTTCTTGGCGCTCTCTACCATACTTATTTGTATAAAAAATAATTATATAAATAGTCTATAAATAATAACGTTTCTTGTGCAAAAAGAATAACAATTTGCCACTAGGAATGCAAGTGAAAAAATATATATCTTCCTCACGCAAAACTTTTTATCTCATAATCTCCTGACAAAGTATGCAACAACCGACTCTCTTTGATGCAGACCTGTGCACTACGCACACTGTGTCAGGAAACAACATTTCTGCTGTCTTCCAGGAAAAGGATGGCGGATCGTATGATGTAGTATTGTCAGTAAGTTCACATAAGTTTTTAGTACATATCAAGCCAGGTTGGAATGAAATAGAGGAGTTTGAGGTGCAGGCGGTGAGATGATATGTAGATTACAACGTATCACTCATGCACACTATCAAAAAAATCATGAAGCAAATATGCTACTGATCATAGAGATTAGACAAATGAACATTTATTTAGTAGAAAATAATCACAATGAGTCATATAGATATAGTTTGAGCTGAGCAATTCGCTGCAGAAATACAGAATTTTGAAGGAATAGTGCTCGTTGATTTTTGGGCAGAATGGTGTGGGCCATGCCGTATGCTTTGACCAATTCTTCATCAAGTGATTGAACAATCAGAAGGGAAGGTGAAGCTACTGAAAATTGATGTTGAAGCTGAGCAAAATCAGCCATTAGCTATTCAATTTGGTGTTTCAAGTATTCCATTGGTGCTGTTTTTTGTCTGAGGAGAAAAAGTTGACCAGTTTGTGTGAGTCCAGTCGGTTGAGGCAATTATGCAACTTCTTGGTAATCATATGCCAAAAAAGACTGATTAGTAATTATATAACTTCAATGACAGAAATTTACACACCCCGTGTAAATTTTTTCTTATCTTTTTCTTTGATTTTCTAATCTGATATAGTATACATGGAATATAAACATTTATTAAGTATACATATATCATCATTGATGTTTAGGTTTGTTGATTTTTTTGCATGAGTTGGCGGAATTAAAATATGATTTGAACAGGCTTGATTCAAATGTGTTTTTTCTAATGATTTCGACAGGTTCTGTAAAACCACATTTGATGCAAACTTTCCAGTGAAAATGACTCTATGAGATATTACAAATATAGATGTTAATGACATCCCAGATTTTGACGTATTTACTTGATGATTCCCTTGTCAGCCATTTTCTATAGCTTGATATAGACATTGATTCAACGATGATAAAGGTCGTTGAAACTTGTTTTTCGAGGTGCTGAGGATATTAAAAGCTAAAAAGCCCAAAGCAATTCTACTAGAAAATGTAAAAAACCTCAAGACTCATGATAAATGAAATACACTAAATGTTATACTAAAAGAGCTTAAGGATCTGTGATATCATGTGACATATAGTGTGCTAAATACTATGGAGTATGGTAATATCCCGCAAAATAGAGAAAGAATTTATATAGTATGATTCCTGTCAAAAGAAGCTTTTCACAATTTTTCTTTCCCCAACAAGATACCTTTAAAGAATAGTATCCATGATCTTCTAGAATATGATATCGATGATAAATATTATTACAATAAGAAGCCATTGTTCTCTCAATTAGTTGATTTTGTAACCAATAGAGACACTATCTATCAATGGAGAAGAAAGTATGTTAGGGAGAATAAAAACAAAGTCTGTCCAACACTTACGGCTAATATGTGAATGTGATGACATAATGTGCCAATACTTCTTGACGAAAAGTGAATTAGAAAACTTACGCCAAGAGAGTGTGCTAATTTTCAGGGGTTCCCCAAAACATATATATTGCCTCCAATAGCTGATTCTCAATTATATAAGCAGTTTGGGAATTCAGTCTCTGTACCTGTTATTAAAAGAGTGGCAGAAAATATGAAAAATGCTTTAAATCATTAAGCATCTGAACATGTTTTTTTCAAACCAGAGTAGTGAAGCACAAAAGACATACGAAGATTATTTAAAAATTGTATGATCTCTATCATATCTATTTTCTGAGTCTAAAATACCATACTTATACTATCGTGTGGCTGAAAAGATATTTTGTAGATCTTTTAGCGCATCAGATCTATCAAGGTGAGATTTGTCAGCTGATGCGATGAAGGATAGTATTGGTATAGGCTTGAAAACATTTTTGGCATGAAATAATAAAACTTATCAAAAGGTTGCTGAGTTTAATAGTGATAGATTACTATATGAGAGTTCTCCCCCAGAATTACTCATTGAGAAAATTGCTACGCTGAGAAATGAAAGAATAGATTTCACTATGAGTGTTTATGGAATAGATAGAATGATTTATCACTGTGTAGTGAGAGATGAGTGAGTTTACTCACTTTATGAAGAGAGTATGGATAAAATTGCCATAGATAAGATTATGCATGTAAAAAAGAATAAGTGATCTATCACATTTACTGATACATTACATGAATACTCATTTCTTATATCAAAAAGCACTTTAACTAAAAAGTTTATTACAACTTCTGAACCACTATATAAATTTGAAGTTGCGATGATTGACGATCCATTGGAGGCATTGAAACCAATTCTCAGCTTATGAAATTCTAGGAGCGACATAAGTAGCAATATGTGAACCATTTATCTACCTTTATATGGGAGAGATAGAGAAGTATATTCAAAGAGTTGACTTAATCAGTGGAACGCATGATGAAGAAAAAGGGATATGAGTGAAGTTTATATACCTATACCAGCAGAAATTCATCATAATTTCCCATCATTTTTCCCTAATAGAGATACACCATTTGTGCTCAAGCTTCCTAATGGGGCAGAAATGAAGGCAAAAGTCTGTCAAGATTGATGAAAGGCATTGATGTCATATTCCAATAAGGAGCTATGAAAGTGGATATTGAGAGATGTGCTACATCTTAAAGAAGGAGAACTACTTACATCCGATAAACTAGATACTATATGAGTAGATTCGATTAGAATAGACAAAATTGATGATGTAAATTATACAATTAATTTTTCTAAAACATGAAGTTATGAGACGTTTAAGGAAAACTATTTCACTAAATAACTTATAACTATTACAGAAAATTACCTTAAATATCCATTCACAAATTCTCCCCATAGCATACTCTTTTTTCCTTCTGGTTTCACCATCAGTAACACAATCGCAGGATTTAAACTTCCATCAGCCAGTATAGTTGGTGCATCTTTGTGTGCTCCAAAAAGATTCTCATCACATTGCATCTCTTCTATGATTATAGTTTTACCCCGAAGTTTCTCGTTTTTTCCATCTCATGTGGTCCATATCTTGGGCCAAAGTTTGTATGCTCTGTATTTGGCATATACTTCTGCTAGGGGAGTATTATAGAGATCAATATATCAATCTTGTTTCTCAATTTTTTTGCAATAAGTCGCTTTCGAGTGATCTTGAGGAGTACTTGTAATATGTCATTTACCGAGGTCTCGGAGCGCATCAGCAAGCATCTTGGGTCCAATTTCCATCACTTTTTCAAAGAGCTCTTTGGATGTTCGAGAAAAGGGGAGTGGAAATGAGTGAGTGCTTACAATATCTCATTCATCCATTTTTTCACTCATCTTCATGACCATGAGACCGGTCTTTGTCTGATTATCTAAAAAGACGGTTTGTAGTGGAGAGGCCCCACGATATGCTGGAAGGAGAGATCAATGCACATTGATAGAGCATTGCGATGGGATAGATAAAATATCTCATGGCATGATTTTCCCATATGCAACTACGACGAAATAGTCAGCTTGAAGGCTTTCTAATTGAGTTATGATCGTTGGAATAGTATCGTAGGCACCATCTTTATTTTTCTTTTTGAGTGCATTTCGATCGTAAATAGTGCTAATTCATAGGTCTTTGGCTGTTTGTTTGATGATGTTTGGTTGAATCTGTTGTCAACGTCAAATTGTCTTGTCGGGCATGGTGACTACACCTACTACGTCAAATCTAGGATCTTGATACAGTTCTTGTAAAAAGGGTACTCAAATAGGTGAGCCCGAAAAATATACAATACGATAATGAGAGGGATCTTTTTTGGTAGTCATGCTGGGGGTACAAGATATAATTCTATGTGCAGTGTAGGCGATTCATGGCCGAAATCCATAACGTTTCATACATTCTCTCCCGTAAGCAGAGCAGTGAGGTTCATGTGCACAAACACGTCACTTGAGAAGTGGGGAAAGTATTCATTTGTCAGGTGAAAGAGTCTTTTGATAGAGTTGTATCATCAGATCTACTCATTTTCACAGGCCCCAGTTTATCTTTTTTATCATACTAATCACTCTATATATTTGATATCTATATGCAATATACATTGCTATAATGTGATTGCTTTTGGTGTTTATTTTTGTATACTGTGTGAGTTGTTTTATTTTGTAAATGAAAAAATGAACCACGTTCATGTCTCTTATCAATTTGATGAGATTACTCCATTACTACAAGAAAGTATCAAGAAATATGTTCAGTTGAACCTCTACGTGAATCCAGATGTTGAGCAACCTATACTTAAGCCATATTTCAATAAGATATTTACAAATAAACCTGCAGCAGAAATAGAAATTACAGTAAGTATATCAAAAAACAAATCAGATAAGTTTGACTGAGTCTTCACGTTTATTGTTGATGGGAAGATGGTAAGATATGAAAGGACATGAAGCGAAAGTTTCAGGAATATAGATGATTTGGTGAATCATGCATTCAATCATCTAAAACGTGAAGTTACATGAGAAAGGTGAGTGTTGAGAAAATTATTGAAACGATTGAATAAATAATTTTATATTATCATTGTGCATATCATGAATCCAATAGAAGAACAAACAAATTATCTTACCAAAGAGGGATATGAGTCTATGCAATTAGAGTTGCACAGATTGAAAAACGAAGAATTACCAGCTGCATTGCAAAGATTGAAAGAAGCAATTTGACAATGAGATATATCAGAAAATTCAGAATATGATACTGCGATTTCTGAAAAAGAACTTATCGAGAGCCGTATCAATGAAATTGAAGAGTTCTTGACCAATGTACAAATAATAGACGAAGATCAAAAAGGATCTGCAGACATTCGTTATGGTTCTAAAGTTACTTTTGAGAAAGAAGGACAGAAGCATCAAGTGACAGTAGTCGGTAGTGGGGAAGTAGATATTCTCAATGATACAATTTCATTTGATTCTCCATTGGGTGCTGCGCTCAAGTGAAAAAAGAAAGGTGATGTAGTAAGAGTGAAAGCTGATAGTGGGAGATATGATGTCAAAATACTTGACGTAAAATAAATTCATCTAAATATAATACAAAAACAAAATCTATTCAGCGATGACTAGATTTTATCTTACACTAAAAAAAATGACACCACGATTGAGAGTATTAGCTAAAGTATGAGCATTTGGATTTGCGATTTTCTTCATTTTCTTTTTTGTCGTACACTGATATAGATATACTGATGGGGTTTGATTCGTAACTAAAAATGCGTATTATGAGTGACAATTTCGAAGTGATGAACAAAAAATAACATTTGATGGACAGGAATATACCGCAACTGACAAGAAAGTACAGCTTTTCAACATAGATTCAGGGTGCTATGATATCACATATCAGGATACCAGCATAAATAAATGTTTGCAAAAGAACTCTGTACACATAGATACATTCGTGACTCCTTGAGATATTATACCATATACAGAATCTTTCATGCCAACGTGCGAGGGAGTGCAAAGAATGCCTCACGGAGAGTATAGTATCTATGGACATCAATATGCTCATCGTATCCAGGCTGCATTTATAGCTCGCAATATGTCTTTTCTCCACGTAAACAACGTACTGTACTCATGTACTTCCGATTTTGGTAATTGTCGTCCACTGGATTCTATTGAGTGAGATTTCATGTGTAGTGAAAAAGAGTGATTGGTCTTCAACAAAAATGGAGATCTCTATCTTTTGAAATTGGAATAGAATTTACCAAACGAATCAGTATAGTATGGGAACACCTATTCTCATATGGTGGTACCATCAACGTACCACGCACGGGTTCCGGCAAATCTGCCATCCCGTTGCTCTACGTCTCTCTATTTTGTATAGAGAAACCCCTCCTGTTCCCAGGAAGGGTTTTTTGTTTATATACGTTGTATTTCTATAGAGAGATATTATGCTTTCTTGAAATTGAATCTTCCTTCACGATCCTTTTCTGCTAATATCACCTTGATGGTTTCTCATACTTTGTATTTTTCATGGATTTGAGCAGCTGTAAGCCCTGGTTCAAGGTTTTTGATATGACAAAGTCATGAGATAAATTTGTTGGCAGCTACAAATATTCCATAGTCTTCAACGCGCATTATCTTCGCGTCGTATGCACCTCAAATGGCTGGTCATACTGCAATCATCATGATAGTTTCTTTTGCTTTGTCGATCATTGGTTGATCTTTTGAAGTGATGAAACAAGATCCATCGTCTTCAAAGTCAATCTTCACCCCAGTTTCTGCGATGATTCCATCGATAGTTTCACCTCATTTCCCGATTACTACTTTCACTTTGTCTGCAGGGATCTTGAATGATACAATCTTCGGTGCATGTTCGCTTAGTTGCCCTCTAGGTACATCTATGGTTTGTAGCATGAAATCAAGAATTTCTGCACGTCATTCATTGGCTCTTGTGATGATTTCATATACGATATCTAGTGGTATACCTTTGATTTTGATATCTAATTGGATGGCAGTGATTCATTTTTTCGTACCTGCTACTTTGAAGTCCATGTCTCAAGTGAAATCTTCTGTTCCCATGATATCATTGAGGATTGCATATTGCAAGATTTTTCCATGTTCATCTTGTTCTGTCATCAATCCCATTGCGATTCCACTTACTGGAGATTTCAATGGTACTCATGCATCCATCAACGATAGGGTTGAGCCACATACAGACCCCATTGAAGTAGATCAACCTGATGATGTACATTCTGAAACTACTCTAATTGTGTAGGGGAATGAAAGCTTGTCAGGGATCATGCGTTCAAGTGCTTTTTCAGCTAATCTTCCATGCCCAATTTCTCTACGTGAAGTTCCTCTTGAGCTTCATGCTTCATTGGTAGAGTATGGTAGGAAGTTATAGTGATGGAGGTAACGTTTTTCAGTATCATCTAGTTCCATAGTATCGTTTCTTTCGATGTCTCCAGGAGCTCCCAATGTCACAGTTGACAGTACTTGTGTATCTCATCTCCAAAACAGTCCAGATCAATGCACTCTCGGGAGTAATCCAACCTCACAATACAATGGTCTGATGTCCATCACAGTTCTATCATCAACACGGAATGACTCTTTTAGTACGCGGTCACGGATACGATGCTTGACTACTTGAAAGAGAGCAAGTTTGATTTTTGCTACGCTGAAATCATCATTGTTGGTATCATCAATCTGCTCTTTGGCAGCTTCGATAGCTTCTTTTTCGTATGTATAATACAGATCATTGAAGCTTACTTTAGTGTGTCACGTCATCGCTTTGAATTTATCTGCAGTGATGAAAGTCTCCATCCATGCAAGTAGTGTATCTGAAGGTTTATTATATTGAATTTCTTTCGGAGTGACCTCACAGTGTGCTATGAAATCAGTTTGTGCTTTGTGTATTTTTTGTAGCTCATCTACTGCAAGCTTAAATCAGGCACGGACAATTTCCTCACTTGCTTCATCGGCATCACATTCAATCATATTTATAGTGTCACCTTGTCATGAAACCAATAGGTTTAGTTCACCACTTTCTATCTCATTGATAGAAGGATTTACAATATACTGTCCATCTTTGTATCAGATTCTTACAGCACTTACCGGTCCATAAAATGGAATCCCAGCTTTTTGAATCGCAAGAGAAGAACCTATGATACTCAAGACTCCGAGGTCTTGTTCTAAATCGATTGATAGAGGAGTGATTGTGATGACTACATCATTGATCATACCTTTTGGAAACATTGGTCTCAATGCGCGATCTGTCAATCTAGAGTTGAGGATAGCTCCATCTGATGGTCTTCCCTCTCTTTTTCTAAATGATCAACCTCATATTTTTCAGGCAGCTGAATAGCTTTCTCTAAAATCTACGGTAAGTGGAAGAAAATCCTTATTGGGATCTGCGTCTTTTTTCATTACAGCTGTCACGAGAAATACGTTATCATCAAATGATACAACTACAGCTCAATCAGCTTGAGGAGCTAGTTTCCCAGTTTTGAATGAAACTTTGTGATCTCATCGATTTAGTTCTGAAGACAATTCTTGTGGGGTTCTTTTTGCGTAAGGCATAGGATAAGAGTAATGTTAAATGTTTTTGTATAATTCAGTGATTTTTTGCAATGCACGTTTCATAGTATACGTATAAAATGAAAACAAGCAAAAAAACTAGGTGTTTGTCCTATACGCGCGAGAGGTAATTGATTCTGTTTTAGAGAAAGCAGAAGAGGTTGCAAGTGGAAATACTGACGATAATTACTTTTTTATAGTTGCTTTGACGATTCTAATATTGAAATGAAACGTTTTGATCTCAGCGAAATTCATCCTGTCTTCAAATTCTTGACGCAAAATATCGACCTGCCATGTCATCATCTCTAAGAAAAGAGTGGTTTCAGTAAGACCACTATCAAACAGTTGTTTAAACATCTCTCTGTAATAATCTAGCCCATCTTTTCCACCAACAAATGCGGGACGAGGCTCTCGTTTTCTAACATTGTCTTCTGCCTGCGTATCAAATGTTTCATCTGGGATGTAAGGAAGATTTGCTATGAGAATGATGTTGGTATCCTTAGCAATATCAAATGCTATCTCTTGATCAGGGTGTTTCCACGAGAGAAACTCAACAAGATTACACTTTACTAGGTGGGTTTCACAGTTTATCTGCTCGGCATAGTGTTTATAATTTTCTTTTGCCAGAGTAAACGTATCCTCAAAATACTCAGTAAGTATCGCTAGGTTGAAATATAAAGGATTTTCTAGAAGGACAGAGAGTCACAAAACACCGCATCAAGTACCCACATCTATGAGTGTGTTATTGGCATTTTCCTTTGGTTGCAGAGAAATGTGTTCGTTTACTCATTGAATCATATATTCTGTTTCGGGGCGGGGGACCAAACAGCGCTCATCTACTTTAAATTTTCTTTTAAAAAATTCGACACTCCCAACGATATATTCGAGAGGTCTTTTGTCCTTTGTATAACTATCATATCACATTTTGATGGCTGCAAGTTGTTCTCATGTAATCTCTTTTTCGTATGATATGATCAGTTCTTCTTTGGTTAATCAAACATAATGGCAAAGCAGCTTTTCAAGAACTTTTTTTTGTTGGTAGTAAGAGTCCGTTAGCAGATTTCGTATCGTCATAGTGAAAACAAAAATAATAAGCAGTATTCACTATAATGAAGTCCCTTTTAAAAAATAGTGATAAATTATGTTGTTTTTGTGAGGTGATTCTATAGATTGAAGGTTCATCAAAAAAATATCTAAGATGGCTATGGTAGCTGCATTGACTGAAACGCATGAGAAAAAAGAGACTAGAGGCGTATTCGTCCCTAGTAAACCAATTATTATTGGTAAAGGTATAAGTGTGATTGAGGTGATTATCACTCACACGAGAGATAGCTCAGAAGTGATAAAGCTGTTTCAAAAAATTAAAACACCACTTCATGTAAATCTCATAGGGGGGGTCTACAAAGAGGACACTGAAATACCCTTTTCAATAAAGCTCCTAGAGGGCGTATTTGAAACCTCTGGAGATGCGAGTAGGTGTTATTATGTCTCTTACCAAGACATAAAAAAGTACTTGTAACTGACCCATGCCTTTGTTTTGTGCCCCCTGTTTTTTTGGGGGGCATTTCTTTTATATGGATTTTTCTTTTTGCATTTGTATTACTAAGCGTATGAGTTTTCAATTAGATGATTTGACGGCAATTCCACATAAACCTGGTGTATATTTCTTTTATGATACAAAAGGAGTAATTTTGTATATTGGGAAAGCCAAGAATCTGAAGAATCGCGTGAAACAGTATTTTTCACCTGGATCTGTGTGGAAGCAAGATATGCTGAGCAAAGCTGCGAAGTTGGATTTTGTGACAGTACATACCGAAAGTGAAGCACTCTATTTGGAAGATAATCTGATCAAAAAACACAAACCGATATACAATTCTTTGCTCAAATGAGACAACAGCTATGTGTATATCAAGATAACCAAAGATCCATATCCACTTATCATCACCACGAGAACAAGGTACAATGACGGGAGTTTGTACTTGGGGCCAAAGCATATGACGCGTGATTTGTATAAGTTGATGCAGTTTTTGAGGCAGTTGTTTCGTTATAGGACGTGTTCAAATAGTGTATTTAAGCAATGAAAAATATGTAGTGATTACCATTTTGGTACGTGTAAATGATGGTGCGTATATCATAAACTAGCAGAGATTTCTCCAGAAAAACAGGATACGGTACTGGATTTGCCTGTCAATGCTGCATTCAAATCAGAAATGACGTATGCAGAATCACTTATTGAAAACAAAAAGATCATCAAGATGATGGTTGATTTTTTTTCTGGGAAAAGCAAGCCAGTAGAAGAACAGATTTTGCACCTTATGCAAGATGCAGTTGCTAAGCAACGTTTTGAATATGCCGCGAAGTTGAGAGATCTGTATGGATGAATTAGTTTATATACAGAAAAGCAACATGTAGTATTGAGCGAACTTGTGACATGAAAAGTAATCAAGATTAGAGAAATGGAGGGGTGGTATGTATTGGCAATTATCAATATCTATGAAGGCAAGATGATTGATGTCATTCGTTTGAAATATCGCACGTCTGATACAGAGATCGAGGATATTCTATCTGATTTTCGTACTGAATATGGTGAATCTGAGGTATGACCATCTCAAAGTGGTGTTGTCTATTTCACGACCACACTCAAAAAGATACCAAAAAAAGTCTATGCTGAAGTAGAGAACTTATTGGATAAATTTATTGATGCGCAGATTGCATCCTCAACATTTGAAAAAGAAAATATCATGAATGATCTATTGCAGTGATTGCAAAATAGATATACTCTTCCTGCATTCCCATATATAATTGAATGTACTGATATCTCTCATTTATCAGGGGGATGGGCATCCTGATCACTTGTAAGTATGAAAGAGTGATTGCTCAATAAAAAGTGATATAGAAGATATAAAATCAAAGCTGATGGTGCTGGTGATGATTATGCATCGTTGTATGAAGTGATCACAAGGCGTTTTGCAAATGTGGATTTGGAGAATAGTTACATCCCAGATGTGTTTATCATAGATTGATGAAAGTGACAGTTGTGAATAATCAAAAAAATATATGATGAGAATGATTGGTTCAAAGCTGTTTTTGATTGTGTTCACTTTTGTGCACTAGGAAAGTGAGATGCAAGAAAAAGGTCAGGTAAGATAAAATGAGAAAAGGAGGAATTATATCGATTTGAAAATGACTGGAAAATCGTATCTAAACAACTAGAGTACGATGATGTTGATCGTTTGATAACCTCTCTTCGTGATGAGGCGCATAGATTTGCAAACGCTTATAGGGAAAAGCAGATGAAAAATGAGTGGTCAAAAAAAACAAAATAGTCTTATCTTCTTATGTATTTTTTCATGATTGAATCAGTAGTTGTCATCGTCATTCTATGTATTTTAGTGCTGTCATTTGAATTTATAAATTGATTTCATGATACGGCTAATGCAGTAGCTACCGTCGTATACACGAAATCAATGAAACCAAGAATGGCTGTCATGCGATCATGATTTATGAATTTCCTTGGTGTGTTGTTGTGATGAACGTTGGTAGCAATGAGTGTCGTAAAAATTCTTCCTCTTTCATCATTGTGACAACTAGACTTTACTACTAAGGTATCATACTTTTTGGCTGTTTTGACATCTGCAATCGCATGGAATTTTTATACTTGGTATAAATGACTCCCGTGTTCAAGTATGCATGCCCTTGTTTGAGCAATTCTCTGAGTGACAGCTGCATATAATTTTCATGAGGGGGTAGTTCGAAATAATATGCCATGGCATAAATTACAAGAGATACTTATGTCACTTTTGATCTCTCCTGTGATTGGATTCATGGCAACTCTATTGGTGATGTGAGTTTTATTCCATTTTTTTCGCAAGACACGTCTTTTTAAAAACCCTGAACAAGAACCACCATCACTCCTCACAAAATGATTGATGATTTTTGCATGCTCTGCAGTATCGTTTGCACATGGGTCAAATGATGGACAAAAAGGGGTGGGTGTGATGATGGCTGTATTGGCAACGTTTTTCCCTGCAGCTTTTTTCGTCGGACGTGTGCCGTTTTGGGTGATCGCTACTATAGCGACTGTATTGTGAGTGGGATCGATGATTGGGCGGGAGAGAATAGCAAAGACAATCGGAGAAAAGATTAGTAAACACAAGATGACCTATGCGCAATGATTAACATCTGAGCTTGTAGCTGCATTGACAATAGGAGTTTCTACATATGCTTGACTACCTGTAAGTACGACACAAGTTTTGTCATCATGAGTTGCAGGATCGGGTGTGGCGACAAATGGTATCAAGGATATGCAAATGAAAACAATGAAACATATGCTGTTGGCTTGGGTACTCACTTTGCCATGTACGGTGATGCTAGGTTATATCTTGTACTTTTTTGCTAAGGCTTACGTAGGATAGTTGAGTGAGTTGCATGGTGTTTATTTCTCAGCTTAATCTATGAAAAAAGAAGTTTTGAATATCGTATCATGAATCCCATATGGAAAAGTATTGTCTTATGGAAGAGTTGCCGAACTCGTGAATATCCAGTATGATCTGAAGCTATCTTGATACTTGGTATGAAGAATACTGAGTTGATTGCCTGAGCATGAATGGGGTATCTATCCCTGGTGGCGCGTAGTAAATAAGCAATGATATATCTCGTCTTTGAAACTTTGAACTAGATGATTGCTGCAAAAACAGTTGCTTAGCAAAGAGGGGATAGAGGTAGTGAATGATTCCGTGGATATGAAAAGGTATGGGGGATAAGTATGGTGAATACTTTTGTAATGATACAACTTCACTTTGATGATTAAATTCGTATACTATTTCTGTAAATAGAATAAGTAAGTTTTAATATATTCAAAACAGGTTATAATAATGTCAGAACAACTTAAAACCACACTCGAATCATCAGATGATATTCAATACGATATTTATCTTAAAGGTCTTTCAGAAGATACTGTTAGATCGATTTCAGCTGATTTGCAGGAGCCAGAGTGGATGCTGGAGCTACGTCTCAAGTCGCTTGAGATATGGAATACTATGCCGTATCCTACGTGGGGACCAGATTTGCAGGGGATTAGAGACCAAATAGAAAACGATAAACTCGTGTTTTATGCTAGACCCCAAAAGTGATTCCAGTGATATACAAAAAAATGGGACGAAGTAGATCCAAAGATCAAAGCAAAGTTTGAGAAACTTGGTATCCCTGAAGCTGAAAAAGCGTATCTTGCATGAGCGGGAGGACAGTATGATTCAGAGGTTGTCTATCACAACATCAAAGAACGTTGGGCGAAGCAGGGCGTGATTTTTGAGGACATGTCACAGGCATTGGTGAAGCATGAGGAACTTGTGAAAAAATATTTCATGAGATTAATACCAAATAGAGACCACAAATTCATGGCTTTGCACGGTGCGGTTTGGTCAGGAGGAACATTTATTTATGTGCCTAAATGAGTTCATGTTACAGAGCCATTGCAAGCATATTTCCGTATGAACACGTTTGCCGGTGGACAATTTGAACACACACTCATCATTATCGATGATGATGCCACATGAGATTACATTGAATGATGTAGTGCACCAAAGTTCGATGCGAAGTCTTTGCATGCTTGATGCGTAGAGGTCTATGTAGGAAAAAACTCAAAAATGCGTTATTCATCAGTAGAGAATCGATCAACAAATACATACAACCTCAATACAAAACGTGCAATCGTAGAAGATGATGGCTTCATGGAGTGGATCAATGGGAATTTAGGAAGCTGTACGACAATGTTGTATCCATGCTCAATTTTGAAATGAGACAATGCAAAGTCAGATCAAATCGGTGTGGTCGTAGCATGAGCATGACAAAACCAAGACAGCGGCTCAAAAGTAATTCACATCTGAAAAAACACTTCATCAACAATCGTCTCTAAATCAATCAGCAAAGACGGATGAATCAGTACATATCGCGGCATCGTAGAAATACTTCCTAGCGCAGTCGGAGCTATCAATGCGACAGAGTGTGATGCTTTGCTCATGGATGATCAATCAATCAGCACGACTATACCACACATCAATGTGCAACGTGATGACGCAACTATCGCTCACGAAGCAAGTGCATGAAGGGTAGATGAAACCCAGCTTTTCTATATGATGGCTCGTGGGTTGGATGAAGAAAAAGCGATGGCAATGATTGTTAATGGCTTCATTTCACCAGTTGTAAAAAAACTCCCATTGGAATATGCAGCAGAATTGAATAGGTTGATCGAGATGGAGATGGAGGGGAGCGTGGGGTAGGGGATTTATTTGTAATGTATACTATGCCGTTATCAATTTTGTTAGAAATATTTGAATTGCGAATTAAGTTTTGGAATTGGAATAACCATAAAAATATTAGAATTCCACAAGTATCTATAGTGTGAGATAGCCATATACTTAGTAATTGAAAGTATATAATTAAATCAGAAAAATATCTTTATGGAGGTCGAATTACTGATGAATATCCATGTATAACATTAGCTGTAAAGAATATATCAAACAATCCTCTTTTATTGAAATCAGTTGAATTAGAAGTGTTGTCAGCAAGAGAGAACTATAGGCCGTTAGTTCATTTATGGACACAGCAAGATACTTATATGGCTGATGATGATATGTATTCAAGTAAACACATAGCATATCAAGATGTTAATTATGGATTAGAATTTAATACTTGAGGTGATTTAATTATAAATCTGAGTGATAAAAGTTATTTTAAAATGAGGTTAATTATTGATGAGGTGAAACTAATTGATAGTGACTGAATCTGTTTTTTTAATAGCATCTCTAAGTGTAAAATAGTACCTGAATTTGATAATAGGGAATACAAAATTGTAATACCAAGGAATGAAACCTTAGTAGATTCTTTGGTGAAAATTGATGAAATTGTTGTTGGGTATCATTTTTATGAATACAAATCCATATTATGAATCAAATTTAACAGTAAGTCTAAATTTTGCTCAAATGATAAACCTATCAAGTTGTTTTATGATCCGGCTAAAGGGTATTATCACTTATCAGATGAACTAGGTGCTTGATGAGTAGCTATAGAGGAGATTGAGATTGAGGAATTTGAATTTACGCCTTCTAGATGATTGTTAATAAACCATGATTTATGAATAAAATATCAATTATTACCTAAACACATAACAAAAGTTAGACTGTGTTTGAAGCCAACATATCCCTGCTTTATACACGCAAATATTATTTTAAAGACTGATGAGTGACTGATTAAAAAAAATGTATATATTGAGTATAATTTCAAATACAGAAATTAGATTTAAAAATTTTGATAAATTGATAATCTATTAACTTCTTAATTCTTCACCTCTTTTAACTCAGCCAATTTTAACTCAGCCAATACACTTTCTGCAATAAAAATCTCTTCTTAATTTCATTAATCAGTTTTCTGAAGAAATCTTTCCCATTTTTGATACAGCTTAAATACTCTTTATACATCTCATATAATTCAGTACTGCTAATAGATTTATATTTGTCTTGAATTTCTAAAATCTCATTTTCTAGTCTTTGTTTACGATTGATAAGGTCATCCAATGTGATTTCTATATATGGGGCATCCTCGTTTGATAGTCAATTTTCATATTTTTTCTCTATCTCTAGAAGCTTTTGTAAATCAAAGATCTCATATGCTTCATTGATTTGCTGAGCTAAATTTTGTGCTAGTTCAATTAATTCTGGCTTATTTGCAAATTTGTCAGGATGGAATCTCATCATTAATTGTCTATATATCTTTTTTATATCATGTTTTTGATCTTCACTTAATTTGTTTTCTTTATCTTGTATTTTTGAGTACTCAATCTTTTGGCTTTCATAATATGAATTTGTCTCGTTAAATAATTCATCATCTATTTTTTCTGGTTCATAGTCGGACTCTTTGATAATATCTTCATTTACCTTATTTTTTTTACTATACTGTGTTATTTCTTTATCAATAGATAACTTACGTAAGTAGTATGGAGCAATAATAGACTGATATTCTAATTTAAATACGTATAATTCCTGTTGTAATGTTTGAAGATTAACTTTTTCGCGTGCAATTATATCTGTTAAATAACTAACTTCTTTTTTAGTATTTTCTATTTGTGGACCTGTCCAATCACTAATTTCTGTAGAATCAGATAAGGTCAACACTTCTTGATGAGAGATTTGATCATATTGATATCATATGTCCTTCCCCCCTAGAACATTAATATCAAGTTTCATTTCAAGTGCCATTTCTATGATGTCACGATAGTTTTTTATGATTATATTTTTTGATTTAGCAAACTTTTTTGCATTAGGCGTAACCCATGTTGTTGTTACGTATACCATTTCTATATTGTTATCTACTTTATCAGTTACAAGTCCATAAAAATATCATATGTCTTTGAGGGTAATGTGTCATAAGATTCGTTTTTTACACTGGATATATAAAGTAGGACTTCATGACTTTTGAGCTATAACATCAATTCATTCATCGTCATAGCCTCATTGTACAACTGTTTCATATCATTTTACATCTCTGTAATATTGAGCGACTCGATGCTCAAACTGCTCTGGAGATAAGCCATACTTAATCTGTAGAAGTAGTTCTACTTCACTTTCATTATTTATGTATTGTCTTAGATTATTTCTATCAAGTTCTAGACTTTCTTCTATACTCATTTTAGCCATATGTTAATATTTCTAAAATAAATAATTCCCATTTTTATCAATAAAGTTTCGTCATTTACCATTTTTTTTAACTGCGAGATATCAATCATAAAATCTGTATACTAATCCCATATTAGCATTATCAAATCGTTCTTCACATAAATAATCTCCATTTTTATCAATGAAGTTATATCATTTGCCATCTATGTATACAGCAACTAGTCATTCTGAAAAATCACCAACACCGTCAAAGTTAAACCATTGCTCAGATAACATATTCCCATTTTTATCAATGAAGTTATATCATTTATTATTTATTTTTATAGCAGCTAGTCATTCTGAGAAATTATTTGCGTTATCGAACCACTCATTACATAATATATTTCCATTTTTATCAATGAAGTTATATCACTTATTATTTATCTGTATAGCAGCAAGTCATTCTCTGAACTCATGTGCGTCATCGAACCGCTCACTACATAGTATATTCCCATTCTTGTCTACAAAGTTATATCATTCCCCACTTACATGCACTTTTGCAAATCATTCATAAAAAAACCAAATAATATTATCCCATCGAATATTAAATATGACATTCCCATTATTATCTATAAAATTCCATCCCTTCTTATTTAAATATACTTGTAGTCATGATTCATAAGATCTAACATCATCAAACCATTTACTGGATATAATATTCCCATTATTATCTATAAAATTCCATCCTTTGTTATTTATATATGCAGGCGCAAATCAATTAAAAAATAACCTAACATCATCAAACCAATGGGTAAACTGAATCTTATCATTTTTATCAATGAAGTTATATCACTTATTATTTATCTGTATAGCAGCAAGTCATTCTCTGAACTTATGTGCGTCATCGAACCACTCATTACATAATATATCCCCATGCTTATTTACAAAGTTACATCATTTCCCACTTATATAAACTTTTGCAAGTCATTCTGAGAAATTATTTGCGTCATCGAACCGCTCACTACATAGTATATTCCCATTCTTGTCTACAAAGTTATATCATTTCCCACTTACATGCACTTTTGCAAATCATTCTGAAAAGGCTTGAATCGAATCAAATCGAGTACTACATAGTATAGTCCCATGCTTATCTACAAAGTTACATCATTTCCCACTTATATAAACTTTTGCAAGTCATTCTGAGAACTCATATGCGCTATTTGCAAATAATGATGAGAAATTATTTGCGTTATCGAACCGCTCACTACATAATATATTTCCATTCTTGTCTACAAAGTTATATCATTCCCCACTTACATGCACTTTTGCAAATCATTCTGAAAAGGCTTGAATCCTATCAAATCGAGTACTACATAGTATATTCCCATGCTTATCTACAAAGTTATATCATTTCCCACTTATATAAACTTTTGCAAGTCATTCTCTGAACTCATATGCATGATCGAACCAAAACTCTCACTTTTTGATACAAACAAACTCTAGTCATAAATGCTTACCTCAATATCTAAGTAGTTTAATATCATTCTTATTTAGAGATATGTTATTGTCTTCTAGAGGGACTATTGAATTATTATTATCAGTCATGTATCTTAGTTAAACTAAATATAGTATAATCTACTTACTAATAAAACTGTATGCAATTACAAATAATTTTTATATTGAGTGTTTTTATAATTTATCTCTTCTTATCGGTTCTGACTTGAAATATTTGCATGTATTGATAGTATATTAATGTTTATCATATAGAAATTACCATGTATCAAAAATTAGAAATAAAAACAACAAATGGTCTTGTGCCTATTACAAGAGTTGCTGATAGTAGCGAAGATGGTGCTGATTTAGATAGATGGATAAGCGGCATATTGCACATTAATGGCATAGGAAAACATGAATTCGAATCGGGTGCTATCTCATATTATGAAGATGAAGCAATGACTATTCTGAAGGGGAGTAGGTCTTTTTCTTTCATAAAGCAAAACCCCTATACTCAGGAAGCTCTTATTCCAGACTGGGATAGCTAAAGTGATATATTTTAGAGCTAGCTAGGTTTTAATAAAAATAAGACAATATGTGCATAGCCTAAGACAAGTCATATAAGCAGTAGGCATATTTTTCCTAACTTATTCTTTGCTATCTCACTCCTATTTTCCTATAGAATCGAGGATTTATCTCTTCGGTTTTTTTGTTATGAAAGTACAAGACATATATACCACTGCATTACATATTATTAGATGATTCCCCAAAACCACTACTTGAAAGCCATATCTTACTATGCATGATTGAACGAAGATATTTTTTGATATCTTTGTACACAAATATGGTTTGTACTGAAATATAACAAGATATACTACAAGCGATGTTGTGAGAAGAATTAGATTAGTAGAGTTTTTTGAGTATATTATCCATAATTTCACGTTATGAGAACAGCAAGACACATGAAAATATAGTATAGAAACAGCTTTTTATAAAATGATTATTGCAAAAAAGTATGATGCAAAAAATAGGCGAAGGTATGTGGTAATTAGTTTTTACCAAAAATAAAAAAACGTCCCTGAGCAGGGTCTTTCACCTGAATTTAGCGGGAACGTATATACGTCTTTCGACACTTTTACTATAAGGATTTTGTATCAAAAATCAATATATTGTTTTTACAAAAATTCCATAGCAACCTACACATAAATATATACTATGCGTGTATTTATACACAATAATACTTTCTCATGGAAAAAACCTCCTTCCTATAAATCTTTCAGTGAATCTTGAAAATGAGGATGTCGTTTTTTAAATAATTTTTATTTATATTATACATATGGACTTACACAACACAGTAATTATCTTTTCTCACTGATTTGGTGTTCGCAAGGATTCTAGATGATTTTTTACTGATATGGCTGCATATCTAGAGTCATTTTGAGTCATTACCGTACTCTTTGATTACAATGATTATGATGAAGAGACGAAAGAACTGTTTGCGCTCCCGTTTAGCGAACAAGCCAAAAAACTTCAACGCGTGATAGAGGAGACGCATGCAAAATATCCTACTCAGAAGATAGTTATTGTAGGGCAGTCCCAGGGATGAACAATTGCAGCATTGTGTGATATGAAGGATATTGCAGGGGTAATCATGATCTCACCATTTTTTCATACAGATATGAAAGAAATTCTCGATAGATATACGAAGTTGACATGAAATACACTAGATTTGGCAAATGAATCGAGAAGAAAGAGAACTGATGGCTCTGTCACTGTGATTCCAGCTTCCTATTGGAAGGAGCGCTTAGCTACTGATGTAGTCGGTCTTTATAATTCAATAGCTTTGCGTACTAAACTCTATATTGTATACGCGATGCAAGATGAAGTCATGCATTTCACTGGTCATCATTTGATCAAGAATGCGTATATGATAAATGTAGATGGGAATCATGATATATCAAAAGAATACAGAGCGCCAGTTATGAAGATTGTGCATGGTATGATTCAAAATATTTTGCATGAATAATGTTTTTATTTCTCACTTAGCCACTATGTACCAACAGTTTATAAAAGAATTTATGCGTGAAGCATGAGAAATTTTCAAGAAATATTATTTTTCAGACAAACAAACCATTTTTAAAGAAGATGCGACACCTCTCACTATTGCAGATACAACAATAAATACGTTGTTTATAAAAAAAGTGCAAGAGGCTTTTCCATGACACAGTGTATTGTGAGAAGAGGAGAGTGTGGGATGAACTTCTGAATACATGTGGGTAATTGATCCTATTGACGGGACGATTCCGTATTCTCATTCTCTACCGATAGCATCAATAGTTGTTTCATTATTACATTGGTGAAAACCAATTCTTGGTGGGGTTTATGACCCATTGTGAGATAAACTGTATTTGGGGGACTGAAATGCGACGTTTTGCAATGATCATAACATTCGCGTTTCTTCTGAATCAGAACCATCAAAAGTCTTAGTTGCAATTGAGTGTTTCCCTCGTGCACCGTATTCTATGAATAAAATCCATAATGTATTGTGTGATGCTAATTTCAAAGTTATTCAGTTTTGTTCGATAGCGTATCCAACCTCATTAATTGCAACAGGGGAAGTTGCTGCAGCAATTTTCCCATGAAATTGGCCTCGGGAATTTGCAGCACTAAAACCAATCATAGAGTGAGCAGGTGGGAAAGTTACTGACTTTTATTGAAATGAACAGCTTTATAATACAAAGGATTGATGCAAGTGACATCTGGCAACTAACTGACATATGCATGAGTATTTTGTAGATCTCATTGCCAAGTATGTTTTGTAAAATGAATTTTGGTAATATAGTATTAGTTACTATCTAGAGTTATACTCCTTTCATTAAAAATCAATGGAGTGCTGAGTAAAAGTTAATTCTATGCATTGCAGATTTTAGTTGTTGTCATGCTTTTTATATCTTGAGTCGCAATTTTTACAACTTCTTCCATAATTCAATCGTTGTTTTTCTCATCCCAACTTGTTCGTAAAAATGTTGCGAAAGATCGTTTTCAATATCTGTATGTGTCGTTATATGATCACAACCCTGTTTTTTGAAGTCACATTCAAGCTCTTTAAAAAGATTTTTAGCAACTCCTTTTCAGCGAGCAATTTCTTGTACATATAATTCGTCAATATATCCTAACTTATTTAGTTTATGGTTTTTTCTTTCATGAATGGTGCCTTGAATAAATCCAACTACTTTATTTGATGCATCTTTTGCTATAAAAAATATAGACTCATTAAAATTATCATCTTTTAATGGGTTATATGGATTTATTCTTTGATGAAAATCTTTATTTTCTTCGCTAAAAAGTCTTTTTCTATATTCATTTAGTTCATCCATTAGAGCTTGAATTTCAGAGATGTCCTCTGGTCTTGCTTTTTGTAAGATCATGATAGAATGGTATCAAGTAAAAATTACGATTTATCTAACGTATCTATCGTTTGCGACACTGGGGTGACGTCCCGACCATTCCATTAAAATTTAACTCAATATGGTCGGGATGTGCGAAGCGAACAGATATCAGCTGTTGTGCGACCCCGTAGGGATTGGTACATTTTTTATCTCGTGAATTACAATCCAGACCATATTTTTCAAGCCAAACAAAAGAAGATTTTTTCCATTTGGCGAGCAAAAGAGGGGCTAGGGGTGAATTTTGCGAGCCAACTTTTTACATTCCATATGGCATAGGATTGTCCTGTATGATTTTCTGTTCTCTAATAAGTATAAATCATTTCATGTATGCAACTAATGTTTCAATAGAATTATTAATTCTTTTTTCAATTTTATAATTTTCTTCTGTATTTTCTTTGCTTAGAACCTTTGTTACGTTACGAATAATAACATGGTCTGGTATATAACAAATTTTAGTGTTTTTATAGCTACTCATACGAAGCTCAGCAATAGGATAAGCTCATCCTGTTCATGATGATACACCTATTAATAATCATGGTTTGTGAGCAAGTTCATTTTCTTCGCACCAAAGAAAAAAGTTTTTGAGTGATCCAGGAACCATTCATCACCATTCTGGAGAAATAATTATAATTCCATCAGATTGTAATAATGTTGTATGATAAGACGCCCAAATATTTTTTCATAATTCGGATTCTGGGTTATTTTCTTCGTCATAATACGGAAGATGATTCTTTCAGAGATCAATAATCGATTCTGAAATATTCATTGCCTTAAGTTGATTTTTACAAAAGTTAGCAACTTTAGCAGATTGAGAGTCAATGTTTTGTGATCAAATAATAATAGTACAATGCATAAATTAGTATTTAAAAAATAAAATTTTTTTCTTATCCCCCTCCTTAAAAAAATCAAAAATCTTGTTTTGCTTCCTGATTTCAATTCTGACTTTCAACCGCAGAAGAGATAAAAAATGTATGTTCCACAACGTTTGCTACTCATCTGATGTTGCGATAGCAATATGCGTAGCATACAGATAGGAGCTGTTAGGCGAGCCAAAGTGCCTTGCGTATTTTTGAAAAATTTATCCATATTATTCCGTTTTTGGTGGGCTTTTTATTATTATATTTGATTTTTTTGTTTTGAAAAATGGAAGAGGGGCTGGGGTGAATTCCATTTTTCAAAACTCCTTATTTTTTCTCGTTAATAACAAACCATTCTCCTTCACTAATCACTTCGATTTTGTCATCGATAATCTTTAATGCGGAATCATCGTCCATGGCATAAATTGTTTTGCTTATTTCTTGTCCAACTTTTTCTATATTTTCTCTCCTCATTTTTTTAAACCATTCGGAATTCAAATGTGGCAAGAAATAAAAATCTACAAAATTTAAACCCTTTAATTCTTCGGTTTCTAGCATATCTTCTTCATAAATCACTTGGGATAGTTTTAATGCTAAATCAGGATTGGTAACCATACTTCCAGCAGAAACGCCAACATAAACTTTATCTTTCAATAAATCAGATAACATTTCAGATAAGCCTGATTTATTTAGCCATCTCATCAGATGATAGTTGTTTCCTCCTTCAAAAAACAAAACATCTGCTCTTTCTAAACTTGGTTTCCATATTTTTTCATCGACTGCCGAAATGTCTGTGATTTCAATTGATTTGAAGTTTTGTTTTTTCAAATTCACTAAATCAGTAATTAGCCAATCCTTATCGCCAGATTCAACATTGCTTGCAGTAGGAATAAAAACAACTGTTGTTTCTTCTGGTTTCTTTCCAGTTAATTCAAATAAAGCATTAGCAATTGAATTGTTTGTTAGTCCGCTTGATGTTAATAGTAGCTTCATAATAGTAAGAGTAAAGAATTAAAATTTATAAATCAATCGTTTTCTGTAGCGGAGCGGAAGAAAACACAATATTATCCCCCTCTTTAAAAATTAAAAAAATCAAATTCCTTATTTCTTAAAGCCCACCAAAAACATTTTAAAAACAAATTTTTCAAAATATGTCACCTAACTCCCCATTTTCAGAAAACATTACCTATAAACACCACAATATTGTATCAAATAGGCAATGTGCTAAAATTTGTCCTAGTTTTTTCTTTGTTTTTCATTGGCAGAGTAGTATGTACTGAGTATTGTATGTTTTTAGTTCCTAAGTGCAAATGAAATATATACCAATGACGGTTGCTGAGCGGATTGAACGTTTTAAGAAACTGTTACAATATAGACAGTATAGTCCAAGAACGGTTGATGCTTATATGACGTGTGTGAAGATGTTTCTCCAGCGATATCGCACCAAATATAATAACATACCACTGTCACAGCTTACAAAAGATGTGGTTATTGAGTTTGTCTTATATCTCATTGCAGGTGAAAAAGCACCCAAGACAGTGAATCTGTACAAAGAGGCAATCAAACATTTTGTTCGTGAGGTATTGCATATACATGGTGAAATTGATATTAAACTCTCAAAAGAGCCAAGAAGATTACCAGTTGTGTTGACAAAAAGTGAGATAGAAACTATGTTTGCGACAGTGCGTAATACGAAGCACAAGGCAATATTGATGCTGGCGTATTGATCATGACTGAGGATATCTGAGGTTACCAATATTCGTGTGCAAGATCTTGATGGTGAAAACTGTACTTTGGTAGTACGTGGAGGAAAGTGAAACAGAGATAGAACAACGATTGTGTCTAGATTGGTAATGCCACAGTTGCACACCCTCTGTGCGTGAAAACATCCTTCAGACTATGTTTTTGAGAGTGAAAGGGGAGGAAAGTTGCATGTAAGAACATTGGGGCATATCTTTGCGTATGCAAAGAAAAAAGCGAATATTACAAAGCCAGCGACATTCCATTCGCTTCGCCACAGTTTTGCAACGCATCTGATTGAAAATGGCACAGATATTCGTTTTGTGCAAGATCTCTTGGGGCATGCAAACATTCGTACTACACAACACTATACGCATGTTACATCTACCCATATACAACACATAAAAAGCCCATTATAAGTGCTTTTCTCATTCTTTTTTATAACTACTTACTCTTGCATTATATTGTACAAATTGTACAATTTGTACGTATTTGTTTTTTCATCAATATTGCGATGAATACAGTTGCATTAAGTGAATTTCGTAAAAATATGGCTTCATACCTAGAAAAAGTGAAGATGCACCGCAAACCGCTTGCACTCTGAAAAAGAAACAAGCCAGAATTTGTGATTGTTCCTGCTCTTAGTGAGGAGGAGCGTGAGATGTATAATTCATCAGGGTTTTGGAAGATGCTTGATGAAGCGAGAAAAGAAGTAAAACAATGAAGGGGTATCCCAGCTGAGAAAGTATGGAAAGATTTATGATTAAAATAATATCTTTATGTTTCTATGGCATGTTATTTTTTCTCCTAAAGCTGAAAAACAGCTAAAATCCTTAGATAGAGTAATGCAACAAAGAATTAAACATAAACTTGATTATTTTTGTTCACTTCTGAATCCGCAAGTATATGCAGAAGTTCTGGTCGATTTTGAGCACTGAACATATAGATATCGTATTGGAGACTATTGCGTCATAGTAGATATTGATGAGAGGGGAAAGTTAATTATTGTTGCGATTATAGGGCATAGAGGTGAAATTTATAAGTAATCTAGTATAACAACAATGCACATATTGAGAATAATAAAAAATTTCTCTATGAATAAAAAACTAAATTGTTACTATGACTGAAATGTAAAAGGGAAAAAAATTTTAAAGTCTATTTTTATGTTTATAGTATATAGATAATGAATAGTGCATTGGTTGAAGAAGCTAGAAAATATATGCAAGAATGTACTATAAAAAATCTTGCGCCTGCTTGGGAATTAACTGAAATAGCAATTCATTATTGAAAGATTTTGGCTAAAGCATACGGTATAGATGAAAATAAAGTGTTAGTAGCGTTATACTTAGCGCATTGTGTATTTTCAAATGTTCGTAATTCTAATACGATGAAGAGCCATACAATCCTTTCTTCTCAAATGGCGCGTGTTCGACTTCAAGAACGCAATGTTGAAAATAGTGATATAGAAGATATTTGTATGTCTATACAGTTACATCACAATACAGAAAACTCAGGCAATATCTTTTATGAGGTTGTAAAAAATGCTGAATCATTCAAATTTATCACTCGGAAGTGAATGCTTGTATTTATACACCATCTAGGCGAGCGCTGATTGAGTTACTCAGAAGCTGAGGAATATGCAATACAGAAACTTAAGCAAAAAGAAAGTTATTTAACTTTAGATAAAGCAAAGGAATTAGCTGGAGAATTTTTGGATACGTATAAAATAATCATTACATTCTAATGCCTTTTTATGACAACAAATATTTCTTTCAAAGCTAAACTTCGACTTTGATCTCAAGGAAAATTACCTTCGTCACGACATTTTTATTTGTCTTACTTGTATATAACTGTTCTATGACCTTAAGAGAAAATTGTAAAAAGCTCTTGCACGCATACAAAGAGTGATATCTTTGACATATGGCGATGCCGGAAGATGTACATCCTGTTTTCTGCAATGATGAAGAGAAACTCACGTATTTTACCTTACCGATGGCATTAAACTATCAAAGGAATAGTTATGCATTATGGGAAGCAGCAATAAAAACGTATAATGATGCAGACACGAATCGAATATTTGATATTGAAAAATCAGCGCAAGCGTCAACTCAAGAATTACACTATGCGTTGGTGAAATATAAGGTTGCTCTGCAACCTACAAGGCACATAGCTATATGGTCTACTATTGCTCAGACTATCTCTGCGGAATGGAAAACTGTATCAAATCTTATACACAATGTTTGATATGATTTTTTGAAACTTCAACAGGTAATTCAAGTGCAACATAAAAAGTGATTCCCTTACCTTTCTTGACCAAAGATTTTTCATTATTGGAGTTATATATTAGGGGAGTACTGCCATGTAAAATTGTCAAATAAACAGTTTATTGAGATTGCTCCAGATACCCATGTCATTCAATGCTCAGTGAGATTATGAGTTCTCACCCCTGAAGAAGCAACAAAGCTTTCTAGAGAACAAATTTCCCAAAGAC
This sequence comes from Candidatus Absconditabacterales bacterium, assembly GCA_039809345.1. GTDB lineage: Bacteria > Patescibacteriota > Gracilibacteria > Absconditabacterales > Absconditicoccaceae > JBDHUW01. The sequence goes on along the minus strand of JBDHUW010000002.1, from coordinate 7,378 downwards.
GAAGAGATGTTTTGTCTGGGACATGAATTGACCCGATTGATATGCATTCACCACTGCGGTTTTGGAGCAGGAATGGATTTGAGTATGAGTTGTAAGATGGTTCTTCTCTTGCACAGAGCGCTAGAAAGAGTATAATATTGTCGTGCAGTAAAATAGATCCCCTTTTATGCTTGAGCACAATACTATGGCAACTTTAAAGAATATCCCAGCTTCCGATTTTCTCGATGTAAAGCACATTGAAACATGGCCAAAGTGAGTGTTGGTCCGTGATAATCGTTTAGATACATATGTTCATGCCTCTAGGAATTATTGGAATCATATGAGAATATATACAGAGCTCCCTGAAGATTTATTGGTTACATGAGTAGTGCATTGTATTAGTAATCAGCTTACGAATATTTTAAACAAGAACATGCCAGAAAATGAAAAGGAATCTATAGTTTTGAGAAATACCTTGATTGAACTTAGGGGATTAGTAAACTTGTATTTTGATGCACAGAAGTTACATAGACCCCCATTTATCTCCAATCCCCCAACTCTTCCTACAGGTCAGCAAGACATAAAACAGTATATAGATAATTATCAATCTGGTATCAGATATTTCTTGCCAGAATCAAAAGACATCAAGATGAGGATGATTGTCGCTTCTATAAGCCTATTTTTAGCAAGATTGATTAAATTTTATAAATTCTCAAATGGTGAGATATTCCATCTTCCATGACAAATTCAATCAGTCGCAAAAAACTACACAAAAGGGTATTATCTCCTAGATTCATATTATAAATTTGATGAGGAGACAAAGAAGGTCAAAGATATGAGAGCGGAGGATAGTGGAAAATAGTGGGTAACCCTATATATCACTTGCAATCATGTCGTGTTTTGTACATATTTTACGTATTCATTTTTGTGTATCATAATCATGATCTGACTCGTAAACCTTTCAAAGCCATTCACATATTCACAGACTGACACGTATCAATCAGATATCACATTCTTGGATAAATATGCGATTCCATATATTGATTGTATGTTTTATGAACTTTCACACCAGTGAAAACTTGAAGCATTTCATGATGCTGTGCGCAATCCAGATATTGATACTATTTGGTTTATAAGTTGATGAATCGATTTGTGTACATATCTTCATGAGATTGATTGGGACCTAGTGAAGACACACAAGAAAAGATATATTTGACTTTCTGACTTCACGAATTTCGCTGTTTTGGCAACGCAGTATGGTATCGAGTGCTACTATGGACTTCAATTACAAAAGATACAAAAGCGATATCCAGAACAAGCATCCCAGGATCGCATCGCAGATTTTCTTCTTCATAATACTCATGAGAAATGGAGTAAATATCCGATTATTGGTGGATACCTGTTGAATACATTTATATTATTAGCCAAAAATCCTATTCTATTGTGAAACCAGACATTGTTTATAGAATATCACTATATCCCATGAGAGACATTGTATAATCTAGATTATCGGATTTACAACTTGCTCTATGTGATTCACAACAACCTGCCCAAAGAGATTATTCTCGGTAGGACTTTTCTCTATGATGAGCAGTGAAATCTGATGGATATTGAAGTTATCAATGAACATATCAAAATGAGATTGGCGCATTTGCAGATTCCAATTCGCTATGTAGATCATACGAAGCATGTGATCAAAATGGGGTAGTATGGTTGTAGTATTGTGGATTATACTCTTTGATTGGGGTTACTACATGTCCACGTAAAATTAAATAAAGCTGGGCTCATACGCCCAGCTTTCCTTTTTTCAGTATTGATATAAGTGAGGTATCTTCTACATATGCCTTACTTTTTATGGCATCTGATATGACCTCAAGCCTCGATAGGCTATTTTTATCAATGACTTTAATAGCTTTTTTGAATATGCCTCGCCACTCATATGGATCACGTCCATAGTTGAGTGCCATGATTTGTTTCACGACATAGAACAATTCATTTACTATGTCATCAAAATCTTTTTTATTATCGATGAAGAGTTCCCTGAGGTAGCTATTCTTCATGATTTCTGTGACAAACTCAGATGCCGAGATGCGTGGTGACCCCAGGCTAGGTAGCGTGATGCTGATAGGAGGAGCAGTAATAGCAATGTTTTTGACTGATTTAAACATAGCTTTTCTTGTCGCTATATCCTCCATGAATACACTGTAATCAAAGTACAGTTTTAGGTATACAATCCAATACGTTGCAAGTATGCATCCTGTAACGACTAAAATCTTTTCCGTGTATATTGACTCGCTAAAGCCAAATCTATAGTGCGCCAATAATGCGAACAAAGCCGTGATACAGAGGTAGATTAGACTTTGCTTATACCATGATTTTTTGAAAAGAACATGATACATTACATGGTGAACCTGAAGGTTTTCTTTTGCATAATTCTTTTTCATAGATTGAAAGATTTGATCTAATGGAAAGAAGATAGCAGATAAGATAGATATAGCTAAGCCTAGCAATATTATATAGATTATTAGTATTTCCATATTTATTTATATTTTTTGTGTTTATGAATGGTTTACACAGTATATGTATAATTACAGAGTAGTCAATGAAATTTATTGTACCACAAACATTGACATTCTGTGTCGGAAGTTTATAATACTTTTACACTAAAACAAAATATATGAATCAACTAATAACTTACTGGGAGAGCTTATCCTCGCTCTCTCAAATCCAATTTGTTGTCTTTGTAAGTGCTATTGTCACATATGTGTGGCATATAATCAAAGACAAAGAATTCACTCCAAATCCACTAGCCTTTGGGATATGGCTAGTTGGGGATAGTGTGAGTTTCCTAACCTATATTCGCATTAGCGATTTATGGTTAGGACCTGCTATCATGCCGTCAGGTGCACTAACTGTCTTTATATACTCGGTAGTACGGGTATTGAAAAAGAAGAAGCTAGAGATTGAAGCAGAGACAGATGTCCCTCTTAATCCTAGACTAAGTCCAGATCAATGGATAGCATTAGGACTTGCAGTATGCTCATTCCTACTATGGGGGTTTACCGCGATGAATGTATTGGCTAATATGGCTATACAGGCATCTTTGGCTATTGGCTTCTACTTTATTGTAACAGATATTGTAAAGTCAAAAAGCAGTAATGAGCCACTGCTATCTTGGTCATTATTCTTAATAGGCTGGTCTGTAGCAGGATATGAGACAGCACTTCTTTGCAAGACCAAGTGGGAGCTTGTGCTACCATTGGTCAATGGTGGAGGAGCACTCTTGACAGTATTCTTGACGCTGTACTACGAGCGAAAGTACATTGTATGAGTACAATCAAAAAAAATCTTCTCCCGGTCGATGGTATCCTCCATCGACCGGTTTTTGTTATGCGAAAATAATCCCTGCTGATTCAGCAGGGATTGTTGGTTGAGTGCCTTGATTACAAGTGATTTCTATAAGTTTGTGACGATTATTTGTTTAGTAATGTATTGCAAGACATCCTTGTTTAATTACATTTATAAGTATGAATATCCTCCCAAAAATCCAAGTTTCTTCTCTCTCTCCTGAAGAAGAAAAAGTCCTCATCCATAAAGGCACGGAGATGCCATTTACGTGAGAGTACGTAAACACCAGAGAAGCTGGTGTATATTATTGTCGTCAATGTGGCAGTGCTTTATATAGTGCAGATGATAAATTTGCCAGTGAGTGTGGATGGCCGAGTTTTGATGACGCGGTTCCAGGGGCAGTCAAGCGAGTAGATGATGCAGATGGGATGCGTACTGAGATAATATGTGCCAATTGTAATTGACACTTGGGACATGTGTTTATAGGTGAACAGTTGACTGAAAAGAATACTCGTCACTGTGTAAACTCACTGTCTATGAAGTTTGTTCCATGACGTGTAGAGATGCCAAAACACGAGATTGCTGTATTTGGAGGAGGATGCTTTTGGTGTATAGAAGCTGGTATACAACGCTTGCGCTGAGTATTGCAAGTACTATCTTGATATGCTGGCGGAAGAAGAAAAGCGCCTACATATGAACATATCTGCACGGGGTGCACTGGGCATATCGAAGTAATTCAGGTGACTTTTGATCCAGCTGTAATTACATATGAAACATTGCTTCAGGTATTTTTCACACTTCATGATCCTACATCTGTAGATAGACAGGGAGCAGATGTCGGTGAACAGTATAAATCTGTGATATTTTATCGTGATAAATTCCAGCAAGAGGTAGCAGAAAAAGTCGTTGTTTCTCTAGAAGAGCAAAAGATCTATGATAAACCAATAGTCACCCAGCTCCGTCAACTAAATCAATTTCGAGTAGCAGAGTGATACCATCAAAACTATTATGATCAACATGCTGATAGACCTTACTGCCAAATAGTCATATCACCCAAAATCAAGAAATTGAAAGAGCAATGGGTGCATTTGTTGAAAGAATAGGATAGTAGCTGATTTTATATCAAATGTTATATAGATGCATTCACTCCAACAATTGAAGGACACAGTAATCACACTGGCAAACAAAGAATCATTCAAACATCATAAGCGATATGTGCAATATCATCTCTTGATTGTAGAAAATCTATGCACTAATTTGCTTCCTCAATATCCAAAAGCGAGAAAGGACATTGTAGATGCACTAGTGCGAGTGCATGATTTTAATAAAATTTGTTGATTGGCTCATGATGAGTGAGTAATACAAGTGAGAGATTTATTGTCAGAGTGTGGATATGAAGATTCAGATATAGAGGGCATCATTACCTTACGATGACTGATCGAAAAGAAAATGGAAATTGATTTGCGTACTACGCCGATTGAGGTGCAAATACTTTCATCATGTGATGCGGCATCTCATTATGTTTGACCCTTCATGGCAATCGACTGGCGAGAGAACCCAAATCTATCACTTGAAGATCTTTTTGAGAGAGGAAGAGCAAAAATGTATAAGGATTTTGAGAGGAGAGTTACATTGCCTGAGGTTGAAAAATTTCTCACGAGAAGAAAGAAGCTGTATGAAGAATTGTATCAGTGAAAGGGGATTGAGGATGTGTCATTTATGATGAAATAGATTAGATGCTTAATAAACGTAAATGAATTTATAGATGAATAGCTAATCTGATGTTTATATTTCATCTTCTTTTTGCGTTATTTGTTCTCGTGTGATGGATATTTGATAAATTTGATTTTCGGTATGTGGTGATATTATGTGGATGGATGTTGTGCCGGTTGATATTATGATATTGCCCACTTACCAAACTAGAATTTAGAATTCGTAATCTTTATGGTTCTGCAATAGACGAGAATGCTGAATTCATCCAATATTATCTCTTTCATTTTTTTTCTATAAAAGTTACATCAAAAATGGTCTTCACGTGATGAATTATCATGTTTTGTATTGGAATTTTATTGTCTATTTTACTATAGTGACATAGTTAATCTAATCTTTACCCAATATCTTATCTACTATGTTGAAAAAGCAATTCTCTATTGCGATTAATGCGCCTGTACAAAGAGTACGATATACTATGCTTGACGATACAGGATATAGGAAACGAACAAGTGCGTTCAACCCAGCGTGATCTCGATTTGAATGAGATCGGTCAACGTGATCTAAAATAAAGTTTCTAGGTCCTCATCCAGAACACCTTGAAAAGATAGGATGAATGTTGGCTGAAATAGCTGAAAATAGATTGTTTGAATTCATATCAATAAAGCATCTTGCTGAAATCAATGACGGTGAAATACGCACTGATGCTCCGCGAGCAAATGCACTTGAAAATTATTCATTTGCAGAAAGTGGTGGTACTACTACAGTATCTGTTGATGTTGATATGACAGAAGAGTTCTCGGATTATATGTCTGAAGCATGGCCAAAATCATTGCTTATTCTCAAAGAACTTTGCGAAGTGCCATTTGGTTCAATCACTGTGGCAATAAGTGTATATGCACCAATCGAGACGGTGTGGGAGAAGTGGAATACGCCATCTGACATCACTCATTGGAATAGCGGACATCCTGATCGACATACGACATATGCAGAAAATGACCTTCGTGTAAACTGAAGGTTCTTGTCTACTATGGCTGCCAAAGACGGAAGTATGAGCTTCAATTTCACAGGTACATATACAAACGTTGAACCTATGTCAGTGATAGAATACATTATGGATGATGGGAGAAAAGCTAGTATTCATTTCGCCGATGCAACATGCGGTACTACTTCTATCACAGAAACGTTTGAAGCTGAGACTATTCATACTCATGAACAGCAACAGGAAGGGCGACAGAACATCCTAGATAATTTCAAAAAGTATGTGGAAAGTAAGGGAGAATAAGACTTTTTCTAATTATCTTGTAAACATTCTCCTAATAGATATCATTTATCTATGAGAATATGACACGCTTTTGATACAAAGCACAAAAGAAAGACTATAGCAAAGTTGAAAGACTCATACCCTGATGAAAAGATTTTTGTTGTAATAAAATCGCCTACCCATAAATTCTTCTACCATATTTTACCATATCTTTTTCTCTATCTTGCTACGTGAGCTTTATTCTTTTGAGTGATAAAGTACCTTTGATTGAAGAGTTGAGTATGAATGGGGGCGTTTATTTGATTGGTAGTGTTGCTTGTTTTTTGATTGCTCTATCAGCAATATCAGTTGTTTGTACGCCATTATGGTGATTATATCATAGTAACTCCTGATATGCTCTCGATTTATAACCAGTGGGGACTTCTGAATAGGACATGTAAGACGATCTATATCAAAAATATAGCCTGAATTTATGTTGATAAAGATGGCTTCCTCAACAGTATGATGAATGAGGGTAGTATTACGATAGAAGAATTTGGGACCGAAACTGATGATACAATTGCGTTTTGACCCGTATCAAATCCTGATGTGGTAAAAGAGAATATTGAGCGTGTGATTACAATGGAAGGGAATCTCCAAAACAATGATTATCATCCCTCGAAAAGAAGATAGGATGTTTTATATTTCAGAGTAGGGAGCTTAATATCATTCATTATTTATCACAGGAAATCACATGAGAAAGCCATTTAAAAAGTCATTGCATCAAATTCCGAAAGAGGATGCCCATGGAGGAACAGGAAGCCGTCAGCTTCTTTTATCCCAAAGCGATCCTGTTTCTATTTTTTTCGAGGCGATGACAAAGGGCTACCTAAAAGCTGGGGCGAAGTTTGATTGGCATTTTCACGATAAAATCGATGAATTTTTCTTAGTAATAAATGGCGCTGGTACAATTGAATTTAAAGACAACGATCCAATCGAATACCTTGAAGATGATTTGATTTATATTCCAGCAAATATTGAGCACAAAATCACCGCTTCTGGGGATGGAGATAATGAATTCTATTTTATTAGATTGCA
>JBDHUW010000001.1:0-204920 GCA_039809345.1 Candidatus Absconditabacterales bacterium | reverse complement strand
GTGTAGAAAAGTATTTAGTCTTGGACAGTGGTCTGCCCGGATTCACACAAGATTTCACGTGTCTCATGCTACTTGGGAGCATATGCTGAAGGCACGCACATTTCATCTACGGGGCTATAACCCTCTATGGCTTGGCTTTTCAACCAATTCTACTATGTACTTGCTTTGTAACTTCAGTGCCGCATACGAGTACGACAGTATATGTCCCGCGACCCTCTCATACGCAACGGCTCGAACCTTGCACGTATGGAGTTTAGACTGATTCCCGTTCGATCGTCTCTACTAAGGAAATCTCTTACGATTTTTTTTCCTCTTGGTACTGAGATATTTCACTTCCCAAGGTTGTCTCTTTTGTATTCCGATGTACGGAATGGGTTGCCCCATTCAGATATCTCCGGCTAGTAATGGTTACTGGCACCTCACCGAAGCTTTTCGCAGCCAATCACGTCTTTCATCGTCTTTTCTACCCAAGGCATCCATCATATAGCTTTTAATAGACTTATCATCTTTTAAAAATACAATATATCTATCTGTTAAGGAACACGTTTTGCATCGACTTATTTTTTTGCGATGTACTGCATAGGATAGAGATACCAGCAAGGATTGCAAGAGATTTTTTCACTTTTTTCATAAAGAGTAATTTAAGGTACAATAAAGGTTCTCTCAATCTGACCTGTTTTTTGTTAAAAGAATGTCGAAAATGCTACTCTGTTTTGATTGCAATCTTCAATCTGATATTCTCTTTTCAAGTATGCATGAAGTAGAATAATGATAATACATTGTATATCTGCATAAAATATACTATCGCAAGGAGTATGATATTCCATGCATTTGATCACAGATTCGAGATATCAATAGGGTTAGATTCTGGCTCATCAACACGTATTGCTCCGCGTGATTCAGATAAATCGTTTCACCCTATAATATCAAACGATGGACCTGATCTCGACTGATTAGAAGAGAATGATGATGAGCTTATATCAATCATCGCCGCATTGTTATTAGATGATCAGTCACCAAGTCTATCTATTAGTGAGTTTCAAAAAGAGCGATTATTGCTACTACGCATTGGTTCACTCGTATCTACAAAATCACGCATCTCTCTTACTGGGACATTATTTACATTTGCTCAATCTGCATTGAATCTATTTTCACTTCTCTCATATCTTTGAAGGTCTTCGTACTGCTTGTCTGTTTCAAGTGCTATCATTGCATTGAATTGATTTACCATATTGTATTGAGTTGCGAGTGCATTTTGCGCCTTTGCTACTTCCATCCAAGAGTTTGCATCTTGCATCATTCATAACAAGATAGAGCTTGTGATTCATGCTGTGATTTTGTTGATTGCTCCTGAATTTGTAGCTGGTTTGCCTATGTTATCTCCTGTACAAAGTGCAAAACTTTTCTTATTCACATCAGATACTACTGTGGTCAAAACCGCGTCTAGTTCAGAGACGTTGTCTGGATTGATAGTATAGAGATCTCATCAGACTGCCGAGATCAAAGTGTTGAAGTCTGATTTGAACGTTTTTACCTCATCGCCAAATACGAGTACATCAATAGAATTGGTGGCAATGTTTTTGATATTTCTATTTTTTTGTTCTTGCATAGAGATAGAAAACGAATCATCATCTGTCACGATGATAATATGTTGATTTGTGATTCATCCCTTTTCGATCGTATCAACTACGGCGTCAATATCTGAGTATCATCGGAACTGTACATCATCCATAGATGCGACTTTGGTTGCAGCAAAGTTGAATGTATAGATATCTACATCTTGTAATTTTCATCAAGCATTTTGTATCTTACTCAAAATCGCACTATACATTTTATCTATATTGTTTCTTTTTACACTTGCAGAGTTGTCCAAGAAGACTGTGATCTTTGATGATTTATTAGCCTGGGCAAGATCGTTTATATGTTGTGTGATTTGTTCGTTTGTGATTGTAGTTGGTCTTTGTGAAGGTGCTACTGGTGGAGTTGGTAGGGGGTTTAGCTGAGACATATTTTGATTTTTTTCTCTTATATACTCTTGTGTAACCTGTCTTCTTATAAGGCCTTTTTCCGCCTGTGTCATAGCGGGTGCAGGTTGGCCGTCTGAAAAGTCTACTTGAGCCACCCATCATTCTATAGTTTTTCGGTTTCTTAATATTATTCTCGAACTTGAGTCATACTCGTCTACACCAAGTCATGCTGTCAGTCCTACAGCAAACACAATACCATTTACGCTTTTATCAGTGATGCCAGTATAGTATTCCCGGTCTATTCATATCTTTCTACACTCCCTATCTAGTTCAGCTTTTGATGCAAGATTGACAGTCAAAGGGACCATTGATGTGATAGCGAACTCTCATCAAATATAAGTATCTGCTTCCAGTGCCAATGCTTCCGCTCAGATAATTAAACTACGTCCTTTTTTACGAGTACACAAAAGACCATATGGAGTGCCAGGAGACTTAGTAGAGCCAAATCTTGAAGGTAGATGAGCTTTTGAATTTGCAATCAATGCAATCTGGCTTCCCCCAGTATTATATATTGTATATGGAGATAGTGCTGGAGTTTTGGTAGAGGTTGCTCTTCACTGTGATGCAATTATCTCGTTGACCCTGGTATCAATAATCAATTTGTCTTCGAGTGTTAAATTAAATTCTGTCGTAGGTAGGCGATCGATTACTAATCGTGAACTATTTTCAGATCATGTCTCTACCTCAGCTACTGAATCTACTCACGGCAAACACACATTCTGAAGATTTATAGTTCATACTTGTGATAAAATATCCTGAGGGATGATGTGGTTTTGTTGTAGATACTCCTCTACTTGATCATCGCTTACTCTGTCTTCTTTTATCAATGATCATGCTTTGTATATTTTTGCGATAAGATCTGTTTCATCCTCTACTTTCAAATTGATCATAGAGAGCTTTGGAGAGTATGAGAGCTGCTCTCCTGCTTGAATTGGGGTGTACACGGTGAATTGGACACGTTGTCTTCATTGTGTTTTTTCATCAAACTTAGAAAGAATAGGAAACACACGTAGTTTATAAGAACGCGCTCATACTTTTTCCAAAAGCGCAGGATCTGTATTTACCCTCAAACTATCTTGATATACTTTGTTGGCAGCACCACGTGATGCTACAATTCATAGTAGTTCTCAGTTCAGTCATAATTTCAAATCCGATACCACACTATATGTACTTGGAACCTGGAAGTCGATGATCACTTCTTGATTTACTCCTGTAAGATTGATCATATTCAATGTATACCTACTCTCCATCACTCAATCTACGAGCGCTGCATCTATTTCTATAAGTTGCAAAGCAACCATTGCATTTTCACCTACTCTTGAAGCATTTGTTCATCGAGAGTTTGCTCCCCTCAGTGAAATATTTTTTAGCTTATCTCCAAAGTATGCTTCAGGTGAACTGTCATAGAGTTTAGAAAACATTGGATCATTTGTATTCGCTGACTTGTTGAAACGCCTTTGATATGCTCGATCCAAAAACTTGAAATGAGCTTTCTCATATGATTCGTATGTATCTCACCCTTCCATCATACGCTTTTGTGAAAGTTGCACAAGTTTGGTTGGAATTCTGAAAAAGATTGAGGACCTCAAAGACGGCATAGAGATTCCTCAAGAGAACATCAATCCTGACGAAAACAATAAACTCCACAGCAATACTGCTCAGCCTCAGACAAGCAAGAACATTATGGTAGGAGAAAGAGACGATTTGGCTCCGCTTTCTCTCACACGAATGAGATGTTTTTTGTAATAAACAAATGGATAAGAAATTACAAAGAGCAAAACTGGCACCGTGAAAATCCATCGCCTAGTGGTGAGGTATGGTGTCCACACAAACGCGTCAAAAAAAATCGTATACGTCAATATGATGGCAGCAAATATGAAATATCATACCGTAAATCAACTACTGATATTGCTGATACGAGAAAAATATTTATTGGATTTCCATCACGGGAATTGATGAGACAGCATGTGCATCAAAGGTGAGATGAGCGCTACACAGACAAGTATATTATACAAGGTTCCTCAAAGCACCAAACGGCGAAGTGTATGAGCAATTACTCAGATCAACCACTCAGAACCCGAATAGTATAGACTATCACCGAATCACAACACCGGTCCAAATGGTGAAAAGAAATGGATGATACAGAGAAACAAAACTGGGAAGACAATAGTGTGAAATTGATCATGTGAGATTGATTTCGGCATAGTAATATCTACTTTACCTGCGTCCTGTCCGCGTGTGTCATGTACCACTACTTCTACATTAGACTCTTTTCAGATACGCCATAGCGCAATCATACTTCCTACTAGCATGATAATCCATATCAAATGAGAAAGCGAGAATCACTCTCCTCCCCTAACCCATCCATACAAAAACAAAAACAGCACATATCAAAGTAAACCAACGACTGCAACCAAAGCCAAAAGATATGTCTTCATGATTCGCAAAAAGAATAAAATACCTGAAAAATACAAATATCTTATAGAAATACAAACACAAATACATATACCACATATATGAAAACAGCGTTTGTCCACGACCGAATTGTCCATGAGTGATGAGCAGAGATAGTGCTCAAATCACTAATCAAGTCTCATGCTAGTGAAAACAGCAAGCTTTTTGTATTGTTTGCAATACATGAACACTTCACTGCTGACGAGAAAAAAATACAAATAGTGCCTGCGATGCCTCGCTGGTTGAACGATATATTTGTGAGATACAATACAGAAAAAGTTTGGTTTCTCTCTCGTCTATTGGACTATCGTAATCTGATGTTCTTCTTCCCTCTATTGTGTTGGTTGTTGAGAAAAAAGATTATGCAATTTTGACCGAACAAGACAGTAATCTCTTCTTTTGCTGCTGCTAAGAATGTCGTTGCGCCATACACGCAAAAGCAAGAGAATAGCGCATTGTGAAACACATTGCTCTATCTTCACTCTCCTATGCAATATATTCGAGAAAGCTATGCGGACAATATGCAAAAACACACATTTCCCATCAAACAACTCTATCGACTAGCGACCCAATACCTTAGACCATGGGACAAAAAATATAGGCATTATGATACTACTCTCTGCAACAGTTCTTACACTGCTGAATTGGCAAAACGCCTGTACAATATCTCATGAGTTGTTCAATACCCTACTATAGGGAAAGTCTTTTTTGAAGAGCTTGTGGATACAAATCCCAAGCCATATTTTGTCTTCGTAGGAAGAGTACAAAGATATGTGAGAGAGATCTCAACCATCATACATATATGTAATCAAACACAGACTCCTCTTATCATAATCGGCGATTGACCGGATATGGACTATGCAAAATCCATCGCATGACCAACTATAATCTTTGTCTGATATATGCATGATGCAGAAGAAAAAGCTGCGCTCATGAAACAAGCAACTTGAATGATCAACATAGCCAAAGAAAGCTTTGGAATAGCTACTGCTGAGGCTCTCTGTTTGTGAGTGCCAGTTTTGGGGTATGATGGAGGTGGTACGCGCGAACTCATCAACGATTCGAATGGATTACTCATTCAAGGGAAAAGCGAACAAGATCTTATACAAGGATTGCATAATTTCACTGAAAAGACATTTAACAGAGTAGCTATAGCACAACACGCAAGAGAGACGTTTTCAAAGGCTGCATAATGAAAAAATAAAAACGGCCGTAATACCGCGCCGTTCTTAATGTTTTTGGGATTAATTAATCTTTAGATGGGGTGTTCCTCATAGACCAACCCTACTATATCTGCGCCAACCCTTTCGAGCATGACACAAAATTTCTTCCTCCCTTCAGGGGTTTCCCCAATAACATACCCAAAGGGTTCTTGGTTTTCTATAGAAACCCATCTTTCTCCTACAGAATACTTTAATTCAAAGTAGGTTTCGTTGGGGAAAATAGAAACCGGAATATGCTCATGGGTTTTGAGTTCTCCCATGCATCCAGAACAGATAACCCTATCCCAGACGTAATCTTTTCCAGGAAAAGAGTTGGTGTCCACGAGGTGGTCACTTGGGCTCCATGTTTCGCACCTGCACACGGGACATTGATGAGAAATATCCGAAGATTGCTTGTGTTGTATCATAACATTTTTTGTTTTTGGTTAAGTTGACACTTATAGAGTTATTTTGCTATTTGTCAACCCATTATTTTGCCTCATTACAAGCAATATGTATACTTATATCATATATTTTATAACACGATCAGTATGAGAAAGTATGTATATGTTTTGCTGGGAATAATTGTTCTATTTCATGGGGCTACTTTTGCGGATGAAGCCGCAACAACTCCTGAGCGTAAGCCAGTATGACGAGGGAGTTATGATACACAACCAGAAGAAATATTAGACCGTGTGGTGTGAGAAGCAAATGTAGAAAATCCTATTCAAAAAACAAAACTAGATTGAATTAGTGATACTGCGCAGCAAGCCTACGATAGTAGATTCAAAATTTCCAACACACTCAATAGCTTCAGAGTATTGATTTGACCCTACCTGCAGCAGTTTATGTTTTTTGGACTGTCTCTAGCGACAATTCTGATTATCATATCTGGTTTTCAATTGGTCACGAGTGCTCAGTCAGGAATGGACACCAAAAAAGCACTCGAAAGAATCCAAAACATAGCGCTCGGAATATTTATATTGACAGGTGTTTATATCATACTAAGAGTATTTTTGGCTGTCGTGGCATATATGCTATAGTGTCTTTATCTTTAGAAGTACAACAAAATGTATCTGATCAAAAAAATTATAAGTATAGTACTCATCTCAATGGTTTTTTCTTACAATGCAGCTTTTTGACTGGCATTAGACTTCACAAGAGATTTTAGAAATGAGCTATTGACAGATCCTACGGGTGGTAATGAGACAGTTTATAGCCCTGGATCTTTCAACATCAGCGCAGACCGTACATTGAGTGAAAACATACGTCTGGCCTTCTACCCTAGCAATGATAGCTCTGTACTTTTGAGAGTAATTAGAGTGATCATGATATGAGTATTGGTTGTGTATTTTGCTTGGACTGGTATTGATTTCATGCTAAATCCGAACGATGAGGGAAAAAATAAAGCAGCTAGAAGAAGTTTCATGTACCTCCTCTTTGGAGCGTTTCTCGTTTGGTGAGTGACCTGGATTCTATGAAGATGACTGGCGATTGACAATCTTTCATGATGAACAGAAAATGCCTCTACGGTATTTGTAAACAATTTGATCTGAAGAGTAATATTCCAAGTTCTCTCATTCCTCAAAGCGTTTGCATTTTTCTATGCGATCATCATCACGATGTGGTATGGATTCAATATGATCAGAGCGCTAGACAAAGAAGACGCAATAAAATCAGCCAAAAGATGAGTTATGAATGTTCTATTGGCACTTATATTCATCAAAGTAATCGACTTCGTGTTCTTCATTGCTCAGGACTACTCATTTGTATCAAGAGCAAAAACATTTATGATGTCAATCGCTAAGGCTTTGTGATATATACTATGAGCCGTCATGGTAATTACTCTCATTTATACCGGGTTCAAATATCTCACAGCACAATGAGATGAAAGCAAAGTTAAAGATGCAAAAAACATTTTGAGTACAATATTCTATGTTATATTAATCGTGTTCTTGTTCTTGCTTGTGGCATGGCAAATCATAGCTGAGTTCGCATAAGTCAGATTGCTTTCGTATACAAAAAAAGTAGATTATGGCAACATTATCTGCTTTTTTTCATAACTATGAAACAGAAAACACTACAAGCGTATTTCAAACTATTGGGGTGGTTGGCAAGAAGGTATATCAAAAAAACCAACCCCTATATCATAGGCATAAACTGAAGTGTGGGCAAGACATCATGTAGAATGATTTTGGCACAAACTATTCAACAACTCCTCCCAAATATCTCGCTCTACACTTCTCCAAAAAACTTCAATGGAGAACTCGGGATGAGTTTAAGTATATTTCGCATAGAAAAATATACACCTACTGTATGAGGTATGCTCAGTGCTCTATGGACCGCTTTTTACAAAACATTTAGCGTAAAACAACAACCAGAACGCGATGTATTACTATTGGAATACGGCATAGACCATCCAGGAGAAATGGCTTTTCTTTTGAGTATTTGCAAGCCCCACATCAGTGTACATACACAAATAGACGCAGTACATTCGATGCAATTCTGAGATCCCAATGCAATTGCAAAAGAAGAATTTCTCCTCCAGCAAAACACCCGCAACATCGTATTTCTCAATCAAGACGACCACTATATCTCGCACGTACTAGGCAAAATCCCTTGTGATATGGTCACCTATAGTGCGAACTGAGACACCGAGTGAACTATCATACAAGTAGATACAGACGCCAGAATTACAGGCGAATACGGGATTCTAGGTACTACTCTACAGCACGCAAAAGTGACCTTCAACAACAAAAAGAGTATCTCATTGTGAATCAATATATTGTGAAGATATCACCTATCATATGCTGCGGTTTGAGCTTGCATAGCAGAAATAATCTCGTTCACGTTTTCCAAAATGGAAGCATTTGCAGATGGAGAGCACAAGAATCTCGCACTCACATTGCAGCCAGGAAGATGGTCGGTATTTGAATGACTTTTTGATAGTATCATCATAGACTCTACATACAATGCCGCACCTCGTAGTGTAAAACAAATTCTCGAAGAAGCTACACATCGAAGAGACAAGAGTCACCCACTTCGCAAACTCCTCTTCGTACTCTGAGATATGCGTGAACTGTGATCTCAAGAAGAAAAAGAACACATCAAACTCGCTATGTTTTTGCAATGATTCGATGCCTCACTCGTCCTCGTAGGCAACGTAATGGGCAAAGTAGTAGAACCATATTTTGAAAGAAATGGCCCTGGTCGCCTACAAAGCATACTTCACTTCCGTGATTTCCAAGAAACAGCCGCCTATCTGCAACAATACCTCAACAATCATCAACATGAAAAATATATCATCGTCTGCAAAGGAAGTCAAAATACAATCTTCTTGGAGGAAGTAGTAAAGTCGCTCCTCGCCCATCCAAGAGATATAGAAAAGCTCACTAGACAGTGAGCTCGATGGGAAGCTAAGAAGGAGGCGTTTTTAGGAAGTGCGCAGTAGTGATCTGTTTTTGTCTATTAGTTTAGGTTGCTGAGGCAATTTCTGTAAAAATTCCTTCAAGCTTATTGGCCTCAGCAACCTTTTTGGCGCGCTCTAATGTATGATATACTATTTCTCAAGGATTCATCTTTTCACGACCAACAAAAAAGGAATGTCGAGTCTGCATAATTTCATCTCAGAACAATGATGCAACCATTTCCCTATCATCCATCTCGAAACACATATCAGGAATAGGGTTGCCGTCTACATTCAGCTGCATAGCTGAAAGATTTTCATAGAGCTCATCTAATACATTATAGTCTCTGTCTGGATTCTCTCCATTTTCACGAGCTAGCATTGCGCCCAAATTTTGAGTATTTACTTTCAGATACATAATCTATTAATAATGAGGTAAATTGAATGGTTAGTATACTAGTTAGATACAGGAGCTTGGGGGGCTATTTTCTTCACTCATCCAGAGGCTTTTGCAAGATTCTGCACGGTTCATCTTATCTCAGGAGGCAGATAATTTGGTGCCACCCTACCTGCTGCTACATCTATCACCTTATTCGCTAGCTCAGCAGCTGTATACTTTTGTCATGAAGCTTCAAACAACACGCTTATACTTGGGTCTTTCAAATATGCTACCACTTCATCTATAGATGTTTTTGTTTTAATAGTTTCCAACACCACGCCTCTGTCACATTCCGCTATACGTTCCTTGATATAGTTAATCTCTCAAGGCGCAGTTGCTTTCTGTAAACTTGATTCTAATTGCGCTTTACGTTGATTCCAAGTAGCTACATCTTTTCATGCTACATAATCAACGACTTGCACTTCACCAATATTTGTTTTGAGATATGCTACCATATTGGTTTTCAAGTTGATTGCTGCATCATATACTTCTTTAAACTTTGTTCACAGTGCATCTTTCTTATTTTTTATTCATTCTAAGATTGTGCTAGTAGTCGTAGCTACTTCTTCTGCTTCCTTAGTTGTTTTCACTACTAGTGCCTTCATACGAAGCGCTCACAACGCATCCCGCGCTTTATTGATGAGGTTTGATGTTCCCATTAGGAAATCAAATGTAGCTTTTTGTACTCTCAACTCAAATGCTGTAGGCTCTTTTGTAAACATTGCATTCGCAATATCCTGAGCGGCTTTATCGAATATATTTGATGATTTCGGTGCTTCTGTTTGATTATTCTTAGGTGCTGTAATTTCAGGAGTTTCTTGTCTTTTAGGTTGATTGGCTCCAGCTTTTCTCATACGAGAAACAACATTCTTATTTTTACTATTTTGAGTAGGTCTCACTTCTATAGCAGATTTCAAGAAAGCTGCTTCTACTTCTGCCTGTGTTCGAGTAGATTTTTCTACAGGATTTATATGGTTTCTATTTCATGACAATTGTGTGTCTAGATGTGATGAAAGTCTATTTAGAGTGACTGGTCACAATACGCCATCTGGGTTTTGAATACCGATTTCTTTTTGCATACGCTTGATATCTCCTCATGTGAGTTGTGTAATATCTCCCGCCTCCATAATCTTTTTCATGGCAGGAGTTATCAACTCTGGATTTGTTTTTTCAATTGCTGAAAGAAGCTCTTTTGCTTGTATTACCTCCACCTCATGCATACCTTGCTTTTCTACTCGCTTATTCCAGCTATCAAGCTTCTGTTGCTCTGGTGTTTTTTTGAAGTTGTTGAATTGGTTCTCGATTTGCTTTTTGGGAGCTACCTGAAGAACTTTTGCATAATCTTTGATCATCTGCTCTGTGATTCATTCTTTGATTAACTGCTCCCTTACTTTTAATCATCATTTCGTACTTCCAGTGGCCTTCAATATCATTGCGTCAAATTCTTGTTTTGACCTTCAGTTACCAAACTGCTCAAAGATCCTTTCTACAGACACAGCCTCTTTAGTATTCAATATCTCAGGGTTCTTCAGCGCTTGTGAAAGTGTAACTTTATTGCCTGCTTTATTTGCCAATACTAAATCTTTTGAAGTAGCTTTTAATATCATCCACTGTCATGAAGCTATTTTTGCTTCTACTTTTGGCCAAATTTGCATTGATGATGTTGCACGTCATCATATTATAAATGCAATCATTTGAGCCAACTCTCTTTGTGAAGGCAAATGTAGTCATCTTTCCACACGTATTTCTCATGTTATTGGATCTTGCACTTCGCGTCATCGAATCAAATTGATTGGTTGCTCAGCGACTACCATCGCAGAAAGCTCCGTAGCGGTTTTCCCAGGAAGTGAATTTCATACAGTCTTTATTGCTTTACCCATATCGATTTTTGCCATACCCTGGCGTAGTGCCGCCACTCATCTCAATGCTCCCAAAAATGAAGCTGTCTTCAGATTTTCAAGTGCAACCGGGTTTAGATTTTGCCATGAAATATCAAAGTTATTACGCTCAATTGCAGCATGTAACCCATGCGAAACTGTATTGAAAATTGGAGCCTCCAAAAGCACTGATCAAGCGTGATATGAAAGTTTACTCATGCGATTAGATCTTGTGGCAACTTTTGCAATATTCCCAGCAAGTTTAGACATTCTAGCCAACCTTGCTCATGCTGCTCATGCTCTCAATGCTCACAAATACATAGCTCATCATGCTCCTCAGGTCACTACAGACACCACTATAAACTCTACAACCATTTGTGTCAACTCTCATGCAAACTCTGAATTTTCATCAGACAAATTAAACGCACCTACACCTAAAATGTCATTGACTATATCGGCATTTTCTCATACTGCTCCGCCTCATTGCTCTATATATAACTTTCCAAGTTCGGCTTTGATGAGATATCCAGCACTTGCATATCTAAAGAGCTCTACGCTTCTTAGTGCTTCTTGATTGACAATCTTTTGTGCTTCTGGATTATCAATCAAATATTGTAATCACTGTAGTTTAGCTAGCTCTTCTTTCGATGGATTTGCTATTTTCTCTAGTGCGCGCTTATCATGCAATTGCTGTGTAGCCAAAGATTCTAGTGTCGCAGAATTTTTCCTTTCTTTGACACTTTGTAATTTCTTTTTCATACTCGTAACTGCTTTCAAATACGCATCTTTGTCAATTTTTTCCCAATCTGAAGGTATCAGTCAGTTTTTCACCATGAGATTGATACAAGAAAGAGTATCTTCTGTATTCACAAATGACTCAATGAGCGTATTCATTTTCTTAATTTGCTCTTCAGTTGCATCTTCTGGAATAGTAAGCGCTGTATCTATATTTTTCAAGAAGGCGGTAAATCATTTATCCTTTGTTTCTATACCTTTGTTTTGGACAATATCCTCTGCTAAATAGCTCGTGAGTTGGTTTCCAAAAAAGGTTTGGTCTTGTCATAGTCATCTGATAGCAGATACCGCCTTATTTCTATCTCACGAAAATATTGCATCAAACTTGGAAGTTATCCTATCTTCTGGTATTTTTCACTCTTTTCATTGGGGCTTTCATGTATATCCTACCAGCTCTTTCCACGCTTTGATAAGTGGAGCTTTGAGTTGTAAATTCAATTGATCTAGAGAAATTCACTCTTTCCCATTTTGTTGCAGAGAATACACACCATCGGAAATCAAACGCTTCACTTTTTGCAGATTGAAATCAGTGTTGCCTCGTGTAGATCACTCTTTTTGTATTATCTTCTCTACTAACTGTGACAATAGCACCAAAGATCATCATACCGCCTGTATTTCTGGAGCAGTAAGCTTTTTTACATCTTTCCCTTCTATAGGAGAAAACATATTTTCTTGCTTCGTTTCATGATCTAGTTGGTTCCGCTTAGAAGTAATTCTGTTTTGGAGATATTTTTTGTAGTCATCTTCGTTGTCATCTAATATATCATAGAGAGTATCGTTTCACAACGACTCCTTCGTTTCCCAAAGCTTCACAGATTTTTCTGCACCATCACTGATAAAATGGATCTCCATCAATCAACCTCTTGTGTATATCTTACTCACAGATTCAGTCTGCAATTCCCATCATTTCTTTTTTGCGTTTGCTAATATCTCTGCTATGCGTTTTTCTGTCTTTCACAAAAAGTCCTTCAAAACAGTTGCATCAACAGCTGATGCATCCATAATCTCTCATTTGAGATCCTTCGGTATCCCAGCGATAATATTGCTCCATTGAGGATGATTTTTGATTGCGTCTATTGTCCTATTCTTCATATAGTCTCCTGTAAGTCTAGATGTCTTTGCGTCTTTCTCCACTCTTTCTTGTAGTTGAGCATTATAATTGATCACTCCCATAGGTGTCAATTTTACTCACTCCCAAATCAATGCTCTTGTATTTGGTATCACCGCTCATTTAGAATCCTTCAAAAGATATGTCGATGTTGCTTCATCATAATCAATCATACAGGTGGTAGTTCAGATTTGACTAATCATCTTTTGTTTAATCTGCGGATTGGTACAATTTGCATAATCTATACGAAATACTTTATCTTTTTGTGTAAATAGTCATCACAAAACCTCATGAATCTTTGGTTGATTCGTAGCGGCTTTCAAAAGGAGTGACCCATCGCTTTGTTTTTCAAAAAAATCTCATGTTTGCTTAGATTTCTCAAGCGCCTGATGCACAGATGCCGTTTCTCTATTTAGGGCTAATCTCTCCAAGACTATGCGCTCTGCATTG
Source organism: Candidatus Absconditabacterales bacterium (assembly GCA_039809345.1). Lineage (GTDB taxonomy): Bacteria > Patescibacteriota > Gracilibacteria > Absconditabacterales > Absconditicoccaceae > JBDHUW01. The sequence goes on along the minus strand of JBDHUW010000001.1, from coordinate 191,162 downwards.
TCAATTCTATGTGCAACATCGTGGATTTTTTCGTTATTTCTCGTATCAAAGAAATTCATTGATTTCATTGCACTCGCCTCTTTCAAAAGAGAATTTTTCAAATTAGTAAATGCCTCAAGTGCTCGCTTACCATAGTTCTCTCCCTTTGCGGATTTGATCTCTTGCAGATATTTATCTATCACGACAATCCCCGCCTTGGTAATCTCTAAGTCGTCTCTCGTTCAATAAACTTCATCAAGTTTTCCAAACTCTTTGGATACATCATTTTTGATGGCATCAATTTTTTTGTCGGTGTAAAGATCTTTACTATTCTCTTCTTTCATGGTAGTGAGTGCGATAAAAATAAAATATTATAACATTTCTTGTAATCTATCAAGTTCTTCAATATCTGATGCCTCTTCTTTTTCTTCAGCAAATTTTGCCTTGAGCTTTTGAAGCTTGATCATCAATTCATGAAGATTCTCCTTTGATTGAGCGATACGCTGTTGTATTTCTGAGGTCACTTGAGCATATTCATCATCATTTGATGCTAGCAAAAGTCTAGCTAAATCTACAGCATCTTCTTGAAGCAAATCATCAAAAAAGTCCGTAGACTCCTCTGGAAGATATTTGGCTCGAATGCCTCTAAGATATTCAATCAATGTTGTATTCTCCATGTAGCGTTGCATATAAATAAATATAGCAAGATTATACATAGATTATGTCTTTACATCAAAAGAAGCGGGGGAACTATTTTATTTCATTAAAAAACAAACAAGACAAACATCTAAAAGTATATATAATATCATATCGGTGTTGAATCTGATTCTCCACTCTCCCATACACATTGACTTTCTCCCATAAACAATTTGCATATTCTGCGCATTTGATTATCTATAGAAATGTTTTATATGTAATGCCATCGAATGAGAAAAATACTTTTCCGAATATTGATAGTTTTGATGATACTGTTGGTGTCTGTGGTATGAATAGCTTTCGTACAAGAAAAAACGCCATTGAACTTGTTGAGATGATGGTTTTGAATTGAGGCGGATGCATGAGTATTGGCACCACAAGAAGCAGCATCTGAAGCAGAAAAAGCTAAAGACGTAGAAGAAAAAATTGAGGATATCGTCTGAGATGAAACTACTGAGCCTATTGACAACATCCCCATGTCTACTGGCTCAACTAATACATGAAATCAAAGCAGTAGTGGCGATACCTCGTCTACAAGCCAAACGCCATCTAGTCCATGAACGAATGCCGGAGCACTTTCTGAGGCAGACAAAAAAGCGGCAAGAGATTTGATCGATGCGCTTATCATAGAATAATTCTACTTCTCCCTATCCACGAAACGCCATGTCACTTACACTACAACAATACATTGATGACGTACAAAACGGTCTCATTTCTCCTGAAAAAACACAACAGGATTATTTGGCCAAAGGCAAAATTCTCAATCAAAAAAACAATGCTTTCATCCATTTCACTGATGAGTACTGTAAGACAAGAGGAAAAGAACTTGCTACTCTTCCCTTGAAATGAGCCCCTATAGCTGTCAAAGATTTGATTCTCACAAAATGATACAGAACCACATTTGCGTCAAAGATTTGAGAAGATTTCATAGCACCATATAGTGCTACATGTTTTGAAAAACTAGAGCAAGCATGATGATGTATGATTGGAAAAACCAATCTAGATGAATTTGCTATGTGAGGGTCAAATGAAAACTCTGCATATTGACCAGTCAAAAATCCATATGGCATAAACCGTATAGCATGAGGATCATCATGATGAAGTGCTGCCGCAGTAGCTGCAGATTTGTGTATCGCTGCACTTGGGACTGATACAGGGTGATCTGTAAGACAACCAGCTTTCATGTGTGGCATAGTTTGACTCAAACCGACATATGGAAGAGTGTCTAGATATGGTGTGCAAGCTATGGCTTCATCGTTCGATCAAGTTGGAGTGATGACCAAGACCGTCTATGACGCTGCACTTCTCCTAGATGCTATTGCATGAATAGACAAACATGATGCAACCAGCGTAGAAACACTAGACACCAAAAGTCGATTTGACGCATTGAAAGATTTTCCACTTGCATGAAAAAAAATCTGATATTGTAAACAGTTTTTCGGTGAGTGAATCGATCCCCTCATCGAGAAAAACACAAAAGACACGCTAGCCTCTCTCCAAGCACAATGAGCAGAAATAGTAGAACTAGATTTCCCACTTTTGAAGTATATGGTATCGGTATATTATATTTTGATGTTTGCAGAAGTGAGTACAAATATGGCAAGATTTGACGGAATTAGATTCGGGTTACAGGATGAAACAAGTGCATTTTGATCTATCAAAGAGTACTATGCGAAAGTCAGAGATGCGTGATTCGGTACAGAAGTGAAAAGAAGAATACTCCTTGGGTCATACGTGCTAAGTGCGTGATTCTATGATGCATATTATCGTAAGGCACAAATAGTAAGAGCAAAAATGCAAGCCAGCATGAATAGTCTATTCGACCAGGTTGATGTGGTACTCTGACCTACATCGCCAGAACTTGCCTGGAAAATATGAGAAAGATCTGACGATCCGCTCAAAAACTACCTCGCAGATATCTATACAATCCCCGCCAACATCGGCTGATACCCTGCGATGAATGTACCAACAGGATTTATCCAAAAAGAGTGAGAAACTTTTGCGCTGTGAGTTCAATTGATGGCGCCACATCTAAGAGAAGATCTTCTCTTCTGAGTAGGTAATATAATCGAGAAAATTACAAAAGTACAATAAACCACACACCTTTCATTTCCAACTTGTTCCTTCCATGTCAATTCGCGTCTATAATTGAGAACACTTTGAAAGAGGCACATGACGATTTGTAGCGTTTGCTACAGCGCTGGCGCTCCTGATTGGGATTTCTATATTTTATGCAGATCTTTTTGGAGCGATTGTTTTATTTCTATTTACAGGGGCGTATATTCTTTTCTCGCTTACAAAAAGTAAACATATCACCCTGCATATCAGAGACACGTGACTTGCTGTAGACACCAGACTTTGGCCTCGACAGAATCTCACAAGCTTTGTCGTTGAGATCAATGAAACTTCACAGGAATGGAAAAACATAATCATCATACTACAAAACAATGACCACATGATTTTCTCATTTGACGACCAACCCGAGCAACAAAAAACGTTTATAGCAGAACTGCAACAATACATTCCGCTTGTGGAATCTTACCCACAAAACAGCATGGATAAGATGGTTAGAAAATTGAAATTATAAAGTCACTATGCTTTTTCTTCCACTCACTTATTCTTGATCATCACTGGGAAGTGTGTCAAAAATAATACAAATGCAATCGACCCCCAAATCAATCCACCAATCACATTTTCTTTGGTTGTAACAGATCTTCTAAGCAATATCTCTGCTCTTTTTTTACTCTCGCATTCCGCTATATCTTCTGCTGGCTTTGGTGTTGGTTTCGCATCTGGAGTTGCAGCATAATCAGGTTGTCTACAGTAATCCATCACATACGCATCCTTCGAAACATACTCGTCATCAGTGATATATTTTGACATGAAAAAGTTGTATCCAGCGACACCATACCCTACGGCAAGTCACACAATAGATACCAGCGACACTAATACGAAATAGAGTTTTGTAAGATTTCTCATGGGCTTAATATAGTGATAAATGATTCTATGCTAAGAGTATAAAATTGTTTTACAAGGAGAATGGCGATTTATCAATATCCAGTATTTGCGGTCATTTTCTGCCATCTCATTTATACTTTCCTCACTTCATTTTAGCCCACAGTCGTCATGCTGCGAATCATCATATATGCGCAAACCAAGCAGTTCATCATCCTTCTCACGCAGTAGCTAAAGAACCAAATCCACTAAACAATTGAATCCCTATCCAGTACAACAAAAATGTGCTAGCCCCTATGTAGTATGTTCCCCCAAAACGAGGATCTCGCATCTTGACTCTTCCCCCAGGAAACAGTATCAAATATGCACCTAAGACTCACGATATTGCTCCAGATGCGCCAAGTGAGGGTATCATACTAGAAACATCTGTAAATACATGAGCCAAACTCCCAACCAATCACGTCAACAAATAAAATATCACAAACTTCACATGCCCCAAACGCGCCTCTATATTGTCACCAAACACATACAAAAACATCATATTACCAATGATGTGCGCCCATCCTCCATGCATAAACATACTCGTCAAAAGCGCATATAAATTTTCTCCTCTCATAATCAAGCCTGGCACCGTAGCATATTCCATAAAAAAGCTCTCTAACCCACTTGGTGACATTCATAGCTGTTTTATAAACACAATGACGTTTATCGTAATTATCAACCAGGTGAAGACTGGCCTATACCCTCATTTTACTTGATCATCTCAAATAGGAAACATGAAAAATGGTTCAATGATAAAGATGTCTATATACTATACGAATAAGGTCGAGATTTGTAACAAGGTAATGGTGAGAAAGATTACACACCAGGTATTTCCTCAGCCAGCACCTCCTCTCATTTTTGATCATAATACACACACATCATATTTTGCATATCAACTGTTCGTTTGTATATACCTGACTTGGCAGCATCATTTATCAATGTCATGTAATCAGTCTCACCTCTTTGATGAGCTTTCAGATCATGTTCAAATTGTTCGTGATTGGCTGCATCCGAGACTATAATTCCAGGATATTTTGAATCAGATGTTATAGTGAATTCTTCATCTCAAAAATACTGCGCGCGTCCATCATAGACAAACATATCGTATTTCTTTAGCCCAATCTCTATAAGATCTTGTATATAACGAGGGAAATCAGCTCCTGACTTTACCTTACTGTGGAGTTCTTGGATTTGTTGGAGTGTGAACATGGAAAAATATGATGAGATAAAAAACTGAAACTATCACATAGACATTATAACTCAATGAATTGTATCTGCATACTCTGCGTATCCCACATCGCAAAACTTGGTGGCGTATGCCCTCCGCGAACTGCTCCCGGGTTTACGACTAGTGTGTTTCCTATCATCTCTTCCTTAGCAGTATGATTGTGTCCATAAAAGACCGCGTCATACAAACCGCTCTTTGCCATTGGTTCAACAAGATCATCATAATGTGTAAGAAATATATTTTTACCATCAAGGGCAATCCAGTCATAACTCTTGGGTCCTATTGTAGCATGAGGATATTTATGGAAGTACTGGATCGTCTTATATACTTCCCCATCATTGTTCCCCCAAATAGCATATATGGGTATATGTAATTTCAATAGTTTTCTAGTAATCTCGGAAGGAGCACCATAATCCCCAAGCAAGAGCATGTATTCAGGCTGTATTTCTTCTAACTTTTGCAACAACACCATGAATAGCTCACGATGTTCATGTATATCTGCAATGATTGCCACACGCATAGTGATGAGTAGATAGTATAAATATTTTGGTTTGAGAGTAGATATTTTCTAAACTATAAAAAAATCCCCAGCTTTCGCTAGAGAATTTTTTGGGTTTGGAGGGGATCGAACCCTCGACCAGTGGCTTAAAAGGCCATTGCTCTACCACTGAGCTACAAACCCATAAGAGAGCATATGCTCTGATATACTACAGAAAGAATTCTATAGCTCTGACTTGTACTTCTTGTAGAAGCTTGCAGCCATTTTCACTTTTACTTTTACACCATCGCCAATATCTACCATTTTCGTGATAAGATTTGGTTTGAAGGTTCTTTTTGTAGCTCTCATAGAGTGAGATCTATTGTTCCCAGAGACCGTTCTTTTCCCTGTAAAGTCACATACTCTTGCCATTATGATAATTGGTTATTGGATAACTAAATAGTATATTAGTCTGATTTCTTCGATGCTTTTTCTGCTTCCAGAGCAGCAGCTGTAGCAGCTCATGATGCATCAACTGGACCAGTTGTTTCAGCTTCTTCTTCTTGCAATGCAACCACAGCTACTACTGGCAGTTCCATATCCTCAAGGATAGTAACCTTGGCACTAACTGTAAGATCGCTCACAAATACACCATCTTGCAACGTAGCCAAACCAGATAGATCCACTACGATTTCTTTTGGTAAGTCTCTAGGAAGAGCCTCTACCATCACATAATCTTTTACAAGTTGTACCTTACCTAGTCCTTCCTTTTCCGCAGGAGAGACTCACGACAATACGATTGAAACAGATGCTTTCACTTTCTCATCGGCTTTTACCGCCAAGAAGTCAACGTGCGATACCACATCGGTCACTGGATCAGTATCTACTTGGTGAATCAATACTAGTTCATTTTGATCACCAGTTAGGTCAACTGGAGTAGATACACCTGCGGCCTTGAATGCTTTGATAAAAGCTATTTTATCGAATTGAACAGCCAATGGTGATTTGAGATGTCTACCATATACGATACCAGGCACAAGACCTTCCTTACGTATACGATTTACTTTTTTACCAAAGACAGTACGACTTGTTACTATGAGTTCCATGTATGTTTACACTGTAAGCACAAATAAAATGATTATGCGAGAAGGTTCTTATCTTTGTTTTCTTGAGTCATCACGCTCTTGAATTTAGCATCCTTACCTACTTTTTCTCTGATATAGTAGAGTTTGCTCTTTCTAATCTTATAGTCATCAAGCAACGTAACTTTCGCAAAGTTTTGGAATGAAAACGGGTACACCTTCTCAATAGTCTGCCCAGCAGCTGTTCCTCTGATAGTAAATGTTCCATCTGGATGAGAAGGCTTTCGAGTTCTAATTACCAACCCTTTGAATCTCCAGATACGGTCTCAAAGTTTTTCGTGAATTTCAAGATACTGGCCAACTTTGGCTTGAATATTCTTGTATCATTTTTGCTGATATAGCTCTTGTAATCTTGCGTTATTCATTGTATTGCCCTGAAAAGATAGGTAAAAACTATGCAATCACCGTAGATTGCTTCTTTGCTCTTGAATTTACAACTTTCGCTTTTCGCTTTTTTTGTTGTTCTAGATTTTTTCTTGTGTCCATCATCACTACCTTTTCGACTCTCACGAGCGCTTTGTTTAATTTTCTCTTTGCTTGTGTTGTTAATCTTGACATAGAAGAGGTGAATTATTTAACTAAATGTGAAAGTCATTTTTGGTTGATTGCGAGATTGATCATATCCATAGTAATACCGGCATTTCTCATCTTAGCATCTGCCTTCAACCATGCCATCTTCAACCAAGCTGTTTTTCATTGAACACTTTCCTTCTTTTTAAGAAGAATTACATGATTGACAATATTTTTAATCTTGTCACCAGACTTTGCTCTAGCTCTATTCTGATTATAGAGCACGTGATTATAGTCAGATCTGTTACATTTTCCCATTGTTGTAATATATGTGGAGATATAAATTGTTTTATGTTCAGATGTATTATACTATTTAACATACTTTGCAAGGTATGAGAACGCTTTGTTAGCTTCTGCCATTTTGTGGACTTCTTCTTTTCTCTTGATAGCAGGACCTTGTCCAGAATACGCAGCCAAAAGCTCATCAGCTAACTTCTTATACATTTGCTTTCCTTTTTTCCCTCTAGCGGCATCCAAAATCCATTTTGTAGAGAAGAATAGTTTTTTTTGAGGTTTCACTTCCATAGGCACTTGATATACAGCACCTCAAATTCTTTTTGATTTTACCATGATGTCTGGAGCAGCATTTTCCAATGCAGTTTCCAATACAGCTTGAGGATTTGGATGTCCGTTTACCTGTATTTCCTTCATGGTGTCAGTAAATATCTTTTGTGCTACAGTTCTTTTACCGTGTTTCATAAGATAGTTGATGAATTTCTTGATCTTTGGATCATCTGAAATGGTAACTGAAACTTCTTGTCCCTTAGCCGGTGCCTTCACAACAACCTTGTCTGCAGCTTTCGCTGGAGCCTTAGCTGAAGCTTTTTTTTCTACTTTTTCTGCCATAATAATCTTCATAATGAATAAATAAGGTTGTAGTTTGACTATCTCTTCTGCCTCCTAGAATCTCTTCTAGAATTTGCTACTCTATATTAAGAAGTGAGCGGCATACTCTTACTTGTTTGATGTATTGTTATTTCTTTTTAGGTCTCTTGGTACCATATACTGATCTAGACTGCTTTCTCGCTTCAACTGGATTCGCATCATATGCTCCTCTGATGATATGATATTTCACTCATGGAAGATCTTTCACTCTTCCTCCTCTAATCATCACTACCGAGTGTTCTTGCAACGTATGCTTTTCTCCTGGAATATACGCAATCACTTCAACACCATTTGAAAGTCTAACCTTTGCAATCTTACGTTGCGCAGAATTAGGTTTCTTTGGCTTGGTTACAGTAACTTTCAAACATACGCCACGCTTGAATGGCGCAGCTATTTCTACTTTCTTATTACTTTGTAACTTGTTTACACCAAATTGAAGTGCTGGAGCCTTAGATTTGTACTTCTTAGGATCTCTTCTGTTCTTGATGAGTTGATTGATAGTAGGCATATTGTACGTACGTAACGTGAGACTAAAAAATGCTCTTTTTCGAGCGCGTTCATTACATGATACAAATTCCACCTATGATTTCAAGAGAAAAACAGAGAAAATGAGCATACCAAAAGCCCTAGTTCATCACTAGGGTTTCTAAGCAGATTCTATTGTGCAAGGTAGGTTTGTTATTCTTTTTGTCATTCTACGGGTGTGTTTGATATCTCATACATCACTCCATAATTTTTTCATAAATGCGCAATCCCCTCTATCGCGCTCTTGGATCATGTAACTCTCATATACTCACTCAAAAGTTCGAATATGCGATCAAAACCTGCTCAGCCTTGATTAGTACTTCATTTTTTGATTCCAGAACGTAGCCCCGTTACATTGCCTCTGTAGTCGAGAGAGCTATGTCAAGAACGGGTAAGTGTATGCGTCACAACACTCTTTGACTGCTCTACCTCAAGAGATTCCAGAAGCGCAAGAGTAAATATTGCTGATAAGACCTGCATAGCTTCATCGTATGTAGATCAAAGATCTTTTGCTAGTAGTTTGATCGAATTTTGAACTAGTAAAACGTCCAATTGCATATTTATCGTCTCATACTCAAACGAGCTAATAATTTTTACTCTGTTGCGCGCGCTCATAGAAATAGGTTGTCATATAGAGTCTCTCAGTCACTGTAAAAAGTGAAGATAGTGTCACTTTGCTGACTGAAAGTGAGAAACATCTATTTCATCCTCTTGGGCAGATATAATATCATCTCCCCTCTGATCATATAAAAATAGTTTCATCAGCTTATCCGCATCTTCTTTTGTGCTCTCCTTCATCGTGGTAATTCTTCCCGACTTTCTCTGATTATGTAAATTAATGTATGGCGGGAGGACATACAAAGCATACAAAAAAATCATCACAACCGAGAATCTCTTCAAGGCATTGGTATTTTGATCGAATGGTATAGCATTCTTACTTCCCTTCATATAATCTCTGAAGCATGATAAACAAAAATCACCTCAACTCGATCTTCATAGGATTATCTAGTTTCTTAATAATTCATCCTTGTGCCAAAGCATTCACATGTGGTCTGTACCACTCGTTCGTATCATCTATATCATATTTATTCCCATAGATAAATCTAGATAGCACAGCTGACAACTCTGCCCTAGTCACAAATCATCTAGGATTAAATAATTCCATCTGGGTTTGGTTTGTCTTGATTCACATTAATCAGTACTGACACGCCTCGACCACAGATGATGCATATCATCTAGATATTGTCCTAAAATCCCTATAAGATCTTAGGTTACATGATACTCTTTTTGTCAAACCACGAGCATCTGCATTCTTCACATACTGTACCATGATTCTTGCCAACTCCTCTCTCGTGAGTGAGCTATAAATGCTAGCTCTCGTCTCGCTATTGTTTCTATCTAAATCATACGCATAAGCAAATTCCACAGCAGATAGCATTTCATCATCTCACTCGAATCACGCTAGGAAAAAACCAGAACCATTCACACCTCCCCCAATAGATCAAGTCGATCATCATGTTTGATTGGTAGTTCCTGGGTTTATAGATGGGAAGGCAGATGGTGGGACATTTGGTAATGGTGGCGGCGCAATAGATGGCGCATCTCCCCCACCTCATCATCAACCTCATCATCAACCCCCACTTGGCGCTGATCATCATGAAGACGATCCACCCGCATTTCATATAGTTCTATATGTGTGGAAAACCGAGTCAGACTGATTTCAAAATGCATCTTTTTGATATGCCTGGACAGTATACTCTGTATCATTGGACAATCAAAGAATCGGTCCAACTATCCAAGACGCACCAGATGAAATGACTCACGTGTACAAGACTCAATTCGTAAGTACATATACAATCGCACCGGACTCTCACTGCCCAGTAAAATATCAGCTCAATACAACTCCTGTGCCTTGATGCAGTGGGTATGTGATAAGCGGATCTGCGGGAGGGGTTGTGTCTATAGTGAATGATATTGTAACTCAAGTAGACGTTATATTTCAAATATTCTGTGTTACAAATCAACTATATACACCATCTCATGAAATCAAGGACAATGACCAACTTCCATCTATCAGAGAAGCCATGCCCGTTGATATATTTCAAACAATATCTACAGATATAATAGCTCACGGAAATCACAATCAACTAAATACAACTCATCATGTTGCATATGAATAACCAGAAATCACTGGACTCGGCATATCATAATCAACATGAACCACAGATCAACTAGATACCAACCGTCAAGTCAAATATGTTTGAGTAGCGATTATCGTTTCAAATCATCATGTATATTGAAGCGGTGTCGTTTCCCATTGTCCCAACTCATCTACTAATCATGTTCGTATTGGTTGAGTAATTCCAGTAGCATACAATGATACCATATAGCCACTATTTCATGTACCAGCAAATATTACATTGTTTATGTTTAGAGTGTCTCATGATGACGGCGCGATGACTGTAGGCGCTGGAAGGTGCAACAATCTACGCTCAGCTACATAGATGTCATATCCGGCATTGTCATCTACTACAGATGACAAAAGATTTGTAGCTCAAGTAGAAGCTATATATGCGATTCTTGTAAGATCTGAAGAAAATCTCAACCAAGAGACCCAGCCATTGACAAATCAAAACATATCAGTTCTTGTCACAAGCTCAGTAGTCCCAAGTAGTCTATCTCTCATATACACACCACCAGTCCATATAGAAACTCATCACAACACATTCTGATCAGTAGTATTGAAAAACACATACCTTCAGTCATCGCTTATTTGGGGAGCAGAAGCGGACGCTGTGAGTTGTTCTGATGAATCACGCAATGAAATCATCTCTGTGGTTCAAAGAACCCTATCTCTTACAAATATATCTTCTACCCCATTCGTATCTCATGAAACTAGTTCAGAAGAAAGATGTCTGAAAATCACATACCTTCAATCTGGTGTAATTTGCGCAAGAAGTGAGGTAGGAGTACCGCCACCTGCAACAATCTGTCAACTTGAATTTACGCTCACGATTTCTGTAGTTCATGATAACGTGTCTCTTAGAAAAACATCTGTAGAGCCATTTGTATCTCATGGTACTAAGTTGTCAGCTCTAGAGCTCCACAACACAAATCTCCCATCTGGCGTGATCACTGCGTCGTTGTTGTTTCACAAAGATTGAATACCTGTTCGATTGATGTTTCACAAGGTCGTAGTACTACTCATCAAATTTCTTATAAAAAGATCTGATCAAGATAAGCGACTATTTGTATCTCAAGCAATCAAACTATTTTGCGGTGTGGTAAATACAACCAATCTCCCATCCGGAGTGACATATCATTGCGTAGCTGTTCATTGTGTTCACTGAGCTCATGCACTACTAAGATTCACGCGGATGGTTGTACCAAGCAGTCTATCTCTCATGAAAATATCTCTATTGTTGTTGGTGTCTCACGCAACAAGATTTGTCGACTCACTAGCAAATACAACATACCTTCAATCATCGCTGACCATAGGTGTATTGCTCAATCTATTCCCCTGTGCTCAAGTAGTTGAAACACTAATTAATTCTGTTGTCCCCAAATCAAGATCTCTCAAAAACACATCTCAAGTACCATTTGTATCTCATGAGACTACTTGACTGCTATCTGAAGAGAAAACGACAAATCTTCCATTTTTCGAAAAAAAATTGGTTTGTGAAAAATTCATATTTGTATATGATACCCCTCATGATATGATTTGTCAGGAATTAGATAAGGATGCAATTCCTATCGTCTTCCACACAGATACATAATTTGCAAATGCTAATCATGACAAAAGCAAACATCAAAGCAAAACTATTATCTTTTTCATGTATTTACAAATAGATAACACATAAATTTATTTTCTCTTCTCTAGTATCTCCAATTGAATTTGTTGTATTTCAATAAGATGATCTCGCTTCTTCATCAACAAATGATCTAACTTGTCATGCAAAGAGCGGATCTCAACCTCAGCCTTGAGGTTCACTTTGTAATCGTTTTCGGCACGCAACCTATCGCGAGTCTCTTGACGCTTTTGGCTCATCATTATGACAGGAGCCTGCAATGCCGCAATCGATGAAAGAAACAAATTCAGTAGAATAAACGGAAATGGGTCAAAAGCGACATCTCCAAAGTATGAGTTCACTAGCATTCGCGTTGCAAGAAACAACACAAATATGATTATAAAACTTCGAGAACCCCCAAAGTCTGCTATTTTATCAGCAAGGCGTTGAGCAAAATTCGAATTTTCATCGTATGAATCATTTACATTCTCCGCCAACGTTTCTCTCGTTTTGATAGCTTCGAATATATCAGCAAGCTCTTCCTTCTCATTTTCCAAAATCTGAGTCAAATGATCTTTGTCATATAGCTCCTTTTTGATAATAGGCATGTGATTGTCATAAATGTATAAATAGATCTACTATAATTATATGGATGATCTGGGGACAGCCAAATAAAGTAGTGCCATGTGGCTATTTCTGCATGTTTTATAGTTGACACATTTTGTATAGTATCGACAGTACGAAGAATATTCACTTTATTTTACATATCACATATAACTATATTTCTCCTAGCATCAGAAATCACAATATATATTATGCTCCATATGCACAAACAAACCAAAAACCTTCAACAATTCTACGACCAAGAAGCTATCAAATTCTCTGGGACTCGCCAACGCGCTCGACCAGAGTTTGAATATATTTTGACGGCTATCAAAAAATCTATTGGTGACAAAAAAAAGATTCAGATCCTAGAGATTGGGTGTGGCGATGGAAGACTACTCTGATTCCTACAAGAGAATCTAAATGTGGCGATAGAATATACTTGAGTAGATGTTTCATACAACCTACTCGCTATAGCCAACAAAAATCACCCTAATGCCAGACGAGTACACAAGGATATGGTGAGCTATTTTTCTGAAATAAATGAAAAGGAAACTTATGATGTAGTAGTGGGTATTGCGAGTTTCCATCACCTGCCCACAGTGCAACAAAGATCATTTGTCCTAGATGGGATATATGATGCACTACTCTATGATGGATTGTTTATCATGACAAATCGATGTTACTCAAATCGATTTAAAGATAAATATCGCTCTGAAATCCGCATGGCTTTGTGGAAAAATATAGCAACATTGTGATATTTCGACAAAAACGACATTATGGTGCCTTGGAAAGATAATCAGTGAAATATTGTATGAAAAAGACTATACCACATCTTCTCTCAACCCGAACTCAACGCTCTTTGCACATGAGCCTCATTCTCGCACATAGAGCACTTTTACGTCACTACTAATAGCAACAAAACAAACCAAGAAAAAGATTGAAGAAATATCATTAGTATAATGCAAAAAACGATTTATTGATAAAATTTGACATCTTTGCTCAAATATCTATAATATTACAGATTTACTATTTTTTTCATCTCATGGAATTAGGTGACAATAAAAAAAGGGAGCAAGTTACATGACAAAAGAGTACCCCAAGCTTTTGGGCACCAAACATGAAGACACTCATAGCGGCGATTTCTCTATCGGTCACAATGTGACTTACTTGATGCGACAATAACTCAGACCAGCCTCGTATAACTGTAACCACGACATGAAAGGATGTAGATTTGAGCAAGATCGACTCGCACGGATCTTCATCTAGCACAACCAGCCCCAGAGACGTACAACATACTGACCATACTCCTAGAGGACACAATGAAGATGTAGCGGAAAATTATGAAGATGCTGTAGACGATCTAGACGATGCAAAAGAGGATCTAGAGGATGCAGAAAATGACCTTATAGATGCAGAAGCCGAACTCACTAGATGCGAATCTAATCTCTCAGCCAAGCAAACAATTGCAGATGAACTTAAAGCATCACTCCCATCTCATGTATACCAATCCTCAAAAGAATATAGGAAAGCTGTAGAGGATCTCAATGACGCTAAGAAAGCTCTCTCAAAGGCTAAAGAAGATCTGAGCGAAGCAAAGAGCGACCTTCTAGAATGTCAAGCAAACCTAGCAGCCAAACAAAAGATAGCAGATAGACTAAAACCACACTAACCCTACTTTCACTCCACAAAAAAACCTTCTGCAACGAGAAGGTTTTTTATATATATTCAGATTATATTCTATCGTATTTGTGCATCAATAACTCAGAGTTAATCTTGTTTACGATTTCTTGTACTACTCATACGATGATGATGATACCTGACCCCGTAACAATTACTGGAAGAGCTCATAATGATTGAGTAATATTTTGTACCAATGGAATATATTGCAATACGTATGTGTATACTCCAATACATGCCAATCAGATACCTCACCAGAAACATAAATGACTGATAAGCTTAGACAAATATGTAGCTGTTTGTGTTCATGGTCTAATACCTGGGATGAATCCACCTCTTTTTTGAATGTTATCAGCCATCCTATCAGGATTGAATGCGATCATCGCATAGAAGAATGTAAACACTACTATAAGTATGAAGTAGATAACAATCGCCAGTATAGAAGGTTGTTGATTATATATATTTAGATTTGCTTCTATCCATTTAGCAGCTTCCAAGATGGTATCGCTTGTCCCTCCAAACTTGGTAACCATTTGTGCTATCAAATATGGGAAAGTCACAAAAGCCATAGCGAAGATGATAGGAATCATACCTACTGGGTTCAAAGGTATTGGAAGTTTTGAGCTTTCCTGTACCTTCCCCTGCTTTGCATAGATCACTGGCACCTCTTTCATGGTCTTGAGAATCAACACTGAAAGTAAGATCAACCCAACCACAATCACAAGCATAAATACTGTCACCCCAATCCAGTCTCCTTGAGCAGCTGATACGTCTGAATACACCTTAGACACGATACCTGAAACTATTGAAGAGAATATGATGAGAGATATTCAGTTTGAGATTCATTTTTCAGTGATCAATTCACCAATATACATCAACATGATTCATCATACTGCTAGTACGAAAGCAGATATCAGTACCAATCAAAAGTTTTGTACATCAATCAATTGTCTACCCAATAGATAATTCACGAAGTACACTGTTCCTATACCCTGTACAAATGCCAACGGGAAACTGATTCGTCTTGTATATTGTGCTATTTTTTGTGTTCCTGTTTCTCATTGTTCTTGAAGCTCTTCGAGCGCTGGGATTACAGCAGTCAACAATTGCATTATGATCGAAGCATTGATATATGCTCACAATCATACAGCTATGATAGAAAACTGTTCTAACGATCCTCACAAGAGCATTGCAAAGTACTGCAATCCTCCTGATCCTAGTGAACTAGTAGAATTTACTAAGTTGTCTATGTTCACAAAAGGCACTGGAATGAATACAAGTAGTCTATAGAGCGCAAGCAATCAAAGGGTAATTAGAATCTTTTTTCTAATTATTTTTGAACGCCATATATCAGCTAATGTTTTGAATACTGATCCCATAGTAGTTGTGAACAGTGAATAGTAAAGGTATTATGCAATTGTTCCTCCAGCAGAAGTAATTTTTTCTTTTGCAGAAGCAGTAAACGCTGAGATTCATGAAAATGTAAGCTTCTTAGACAACTCTCCATTCCCCATTATCTTGATAGTATCATTTTTGTGAGCAAAACCTCGGAGAACCAATTGTTCTGGTGTAATTGTAGCACCATTTTCTACACGCACATCTTTGTCCAATGTTGACACATTGATTCCTTGGTATTTTGTAACAAGCTTGAAGTTTCTCTTGAATCCTCTCAATTTAGGAAGTCTTTGAACCAAAGGTGTTTGTCACCCTTCAAATGTAGGACTCACTGAATTACCAGCTCTTTGTCCTTGCCCTTTACATCATCTACCAGAATAATTCCCCTTTCCAGAAGAGTTCCCTCTTCCTACTTGTATGCGGGGTCTTTTATATCATGGAGTTTTTGTAAGTTGATATCCAAACATTGTATGGAAAGTATATGATAAATAATTGTATGATTATTTTTTAGGAGCAGGCTTTCTTCATCCAGCTGGTTTTTTAGGAGCATCACCTGCCTGTTCATTTGTATTCCTTCTTGGTTTTCTTTCTGCTTTTGCAGCTCTATCTGCCTCTGCTTGAGCTTGTTCTTTTTTTCTCGTATCCATCACCTCTTGAAGGTTGATTGTACCAAGCTTAGATCTGTCTACCTTGAATGTGTTCAAGGCCATGATTACAGCTAACGCATTATTTAATTTATTGTTTGTCCCCATAATCTTAGACAAGATATTTGTATATCATGCCAATTCCATCACAGAACGAAGAGCAGAACCAGCTTTTAGACCAGTACCTGAAGATGCAGGAAGAATCTTGATGATAGCAGACTTATATTTGAAAGTCACTTCATACGGTATACTTCCGCCTTCTGTAACAGGTACTACTTTGAGATTCTTGTAAGCTTCGTTTGTAGCTTTTCTTACGGCAATTTGCACATCTCATCATTTTGAGACACCCAAACCAATCTTCCCGTTTTTGTTCCCAACGAGAATGATCGCTCTAAACGAAAGTTGTCTACCTCAAGTATTTACTCTTGTTACTCTTCTAACTTCCAAAAGGAGTTCTTCGAACTCTTTCTTTGGTTTTTCTTTCTTTACTTTTTCTTGTGTAGTCATTACGACAAACAATAAACAATAAATAGTATTATAATAATATAATGATATTAGTTCTTCAATCAACCTTCACGAGCTCCATCACTGAGTGATTTGATTCTACCATGGTATCTAAACCCATTTCTATCAAAAACAACCTCTTCGATACCAGCTTTCTTTGCAACCTCTGCAATATGTTTACCAGCAGCAAATGCTTTTTCTGACTTTGAACCTTTTTCTTTTTTGTCAGTAGCATATGCTATTACCTTACCGTCTGCATCAACTATCTGAGCTGAAGTGTAAAGATTTGATTTTCGCACAATCAATCTAGGAAGAGATGCGGTAGCCTTGATGACAGTATTCACCTTATTTTTTCTTCTTTGATATCTTTGTGCTTTAGCGTATAGAGCTTTTTTTGCTTTCATCGTGTAGATAGAGGGAGGTAAATCATCCGGTTTAAAGAGACCGGTCTCTTTTATTTCTTAGCTGCCTTACCAGCTTTGAGTTTGATAGTTTCATCAATGTATCTAATACCCTTACCCTTGTATGGTTCAGGCGCTTTCAGCTTTCTAATTTTAGCAGCAGTTTCTCAGATCAGTTGCTTATCAATTCATGTCAAAATGATGATATCATTACCTTTAGTATCTTTTTCCGTAGTAGCTTGAATGCCTTGTGGAAGGACGTAATCTACAGGATGAGAAAATCCAAGAGAGAGGTTGATTTTTTGACCAGCAACCTTAGCACCAAAACCTACTCACAAGATATGAAGTTTGATAGTATATCACTCAGACACACCAGTTACCATATTTTGAATAAGTGTTCTTGTAAGACCCCATAGGTTCTTCTTCTCATCTGTATCGATAGCTACAACCACAGTGTTGTCTTCTGAAGTCACAGTTACACCTTGCAATAAGGTATATGATAGAGTTCCTTTAGATCACTTTACAGTAACCAAAGATCCATCAACTGTAACTGTCACACCACTTGGTAATGCTATAGGTTTTTTTCCAATCTTAGACATGGATAGATATGTAACAACAAATAAACTAGTAAATTTCTGCAATAAGTTCTCATCCAATCCCCTTTTGCTTTGCTACATGGGTAGGAAGCAAACCCTGAGATGTAGAAAGAATTCAAATTCCTCTCCCAGCAGCCACTGATTTAATTTCTTTATGAGAAACATACCAACGTCTAGAAGGTCTAGAGAAGAATTTAATTACAGGGATATCGTTTACCTCATCTTTAACATCCTTGAGGCGAACTTGTATAGTTTTTTTAGATCCTTGTTCAACTACCTCGTATGAAACAATAAACTTATATGCTTTTAGGAGATCTAATACACTAACCTTGAATTTTGAATATACAATTCAATCTAGCGTAGTTCTTCTCGCCATATATGCGTTTTTGATTCTTATGAGAAGATCGTGGATAGGAGCGTTCACAAAGCTCATTTCGGTGAAAAAATATAAGATAAAATATTATCGACTTGCTTTCTTTAGACCAGTAATCAATCATTCTCTTGCATACCTTCTGAGACATACTCTACAAATACCAAAGTCTCTGATGTATCAAGCTGCTCTACCACACAATTTACATCTGTTGTAGTATCTTGTAACCTTTTCCATCTTTTTTCCTTGCGCAATCGCTGAGAACTTTTTTATTTCTAGCTTTGCTTGCTTTACTTTGAGTGCTTTTCTAGCCATGTAACTAGTGTATAACGAAGAATAAATATATGTTATTTTTCAATAAATATGAATCCAAGATTTTGCATAAGCGCTTGAGCATCTTTTTTATCTGATGTATGTGTCACAACGGTAATTTGCACTCACATTGAAGCACCTGGATCATCCGTCAAGAGTTCTGGGAAGATCGCTTGCGTAGTCAAACCAAGGTTGAGATTTGCATTTGGATCAAAGCTTTTAGGATTGATTCATTCAAAGTCTCTTACTCTTGGTAATACTATCGTAGATAGCTTGTGTAAGAACTCTAGAGCTCTTTCTCTTCTAAGAGTAACCTTGTACATCACTGGCATATCCTCTCTTAGCTTGAAGTTCGATATAGCTTTCTTAGATTTGATAAGAGATGGCTTTTGACCAGTTATCTTGATGATATTCTTTTCAATATCTGAGAAATCTTTAACTCACTTTCTCGTAGCAAGAGATCAGATACCAACACTTACAATTACTTTATCAACAGTTGGTACTTGATGGATATTCTTCTTTCCCAATGTCTTTTGAAGAGCTGGCTTAGTAGTCTTGTGGAATTGTGCATATATACTCATGGCACACAGAACAAATAGAATAAATGATTGATTATGCGATAGCTTTTTGTGTCTTTTTTAGGATACGTGTTTTTTTACCATTTGCATCGAGAGAGATTCATACCCTTGACGCACCTGCCTTTTCATCAAAGTACATTACGTTTGATATGTGTATAGGTTTGATCTTGTCGATAAACCCCTTCCCTTTTACTGCTTTTTTCATCACGTTGATACCATCAACCACAACGAGGTCTCCATCTACAGATATGATCTTAGATGTTTTCCCTTTGAACTTTCCAGCAATTACTTTTACTGGGTCCCCTTGTCTCAATTTTTTCATGGAGTGAAAGCTTGAAAGATTAAATAACGTCTTCTGCGAGAGTAGCGATTTCTTTGAAACCTACTTCTCTAAGTTCTCTTGCAACTGGTCAAAATATTCTTTTACCAACTGGTTCGTTGTCTTTGTTGATAATAGCAACCGCGTTGTCTGCAAACTTCAGGTAAGAGCCATCCTTTCTCTTTACGCCCTTTTTTGTTCTCACGATGACTGCTCTTGCAACATCTCATTTTTTGAACGTAGATGAAGTAGACACGCTTTTGACAGCAATCACAACTCTGTCACCAACTCCTGCTTTTTTCGCAGTTGATCACTTGAGTATTCTGATAATCTGACCCGTTTTGGCACCAGTATTATCAGCGATGATTACTTCTGATTCATTTTGTAACATTGTACACGAAATAGAATATGTAAATAATATATTATAGAGCGCTTTGAACTACCTCAACAAATGACCATCTTTTTGTCTTACTTGTTGGATTCGCCAATCTGATCTTCACTACATCACCAGTATGAGCAGTATTTTCCTCATCATGGGCATAATACTTTTTCTTTGTAGTGTATCTTTTTCTATAAAGAGGATGCTGCTTTACTGATTTTACAGTAACAACAATAGTTTTATCCATCTTGTCACTCGACACAGTTCCAACAACTTCTTTGAGATTTTTTCCGTTGAATACAGCCATTATTTATGCAAGCTTTTAGAAGTTAAAGCAGTATTGATTCTAGCAATATTCTTTCTCAATACTGAAATAGTATGTGTTTCTTTCAATGACTTGAGAGCATTTTTCATACGAGCCTCAAAAAGTTGTTTTTTGAGTGAGCGACGAAGTGCAACAAGCTCTTTTAGAGACTTTTCTGCCATATCTTTGAAAGGTGTTTTAGTAGTCGACATTTGTGATAGTATACGAATATATAAATATTATCTAATTTCACCCTTTTCAACAAGTCTAACCTTCATAGGGAGCTTGTATCAAGCCATGTTGAATGCTTCTTGCGCAGTAGCTCTATCTAAACCACTTACTTCGAATATCACCCCTCACTTCTTAATTCTTGCCTGATAGAATGCAACATCACCCTTACCAGTACCCATCGGCATTTCTAATCATTTCTTTGTGTATGGAACATCTGGAAACACTCTGATCCACATCTTACCAACCTTTCTCGTATATCTTACGATAACTTTTCTGGCTGCTTCTAGTTGTCTATTTGTAACGTAAGCACTTGTTTGAGCCTTGAGCCCAAAGTCACCGAAAGACACTTGGTTACCTCTTGTAGCGGCACCAGTAATTCTTGATCTCATTTGCTTACGATATTTCCATCTTTTTGGCGTCAATAACGACATAACTACTATACAGTTATATGATTAAAATATATTATTTTGCGAGTACTTTTTGCATTGCAATCTTTTTTTCATCGGCTTGGGTAGTTTTTGCTGGAACTTTTGCGATGATATCACCTCTAGAGATCCATACTTTTATACCCAAGATACCGTACTTAGTAAGAGCAGTTGTTACATGATAGTCGATGTCCGACCTCAATGTTTGTAGTCAAACTCTTCCCTCAGAAAACTTTTCGCTTCTTGAAAGATCAACTCCTCACAATCTACCAGAGACTTGGATCTTCACCCCTACAGCTCACTTTTCCATCACTTTTTGAAGAACAGTCTTAGCAACTCTTCTAAATGGCATACGAGCTTCTAGTTGAGAAGCAGCATATTCACCCATGATTTTAGCAGAAAGTTCTGGGAGTCTCACATCTTTGAGCGCGATTTTGAATTCTCATCCAAACTTTTTCACAAGCTTGTCTTTGAATTCTTCAAGTTTTTTACCCTCTTTTCAAAGGATAAGCGCTGGCTTTGCAGTGAAGATGATAACCTCACACTCCTTGTCAGTTTTTCTGATAACAGTTTTTGCAATACCGCATCTTTTGAAAGATTCTTCTACGAAGTTTCTAACTTGGATGTCTTGTACGAAAAAATGAGCTCACTGACGCTTAGTTTTTGCAAACCATTCAGATGATCGTGACTTTGTCACACCAACTCTCAGTCCTCTCGGATCTGCTTTTTGTCACATATGATAGACTATTTACTAGTTAAAATAACTCTTACGAATGATCTATGTTTGAGATACCCATGCATTCTAGATCTAGAAGCAAATCTCATTCTTTTGATCTTTGGTCCTCTTCCAACAAGAACATGTTGAATATAGAGTGAAGATGATTGCAAACCGGCATTGTTTGTTGCATTTGCTTGAGCAGATTTTACAACCTTCCATAGCATCTTAGCAGCTGATTTTTGTGTATGCTCTAGGATATTCAAAGCCTCATCGACTTGTTTTCCTCCTACAAGCTTACCCAAAAGTTGCATCTTCTTGTACGATGTGAGTGCATAGTTTAGTGTTGCACTTAATTTATTTTCCATTAGATTGCATACAATAGTAAGTAAAACTTATTAGAACGGATGTCATTTGAATGTTCTTGTTGGAACGAATTCACCAAGTCTATGTCAAATCATTTCTTCATTGATATAGAGGCTCACAAATTGTTTCCCGTTGTGAACAGCAAAGGTAAAACCAATCATTTCTGGAGTAATTTGACATGCTCTATCCCATACTTTGATTACTTTCTTTTCTCCAGAAGTTGTCATTTTCTCAACCTTCTTTAGAAGCCTTTCGTTGACATAGAATCCTTTCTTGAGTGACCTTGCCATAGTTAATATACATAGTAGTAGTAAAAGTATTTTATGTTAGTTTTTTGTTCTTCTAGAAACAATAAACTTCGTTGACCACTTCTTTGATTTTCTTGTTTTCTTTCCTGGAGGAACTGGCTTACCACTAAATGATTTAGGGAATCTAAGACCAATTTCAGCATGTCACTCTCATCAACCATGTGGATGATCCACCGGGTTCATTGATTTACCGAGAACACGTCACTTTTTACCCATCCATCTTGATCTACCCGCCTTTCCAATCACAACATTTTTGTGATCTTCATTACCAAGTTGACCAATAGTTGCAAAACATTTTTCATCAAACTTTCTCACTTCTCATGATGGTAGTTTCACAAACACAATACGAAGAGCCTCATCCTTACCAGTCACTACACCAAACGAACCAGCAGTCTTGATAGTCTTCCCTTTCGTAAATGGAGTATATTCTAGATTGAATATATTGAAACCTTCTGGAATGTCTTTGAGTTGTTTCCTGTTACCAGCAGCAATAGGAGCTTGATCACCAGTCATGATAGCATCACCTACCTTCACTCACTTCCAAGCTAAAACATATCTTTTTTCACCATCCGCATAAACAACAAGAGCAATTCTTACTGTTCTAAACGGATCGTATTCGATAGCGGTTACCTTAGCTGGTATGTTTGATTTGTCATACCCTCTAAAATCTACAAGACGATACAATCTCTTGTGTCATCCACCTTGGAATCTCGTAGTGATTCTCCCGTATTGATTTCTACCTGCAGTAGATTTCATAGGCACAGTAAGAGATTTTTCTGGCTTTGATTTAGTGATATCAGAGAAGTCATATCAAATGATAGTACGTCTCGATGGTGTATAGGGCTTATATTTTTTAACTGCCATTGTGGTTACAAACCTAGGAAACAAATAAATAATATTTTATGTGGATTATACGTCTAACACTGGAAGACTCTTCCCTTCCTCTACACTAACAATTGCTTTTTTGTACGACCTTCTCACAAGCTTTCTATTTGCTCTTCCCTTTTCTTTTACCCAGAGGAGATTCACGCTCGTAGGAATCACACCATAAATAGTAGTGATAGCCTGTTTTACATCGTTCTTGTTTGCGTCAGCGTGTACCTTGAAAAGATACTTTTTCGCAACATCGGCCTTGTCTGATCCAGATGCTATATAAGCTTTTTCAGTAAGAACTGGAGCAACGATAACATCGTATGGACTAAGGGTTTTGAGCGCACTAACCGAAGCAGTTTTTTTCGCTCTTTGTCTTAGAATATCAGTATATGACATAGTGTAGTAAGTGAAGTTTTAATAAATAGATATCTGATTAAGCAAACAGTGCATCCCATTTTTCCAAAGCTCATGCAAACACAAGAACCTTATCATAATGAAGCAAATCTACTGGATTTACATACATAGCTTGAATGGTTTTTGTTCTTGCTATGTTTCTCATAGATTTTTCAATGATTTCATTTTTTTCAGGAATGACGATCAATGTCTTTTTGTTTGTCAATCCTATATTTTGAAGCATAGCAATTGCTTCTTTTGTTTTGATAGCATCCAATGCATTATCAACCACACCAATGAGTTGTTCATTTTTTGCCTTCACAGTGAGTATTCCTGCTAACGCAAGCTTTCTCATCTTCTTTGGCATATCCTTGGTGAAGTTAACAGTATTTCTAGGACCAAACGCCACTCAACCGTGCTTTCTAATTGGCGAACGAGACGAACCAGCTCTAGCTCCACCTGTACCTTTCTGTTTGTACAGCTTTCTTCCAGAACCAGAAACCTCTGCTCTTGTCTTAGTGTGTGCTATTGCAATACGAGCATTTGCTTGTTGCAAAACATAGAATTCGTGAATGAGAGAGTCGTTGATGTTTTCATCAGCAAAGATAGCAGCATTTAGCGCTTTCTTTTCTACGACTTTTCACTTTGCATCATGGATTGATATACTATAACTCATCGATTGTAGATGGTATTATGTGACGTAAAGATATATATATTATGAAACATACAATGAAATGTATCCGTTGTATGAACCAGGCACTGCTCATTTTACTATAACAAACGGCTTCCCCTCTAGGGTAGCGATGTCAACTATAGGTCTGTTGTGAAGCGTGATAGTTTCAGTTCCCATATGTCATGCATGAGGGTGTCACTTTTGCACACGCCTAGGCTTTCTATTACCCAATGATCAAACATGCCTATGGAACTTAGAACCGTGAGTTTTTGGTCATCACTTAGTATTGAATCTCTTCATTACTCATGAAAAACCCTTACCTTTTGATACACCAGTGATATCTACCACCTGCACGCCCTCTAGGAACGATTCAGAAAGCACAGTACCAGCTGGGAATGCATCTTTGAAAGAATCATCACATCAAAACTCCTTTACCAGATCGTATGAGAGCTTTTGCCCCTTTTCCTTGTTGAGTTCTTTTTTCCCAACTCCGATTACGGCAGCTTCATATCAATCTTTTTCAGATGTTTTATATCTAACAACCTCTTGAGGAACAATTTCCAAAAGCGTTACCGCTGTATGGCGATCATTCACCCAGAGCTTTGTCATTTCTTTCTTTTTAACTATGAGTCATTTTTTCGTTTTCATGACACGCAAGAAACTTATTGTAATATAAAGAGATTAGAATACTTTCACTTCTACAGATACACCCACTGGTATAGAGAGATTTTGAAGATATTCTATGGTTTTAGGCCCAGTCTCAACAACATCTATCAATCTAGCAAACGTAGATCTTTCAAATTGTTCTCTAGCGTTCTTGTAAACAAAGTTTGATTTAAGAACAGTATAGAGTTTCCTTTGTTTTGGCAAAGGGATTGGTCCTTTCATAGTAGCTCAAGACTTCACTAGGAGACCAACAATCTTACTTGTTGAACTTTCTAGCATTTTCACGTCATAGCTTTTAAGTTTTATTCTCAACTTTGGTGATATTGCTTCAGCCATATGGTAGTACATTGTGAATAGTAAATTTAGAGCTGTATAGTGGTTGTAGATAGTAGTTAAGGGCTAGAGAGACGACGCCTCCCTAGCAATAAAACTACTTACAATTCCACTATGTACCTTCTAAAGTATATAATTAGTCAAGAATCTTCGTAATTACTCCGGCTCCAACTGTTCTACCACCCTCACGGATAGCGAATCTTAGACCTTCTTCCATTGCAATCTTGTAGATAAGTTCTACTGAGATCTTAGCATTGTCACCAGGCATAATCATTTCTCTTCCTTCCATAGATACAGTACCAGTCACATCAGTTGTTCTTACGAAGAACTGAGGCTTGTAACCTGCCATAAATGGAGTATGTCTTCCACCTTCTTCTTTTTTAAGAACGTAGATTTCCGCTTCAAATTTTTGGTGAGGTTTCACAGATCCTGGCTTAGCAAGAACTTGTCCTCTTTCAACTTGATCTTTTTCAATACCTCTCAATAGAAGACCAACATTCATACCAGCTTCTGCTGATGGATGTTGTTTGTGGAACATTTCAATACCAGTTACTACTGAAGCAGTAGGATCATCTTGAAGACCAACTATTTCTACTGGATCATTCATATTCAACAATCCTCTTTCAATTCTACCTGTGATCACAGTACCTCTACCCTTGATAGAGAACACATCTTCAACTGGCATCAAGAAAGGCTTTTCTGTTTCTCTAACTGGATTTGGAATGTATGAATCTAGCGCACCTAGAAGATCCCAAATACATTTAGCAGCACCTTCAGCGTCTGTAGGATTTTCTACCGCCTTCAATGCAGAACCTCTGACGATTGGAGCATTTGCACCATCAAATCCGTTCTTAGTAAGAAGATCTCTGATTTCTTCCTCTACGAGGTCAATCATATCTGCGTCTTCTACCATATCACACTTGTTCAAGAATACCATAACGTGAGGAACGTTTACTTGCTTAGCAAGAAGCACGTGTTCTCTTGTTTGAGGCATAGGTCCATCAGTAGCAGCTACTACCAAGATAGCACCATCCATTTGCGCAGCACCAACAATCATGTTTTTAACATAGTCGGCATGCCCTGGACAGTCGATATGAGCGTAGTGTCTTGTATCAGTTTCATATTCAACGTGTCTAGTGTTGATAGTAATACCTCTTGCCTTTTCTTCTGGTGCATTATCAATTTCACCGTAAGCTTGAGCTTTTGCGTAACCTTTTGTTGCAGCTACTGTAGTAATAGCAGCAGTCAATGTTGTTTTACCATGATCAACGTGACCAATCGTACCTACATTAACGTGAATCTTTGACATAGTGTACTATAATAAAAGAATAAATAACAATTTTTAAGTTTTTTAGATTAGAATGGTGGGCATAGATGGACTTGAACCATCGACCTCGTCCTTATCAGAGACGCGCTCTAACCAACTGAGCTACATGCCCGCAATTGAGTACATAGTAATAATGGTCGGGGATGCGGGACTCGAACTCGCGGCCTCTTGGTCCCAAACCAAGCGCTCTAGCCATCTGAGCTAATCCCCGTTGTATATTGTGGCTATTTTTTAAGGATGGTGCCGGGGAGAAGAATCGAACTTCCGACACAGGGCTTTTCAGGCCCCTGCTCTACCACTGAGCTACCCCGGCTTATGATTTGGCACCTGTTTACCCTTTTCGCTCCTTTATCTTGATCCATACGTTATAGACAAAAAAAAACGTGCACATATTTGTAAGAGCAGTGAGCACCGACGAAGGATGCTTTTACTCTGTATATGTACTGGCTTTTGAATGTTTTTCCCGAAGGATGTAACCAACATGATACGTTTTCGAAATGGAAATGCAAGTGGTTTTTTGAGTTTGATTCAAGATTGCTTATTATTATACTCAAACCATGAAAGCAATAATCTCACACATAGAGTACTCTCCCTCCAAAGAAGTCACATTTGTTCGCTGCAAACCCGAGCAGATATTTTCGTTCAAGGAATGACAATTTATGATGATTGCATCAGATCACATTCATGAGTGACTGGGGAAACCACTCAAAAAACCATATAGTATCGCGACTACCAATGATGAGCTACAAACTCAGTGAACAATTTGATTTGTGGTGAAAAAAGCTCGCGAAGGGTTTATGTCAGCATATTTGACTGAGTGAATCTCAGTTGGAGATATCTTGCATCTGCAATGACCAGTATGACACATGTATGATAGATGAGAGCAACAAAAGTATTTGTTGGTATCTGTAGGAAGTGGTTTGTCTCCTATGGTTTGAATATACAATTCGTTGATTGCAAAGACTACAACGCAAAATATTGCCATGCTCTATGGAGAAAGGTATGGACAACACGTTTTATCGTCTACGGTTGCTTTGTTCAAACAATCACCTACAAACAGTTACAACCGCCTTTTCTTATCGAGAGAATCAGACTCTTCGCTTCCACAGGGTCGAACTGACGAACTTCGCGAAAAAGGAATACTACAAGACTGATACGTACAAAATGACCTAGAATCAGCACTTGCATTTTTATGAAGAAAGAACATTTCAGTATTTTTGTGTGGCCATCCTGCGATGGTCGATGATGTGAAAACTAAGTTGATCGAACATGGAATAGAGGGGAAGAACATACAGTTTGAAAAATACTAAACCCCATCCTGTGTGTGGTTACCGGCAAATGTCAATAAAAAACATCGCACATTTTCTCCTTAGATTGCAATTCTTTGACTAAATGGAGTCGGGTAGTTACCATTGAGATGTATTTTATATTCATCTTAATTATCACATGCGTCAAAAAATCAAAGCAGGAGCTAGACATATCGTCAGGCACTCCACACAACCAGCCAAAAGAGTACACTTCTATGTACTTATTTTCGCTATGATTATTTTGTGAGCAATCTATGGGAGAAATGGTGCTACTCAAACAAATGCTAATATTGCTATAGTACCACAATCATGACCTAGAAGAATCATTGGGCAGCCGATACAATCGACAGACATCATCTCAATACCCACCGATAGAAAAATTACAACAATTGTATATGAGGGTCCTATGCCGTCAAAAGCAAACACAGTCCCAAGAGACGCAAATGGGAATATGATACCCGCTATAGCAATGCGATTTGGGAAAGTAAATCAACATTTCGATCCTGCAACTGGAAAATGGGCTACGGATCCTGATGGAATTGCCTGATGAGACAACTATGACCCAAGCAATCCAGCTAGCGAAAACCAATGGAACAACAGAAAAGTAGAATACTGTAAAAGATTTTTTCCCAAGACAGCATCAGTAAAATCTATTTGAAATGTCACAATACACGACTGGAAGTCGAGAGGAAACGAATGAAGAGCAAGCAATACTGTTGAATGATGGCATTGCTCAGAAACGCCTTCTAATACAAACACAGGAAGCAACAACACAGGTTCAAATAACACAGGCAACAACAATACAGGAGGGCGGATTCCATTTCCTGAGTTTTCATGAACTTGATCTATTTCTCTCTCATTCAACGGAGATAAGGCAGACAACATTCTTATACCATCTGTATCTAAGGTTTTGTGAACAATTGTGATCACGGCACAAGATCAAGACATGATGCTAAAGTCTTTGTTGCTAAAAATAGAAAGTTCATGATCTAGTGCGTTTAAAGCTATTGCTGGCAGCGTACTTAGCAATATTTCTATAGTTTATGAAAGATGACCTTATGACAAGATTGCTGAATTAGAAGACAAAAGAATGAGTAGTGCGGCAGGACTAAATGACATCGTTGTATTTGGTGATATCAACTTTCCAATACTAAAACAATGACAATCTATGGAATTGAAAATAGTAGCAAAGGTAAACACAATTGATACGAAGTTCTACAACAACACAAACTTTATAAATCTCAAACTTGCAACATCCTATAACCACCCAACACTCCTTAGTGAATCTAATTGAGTCGTAGTATTTGGTATATCAGCAGGAGGCTATTTGAGAACAACTTGAATCCCAGCAAACCTTCAAGTTTCTAACAATCACTTGGTAGCATGAAACCATCCTTTCTTCATAAAAAATAGCGAAGGAACTGCCACAGAAATTTTCAATGGGGCAATCATGAATCCAGGAAACTACCCTCTTGCAATTAGATCTATCGATTATAATGCGACTTCACAAGTAGCCGGTGATATCAGAAAAGGGTTCACACTGTTCTTCTGACCCGGAAACCCTCCAGTGAAAGGACAGTTGATAGCTGGAAGAACAACAAGGATTACATTCCCCACACCAATCGTGATTGGAGTATGACAATGATATATGTTAAGGATAGTTCTTGATCAGCCATTTGTAAATACTGCAAGTAATCCAACAGCAGGACAGAGAATATTTAAGATTGAGAACATATCATATGCTCAGCAGTTTCCAGGAATTGTAGACAAATTTATCTCTCACTCACCATACTATTTGAAATCTCTGTGATTACCACTCTCTGTAGCGTATTAAAATATCATTGGAAAAGGGCAAACCTAGGAAAACTATCCTAGGTTTTTTTAATTACATTTTGTAAGGTTCTCATCTCTCCACTCTTGAATCTTCTGATGATGACCGCTTAGCAAAACATCAGGAACTCTCATGCCAAGGACCTCCTCTGGCCTTGTGTACTGTGGAAATTCAATCGTGGTCATATCGTCTGCCAATGCATAACTTTCTATCATATGGCTAACCTCATCATGTATGACTCAAGGTATCAAGCGGACTATGGCTTCAGTCATCACCATACTCGGCAGTTCTCATCAAAGAGTCACAAACGTTCACAAAGATATCTTGGAAAATTGATGCGGATATGTACTCTCCATATACTTTTCAAAACGATAATCGATTCACTCATAACGTCATGAAACGAAAATCAGATATTGTACCTTCGATATATCACTAGCAACTTGCTGAGTAAATACAGTTTGCGATGGCGAAACGAAAATAATTTTTCGTGTATCATGCAAGCTTGCATCTAATCACAATCTAGCGATTTCTGACTCTACAGCATCAATCACCGGCCTTGCTTTCATCAATAGTCCCGCTCATCATCCATAAATCTCATCATCTATCTGACGATGCCTATCTGTGCAGTACTCTCTAGGATCCACGCAACGTATACTAAGTAGTCCCGCATCTGTTGCTTTTTGTACAAGTGAGGTCTGAAGGAAGCTATCATAAATAGATGGGAAGATGGAAATGTAGGATATGTGCATTTTGACAAACCAAGAAAAATAAATATAATACACAATATATAGTGTTTTATAGATAAATTACAATTCTTGATGTCTTCAAAAAAAAATAAGCCAGATGAGTTTGAGAACCTACCAAATCTACAAACGCTTCCTCTTCACCAAAAAGAAACGCTACAATCGCTCCTATATCAATGAATGTTCCTCTATGAAAATAGGGGGCACCATTATTTCGCTTTACCAAAAAAGATTGCAAATTATATTGCATATAAATGCAATGAGGAAAACAGTAGAATGCTTTCATCAATCTTAGAAGCTCGCAATGCTCTATCGCTTTTTGAGTGACTCATTGATGACCTTGTAAAACAAAGACAAAAACTCGATGAGAATACTGAAGGCAAAAAGATTAAGCAAAAAAGAATTGCAACTATTGATAAACAAATATGATCATATAAAAAGGATGCAGAACGTATAAGCAAACAACTCAAAACCATATTACTTTGAGAAACCATGAAAGAAGAGGTTGCGCTCCTTGCAGAAGTGATTTGCTGAATAGGAACACAGTATTTAGATGCGTTTGATATAGCGATTCGAAACGGGATTCACCAAAATAAATCTCCTATCGAGAAACAAGACAGAATACTTTTCAAAGACTTAGAAACCGCGCCTCAAGCGAAAAAAAGCAAAATCCTCAATATCTATCTTGAGAAAAAATGACTAGAAAAGAATATCGATGAGCTCATCAAAAATGTAATCGAAAAAAGCGACGTATTGAGATTTTCTGATCGAGAGGGTGATTTCAACGCCTACAAAAACTTTATTCTGATGTGCTCTGAAATCGATCTTGCTACTATACATCGCAAAAAAGCTCTTTCTATTCGAGCTAGCGCTTCATGAAAATCAGAATCAATAACAGCATATCTAGATCAAGAACTAAAAGATGCCGCATCAAGCAATAATATATCTCCTGAAATCCTCCAAACACTAAAAGACAAGAAAACTAATCTATATACAATTCTCTTGCTCCACAAAAAGGGGATTTATTATGAAAATAGCAGGAAAAACCTGTTTTCATGAGCATGAAGTAGTTTGATAAATAATCTCTACCAACTTGGCACAGAGCTTGATGACCCCAATTCTCTAGAAGTAATGCAAGCCTATGGCAAAGTATTGGAGAGCCTAAAAGATGTTAAAGCCTTGACGTGTATGCTTCTTGCTATGCAAGAGTAGAAGTTGAGAGAGCACATTTCATTGTTTTTCAATACCGAATATATACATAATTTGTATATTTATACCATAGTTAGATACAATGCATCTCAAAGACGAACTGACACAGCGCTGATTTTTGTACCAATCGACAAGTGAAGAACTTTTTGACATATATGACAGGGGCAACGAAACACTCTATTTCTGATGTGACCCTACAGCCAATTCTCTCCATCTAGGAAATTTTGTAGTATTCATGAATGCTGTGAATTTTATGAAAAGAAACAATAAGCTTATTCTAATTGTATGAGGCGCAACAGGAATGATTGGTGACCCAAGTGGAAAAGATGCTGATAGAAGTTTTCTTGATGATGAAACATTGAATAAAAATGTTGAAGCAATTAAAAATCAAGTGGGATGAATTTTGAAAAACCTTGCAACATTGTCTTGAACTGATTTCCAATTCGAAGTAATCAACAACAAAGATTTCTATGAAGATATGTCATATCTCAAATTTTTGCGTGAGGTTGGTAAGCATATTACGGTCAATCAAATGATGTCAAAAGAAACTGTGAAAAAGAGAATCGAAGATCCCGACAAATCTATCTCATATACCGAGTTTAGTTATATGCTCCTTCAGGGGTATGACTTTGTGCGCCTCTACGAAGACAAAGGATGCAAACTTCAGATTAGCGGATCTGATCAATGGGGGAATATTGTGACAGGAATTGAACTCATAAAAAAGATGACAGATGGTGACGCGTATGGCGTGACCTCTCCCCTAGTATTGGACAGTTCTGGAAAGAAATTTGGAAAATCTGAAGGAAACGCACTTTGGCTAAACCCAACAATGACTACTCCGTTCAAAATCTACCAGTACTTCATGAATGTCAGTGATGAAGACGTGGCTAGATTCTTGAAGCTATTCACCCTACTGCCACTAGAAGACATTGACAACATCGTCCAAAAACACGGTGAAGATATGGCTGCTAGATATGGACAAGGTCAACTTGCAAGATATGTGACAGAGACAATTCATGGTAAAGTTGCCATGGAAACTGCTGTCAAAGTGACAGAGTTTCTGTTTGGCGAGGGTGACAAACTAGAAGCATTGAGAGCGATGTCAAAAGAGGAAATTGAAGCGGTTGGTAGAGAGACCGGTCTCTCTACACTAGATCCCAACAATCTGTCAATAGTTGACGCACTTGTAAACTGTGGACTAGAAGGTTCTAGGGGAGATGCCAAAAAGTCTATCCAAGCTGGAGCTATCTACCTAAATGAAGAGAAAGTGGAAGACATATGATTGACGATAGACGTCAGCAAAGCAATCAATGGATCTGTTTTGCTTAGAAAGGGGAAAAAGAATTTTAAGGTGTTGGCGGTGTAAATCAAACAACCTACCAATTAGATTCCCAAAGAGTAATCATCCCTGATTGCTCTTTTTTTGTCATACAATCAATATCCTCGCCTAGATAATCAAACTGAGTTTTGTGTTGCATGATCCACAACTTTTTGTCACCATATGTCTCCTTCAGCATCTGACACCTTGTAGACATATTTCATGCTCGGAACTCATTCCACATTCACTGTGTCCATCTATTGTCGTCTGACATTCCTGGAGAGATTCGTTTTCTCTGAGAGTATCACATTACCCATGGCGTTCGCTTCCTGTCCGTCACCATGATATATCATTCTGCTGGAATGGTCTGTCAAAAAGACGCAATCGCATTGAGTTCCTCACCTGAGACACGTGAGACATCTCTTTTCCATACATGATACACAAACACACCGATGTAGAGTGCAAAAAAGACAACAACAACGCCTTTGTAGATATTCTTTTTTTGTCATCGTAGATACATCAAGATATACGCTACTGGTGCCAGGAGAAAGAGATCCAAAAACACCAATCATCTTTTGTAGTTCAAGAGACCGAAGATAGTCCATACCAAACAGACGAGAAGTCAAATTATATCGAGCCTGGCTTCATCGCTCCTGAGCCATTTATTTCGTATCTTGGTCTTCAAAAAAACCAAAGCAACAAACACCAAAACTAGAGATGGCCATGCCAACATAGAAAATTGTCATATACTCAAAAAATCTCACGCCTGCCAAGATCATCATGCGGTCGTCAAAAGTGGTTTCACGAATTGCATTAGTACTCTCTCTATCAGTCAACCATACAAAACTATCGCAATCAATGCTGGGATCACAACAAATCCTCACTTCACATATCGCTTCATTTCTGATTTTTTCGCTGACAAGAGTACATCCAAACATAGCACAAGGATAGATATCAGCGCCGTATGTCTATGCAACAAAACGAGGAAAAATAAACTTACTGCCAGCCTCCACCAATGCGCCTGACTATAAAAGCCAAACACCAAAAACATCATACCTATACCCAAAAGCTGTTTGTAATACAGGTATGAATACAGCTCAAACTGCACAGCTGAAAAAAGAAAAAGCGGAACGAGAAACGCCCCATAAGAAAGTTTTCTTCTCAGTACAAGGAGGTATACTCCCACTGAAAGCGCAATAAACCCTCGCCCCAACTGGTAATCGATCCCGATTCCCAATCTCTCCCCAACCACAGAAAGGAGTCATCGCAATGGTTCATGCTTGATCCACGATGGCAATGATCAGAATCGCGCTCCACCCTCGATCATATACGAATATGCGAGATGGATTGCTCTATACATTCACGGATCATATCACAATGGCACAAAGTCGTTTTGTATGAAAATCACTGATTTGATGATCAGCACCAACACAACACACAAAACAATCAAAACCATATATGTCAACCCTTTCTTTGCCATAATACACACATTGCCAATAAATTAATTCTTATTTTCTCACAGTTCAATCGTTTATTTGTTTATCTGAAAAAAGCAACTATATTTATAGTATTTAATAGTAAAAGTCCACCATGGCATATTTTAGAACCAGAAAAATCCTTACTGTACTTTTGAGCATATTGATCCTCTTTCAGCAAACAGCATATTGATTTGTGACGTATGTCGTAAAGGATGCGAATGGGGCGTTTAGGCAGCAAATAATAAAAGTTGCTGATTGAGTCAGCGGAGACAGTCCCTCTAGAACAGTTTCCGAAGACTGAAATCGCATAGTGTTTTCTTCTTCATCGGCTACAATACTCACAGGAGACACAAATGGATCTGATGACATTTTCTGGTATGAAAGATCTACCAACACAACAAAACTTATTACTGCTCTTCCAAATTGAGATTTCCCAATGGCTGTAGCAGACCCTGACAATACAGTAATCTTAAATCAAAGCGGTACTCATGTTTTGTTCAGTACATATTTCGCATGACTAGTACCTGAGGACACATATTTAACCAAAGATATTTTTATAAGAGACGCCATCAACAACTCTACAACTCGTGTGACAGTACCATATAGCGGCGACTACCTTAGTGGCGTAGTACATCTTATGGGTGCCTCTGATGACTTCAGATATGTGTTTTTTGTAACAGACGCAAACAACGCAGTACAAACCGGTGAAAGTACATTTCAACTGTACATGAGAGACACGGTAAACAACACTACCGTCTTAGTGTCAAACACAACTGATGGTTTGCCGAACGATTGATATGTATTGAACACAGCCTCACCAACATTTGTAAATAGCGATGGAAGATATGTGGTTTTTGTATCTACCTCTACCAAACTTACAACATGAGGATCTCTGTGAATGCAAGACATATATACAAAAGATCTTCTAACAAATACCATCGAGAAAGTTACTACTACTTTGTGAAATTGATGAAACAGTACTGGCAACTCACAACCAATGAGTATGTCAGAAAACTGAAGATATATAATATTTACAAGTGAAAGCAGCGACCTTGTCGTATGAGACAATAACAACACACTAGATGTCTTTGTTTGGGACAGAAACACAAAAGCAATTTCTCTCATGAGTAGTGATCAATTAGGAACACCTTCCGCTGGATATTCGTGGGGATGGAAAAACAGTATTATAAATAATCAATACTGACTATTTATCACAGAATCACAAAATCTATGACTATCTTGAAATCAACCATGAGATGATATCTTCCTAAAAGACTTTATCAATGGGGATATTTATCAGGTAAATACATATACCAATTGAAATGAAATGTGGCTAACAACACCACCAGTTGTCAAAGACATTATACTCTACTCTTGAGATATATATGTCCTCTTCTTGGGGAACAGCAATGAAGTATTTCCTGGCTCAAACGACAATCTTGCATACTATATTAAAAACACAACCAATGGTCACCTATCATTGATAAACACCGACCAGCATGGTACTCAAGCTCTTCTTCCTTGAAATGGTGAATTCAATGACAACAACGCAACTTTCTTCATAAGTAGCGGCACCCTCAAAGTCCTCTTCTCAGACAACTATGGCTCTCTTGATCCAAGATTTGTTTCAAATTACACAACACAAACGACCATCTACGAGTACACTCCAACAGTAAACTGCAACACCGTCACAGACGTATCATTTGACGAGTGCGTTGCACTTGTTGATATGTATATAGAAATGGATGGAGACAATTGGGAAGACAATGGAAGTCTTTGTGTATTAGATCCTGGACTTCCAGGATGTGAAAATTGGACTGCTGAGGTAAACTGATGGCTCCGTGGAGATGACACAACTCCAGATACAGTATGCGACTGGGATTGAATAACTTGTAATGGATGGGGAGGGACTGGACTAAATCGAATAAATTTAGATACATTTGGGCTCTCATGAACTATGCCTTCAAGTATTTCTAACCTTAGTGACATCACATATTTGAACCTACAAAACAACAATATCTGATGATCATTATCAGGCATTTTGCTAATGCCAAACCTGCTTGAAGCTAACCTATCATTCAACTCATTTGATGGCACACTACCAAACACCATCAGCAACTCGATTGAAGCAATCAACCTCTCATCTAACCAGTTAAGTTGATCATTGCCTAGTTCATGGTCTACATACACATGACTGTATAGTATAAATATTGGTAACAATAACCTCCAAGGGACTCTCCCAAGTTCATGGTCTACTCTTGCCAACCTTCGCTATCTTGAGGTTTGAAACAACAACCTCCAGGGCACTCTTCCTGAGAGTCGATCGGGCATGGTAATGCTAGAGAGATTTGTTTGAACCAACAACAACTTCACTGGCGCAATACCAGCAAGCTGGACTTATATTAACTCTCTCCTTGAATTTTGGATCGATAACAACAACTTCAACACATGATTGTCGTACTTCCTCTATAACTCTCCTGATCTAAGATATGTAAATGTTGCAGACAACAACTTTAGTGGACTCCTTCCTGATGATATTCGATCGACAGACATGGAGGTAATGAACTTTAGCGGAAATTCCTTCACAGGCTCTCTGCCTTCATCGTGGTCTCAACAAATAAAACTAATGGAAATCAATGTACAGAACAATACCCTAGTATGAACTCTCCCGTCTTCTTGGTCTGCTCTCACTGGTCTGCAAATCATCAACCTATCATACAACAAACTCACCTGACCAGTACCTGCTTCTTGGACCGCACTCACTAACCTAGCAAGTTTCCCAGCTTCTCCACAATCTCTCACCCTAGACTACAACTGTCTCAATACCTCTCTTTGAGAACCACCTGCAACCTTTGTAGATTCCAAAGCGTGAACTTCATGGAAGTGAAATCAAACACAATGCGCATCTGGCGGTGGTGGAGGTGGCTGACCAGTCACACCAGCACCATCTCCGTCATCAATCCCTAGAACATTTGGTGGTGGCGGTGGCGGTATGGCTACGGCTATGGCGATGTCACAACTAGCCAAAGTAGGTTCTTCCGTAGTAGGTGCAGATTGAAAAACCATTGTCATCACTCCTGCAACAGTTACTGCAGGGGAAAACTGAGTTGTTCTCAATAAACGAAGTGTGACAACCACATCTGACTGAGTAAAAAACTATAAGCCAAGCTCACCTATATCAGCCTTTGATGTGGGTATATTGATGGGGAAAATCCGACAAGATATGTGATACAACAACATCCCTGAAGAGCAACCTCTAAAAGTCACTGTGATCAACATGGCTCAACCAAGTGCACCACTTGTGACATTGCCTTCAGCACCAACAGAAAGTAGCGCTGCTACACAGTCAGCTACAGAGGAAGAGGAAATACCTGAGGATGATTTGTTTATATTTTAGAGACCGGTCTCTACGAGTATCCTCCCCATTTCCTCCAAACCAATCTCCTCCAACCTCTTACCAGACAAATCCTCTGGTAAGGGGTATTTTTTTGCAAGCTCAGGAGTAGCCATCTTCCGGCATTTGCCCAGCGTCTTCCTTTTGTACTTAGAAATCTGATCGAGCACCCAAATCATTTCTGTATATGAAAACGATGGCTTTTCTTTTTTCTCAACCAATGAAAATATCGCCGACTGGACTTTGGGAGCAGGTGAAAATGCCTTGGCTGGTACCGTCTTGAGATATTTTACCTCATACTGATAGTTCAATAACCGCCACAGAAAGCTCTTTTTCTCCGCATCCCACCTGATCTTATCAGCCACCTCTTTTTGCACCATAAACACACCTGCAGGAAACACAGCATCTCGTCATCCAAAAAACTTCGTAATCAATGGCGATGTGATATAATAAGGCAAATTACCGACCACGATAGTCTGGGCGGGGTTTCGTCACTTTTGCTCTAGGAGAGAAGCGGTATCTAGGGCCAATGCGTCACCCATTATCAAATCGATTTTGTGATTTCAGGGTGCATCCAGAAACTGCTGCATATGGGGCACCAGAGTTTCGTCCTTTTCGAGCAACACCAAAGGCCTATCTACTATGGCTATAAGCTTCTTCGTCAATGCTCAT
Organism: Candidatus Absconditabacterales bacterium; assembly: GCA_039809345.1. GTDB lineage: Bacteria > Patescibacteriota > Gracilibacteria > Absconditabacterales > Absconditicoccaceae > JBDHUW01. The sequence continues at coordinate 152,527 of JBDHUW010000001.1, read as the reverse complement.
TTCCCTGGTCCAATCTCGATACACTGCTCCAACTTCAAATCATCACAAATCTTACCCACCTTTTGGGCTATGAAAATAGTATATGTGGAATCTTTTAGAAAGTTTTGTCAAAGATAGCTGGGCATAGGAGGGAGACCGGTCTCTTTAGGAATAAATAGGGTCGTTTGTCAACACTCTCGACCAGGTTGTGTTTAATTGGATTGTTGTGGATGTAGTTGTAGCATTCTAGCAGGTAATCATTGGTATCTATTAACTTAGCCTTATATCTTCACTCTACAATCGGAATTCATCTTATATTGGCATATTTGACTTTATAATAGTTTGCATAAGCTCATTGTACTCTCCTCATAAACTCAGATATATATAATCAATCCCTGTCTTGTTGTAAGAGAAAATGAAAATGATTTGGTAGTAAGCAGAAAATATAGATAACTATCATAGGATATTCCTTTTGACACTCGTCTATAATCTGGAGATATTTTTGATAATCAAGGGGCGTATAAAAAAGCGTCTGCTTCATATACCCCCTATTGAACACGTGATAATAGCATCCTTTTAGGAATGGCGGACGATAATTTCCCATAGGTTTGGCTAGTGATAAAGAGACCGGTCACAAAATCGCCCCTCTATACTAAACCAGTCCCCGAAAACTACTGACAAAAGTATGAAAAATTACACAGAGAGACCGGTCTCTCCCAACTCCCCCAATCAACAAAAAAACCCCTTCTTTCGAAGAGGTTTCTTTTTCTATAAATCTCACAGAGTGAGCAACCAACTAGAAGTTAGCAGCAGCAACTGGAAGACCTACAGATGTAGTGAACCCAGCAGGAACAAATCCGAAGGCACTTGTAGTACCGTTAGAGAATGTTTGTGAGTATCTTACGTTTTGGATTTGGAATACTCTATTTCCTGCATTAGGATTGTTTGCAGTGTTTGTAAATGGAGCATCTAATTTAACTGTAAGAGTTACTGATTGACCACCAGCGATTGTTACTGGAGACATTGCTATAGCTGTAGAAGCACCAGCAGTTATCGTACCAGCAGCAAGTTGTGTACCACCATTGAAGATCTTGAATGGCTTAGCTATATCACCACTTGATTGAGCGTTAGCAAAGTATTCGATTTGATCAACGATTAGGTTTGTTGAACCTGGGTTAGTAATTCTGAATGTCAATAGATCAGTAGAATTACCATCAGCTACCTTAGATACGTTAGGGAACGTAGCAACAATTGCGAAGTTGTTAGACAACACTGCATTTGCAGTTACAGATCCAGAGTTCACATATCTACCAGCGTTTACTGAAAGCAATCTTGAACCACTAAACTCATCAGAGTATGTAGAATCATCGTAAGCAGTAGCAAGAGTGATGTTGAATTCACCAGCGCTAGATGCAGAATTTACATTTCCTACTATACCGTAGATGTCGAATGTCTTTGATCATCCTACAGGGATTACAGTATCATTAGCAAATGAAGTGAATTTAACGATATCGTTGAATCCAGCTACAGTGCTATCTCTACTTGATTCAGTAGCTACAGTAGAATCTGTAGAATCTCTAAGTGTAAGAGAACTCAATACATTTCCTACTTGACCACTAAATGCACCAGAACCATTCAATTGAACATATACTGCATCTACTCTAAGATCGTCATTGATAGCTTGCATAGTGATCGAACCTAATTTCTTAGGCAAGAAGCTAGAAGCCAAGAATCCTTGAGTTGAAGTTGTAGAGTTTGAGATATTTACAGTACCAGCTTCGATAATAGTCAATACTGCTGAAGTAGCTGGCGTACCAGTTACAGTAGCATCATTTGAAGTCACATTATCTTTCACATCTCCAGCATTGAACGATACAGCGAATGTACCTTGTGATGAAGTTGCGATAGTTGACAAGAAGTCAGCCTCAAACATAAGTTCTACTGGTGTATTCTTACTTACAATGATGTTTAGACCATTGAATGTAGTAGCACCACTTAGAGTCTTAGTTTGAAGAGCAGTTGAACCATTCTTCAGTGTAAGTGACAATCCATTGTTGAATGCTGGCGCGTTACTTGGAGTAACTGTGATTGCATTTACTCTTACTGGATTATCTTGATTGTTTGTCAATTTCACACCGTAGATATTCTTGCTTTGAGCATTGTTTGTAGAGTATACGATTGTACCGAGACCATCAGATCTTGATACAGCCAATTGTGTATCTACTACAGACACGCTAATACCTGCTACAGTACCTACTACTGAATTTGCAGCGACAGCGTTTTGATTGCTTAGGTATTCAATTCTACCGTTTGAGAATGAACTGTAAGCAAGAGGACCAAATGATATAGGCTGAGTATAAGATGCATTAGCATCGATATCAGCATATACTGAGAATGGTACTGTTCCGTTTACAGTAACTGATCCATCAAACTGAGCAGTTCCATTAGCAGCTACAGTTGAAGGAGTCCAAGTCATTACAGTAGAACCAATTTGCATGTAGAACTTCTTAGCTACATTGCTGATTTGATTAGCAAGTGCACCTCCTTGTGCTACAGTCAATCTTGGATCTTCCAAAAGGATTGGTTGTTTAGCGTTGATTGTACCTTTCATGAATACTACTTGGAGTGATCCCTTAGTAACATTCTTAGAAAGAGTTTCAGATGAGTCTCTTACGAATCTCAATTCACCACCACTTACAGTATAGCTTTGAGAAGCAGTTGTATCATTAGCTACGTTTGCAGTTGAAGTTACAGCTGTTCTGAATCCTGTTGGAGCTTCAGAAGCATTGAGATCTGTAGTTTGTCTCAAGATGAATTTGTATGTATCACCGTTTGTATTTTCTACTTGCGCTACTTTAGCGTCGATAGTATATACTGCAGTTTGACCATCCTTGATAGTGTCAGCCAACACGAATGTTAGATCTCTACCATTGATGATTACTGATGATGAAACTGGAGTTCCAGATCTCAAAAGCTTGAGGTCAGTCAACCCTGTAGAAATGTCACCATTTCCTACATTTCTCAATGTAACAGCTTTCACATTTACATCGATAGTTGAAGTTCCTTGGTTTTGAAGTTGGAATCTTCCAAGTTCTACAGTAGCTTCATTTCCTTGGTATGTAGTTGATACATTTTGGTTTGTGAAGGTAACTCCACGAACTGTATAGTTAGCTGTTCTAAGTGTAGCCGTAGTGAATACACCATTTACAGTAGCAGCAGAAGATTCTACAGCAGTTGATCTGAAGTTATGTTCAGAACCACCAGAAAGAGCAGAAAGCTCAGCAACCAAATCTACAGATACAGTTTCACCTGCAGGTACTACCAATGCTGGAGCAAAGCTCAACACAGCAGTATTGTCAGATGAGATAGTAGATCTTGAAGAAACTCTTACTCCGTTTACTTCGAAGTAAACTCTATCAATATCTTCTCTGTCTCCAAGACCACCTCTTACCAATGATACAGTAGAAACTGTAACATCTTTAGTTCCAGCAGTGAAGTCTACAGTAGCAAACTTAGATACACCATTTGTTGGAACAGATGACATATTAGCTGGAGAAGATGGATTTAGAGAGATTTGAAGGTCACCTTCTTTGATGATTACTACTTCTCCATCGTCATCTCCGTCTGTATCCTCATCTCCACAACCTGGAAGTGTAGGATCTAGATCACAAAGATCTTCAGCTGGAGCAGCGATTCTGTAAAGAACCAACAACGCATCACCTCTAGTGATAGAAGATGATAGGTTTGCTACATTCATGATACCTTCTGATTTAAGGTAATCAAAATGTGCTTGTTCAGAAGACATTGCGTCGATTTCACCAAGCATTCTTGATACTACAGTAGCAACTTGCCCTCTAGTAACGAGTTGTTTTGGCATAAATTTTCCTGCAGAACCCATCATGAGTCCTTGTTGACATGCGGCGAGGATCGCATTTGACAATGAAGAGTCAAATGAAGATTCATCGTCGAATACACAGTTTTTGCTAGCATCTGGAAGGATGTCTAGTTCATTCATAGCGAACTCACTTGCAAACTTTGCAAATTGTTCTCTTGTTAAATTGTTGTAAGGCATGAATGCGTCTGCATCTGAGTACTTAGTGAGACCAGCGTCATAAGCCCAAGAAACCGCATCAATCAGTTCTGGGTCTGTAACAGCTGGAGCACCGTATACAAGTCCTTGAGCAAGGCTTGTAAGAGCGATCATAGCAGCACCTCCACTAGCGATAAGCTTTTTTAGCATGTGTGTGCTTATAAAAAAAAGATAAATAAACGAATGGTTAACATCCGAAGATTTGATAAAACATCCCATCCGTGTTTTCACACGGTTACTCTACAAAATAGACATTTTCTATCCAATTGCAAGAGTATTTTTTGAGGGCTTAATCAAGCCGAATGTTCCCCACCCAGCACACTCTATACGAACACCTTGTCAACTTGTGACAACATTTTATATTTTTTATGAAAAAAGGCCCCGGGAGATTCCAGGGCCGTGGTAGAAGGTAGTTGTGATTTGGTGTTTTTGTTTAGGGTAGTCTTTTGTTGGGGTATGAATCCCCTACGTCTGATGATTTTGATAGTCAGGCATAGTTGATTCTGAAACATCTTCTCTGTGAGAGGAGGCAGATGCTCGGTACAATATATACCACGCAACTACCGCGCATGCAATAAACGAGACAATAGTCAGCCCAGAGCTGCCCTGCCTTTGTGGCACGGTAGATTTGGCTTGGACAGTCGTCGTTGTATCGACCTGCTGTTTAAACGCCTCCTGACGGGCGGCTAGAACAGAGTCAACTACAATATCCGCCACTATCATCGGAGTAGATAGGATTTCTCTCTTGTGGGGAGTATCCTGGGAGAGAGCTGTTATCGAACACCCCATCATTAACATAATAAGTGAGGCGATGGTGGGTCCGGCATTGATAGCTCTTCTTTTGGCGTCCCACTTTTTTTGTTTGGCTGTGCATATTTTAAGCAGTAAGATATGCACCGACAAAAAAGATATGTTTAAAATAACTATTGGAATGTTCAAGGAGTGGAGATGTTCACTCCTTGGGATCATTTGCACAAGCAAAAGACAAAATAGTGGGAATGCAATAAGAAATATTGCAACCATGTAATCTAACCTCCTCTTCTCCTTTAGACCCCAAAGCAGAAACCCCCACCCCAAAACAAATACCAATGAGGGCAGATAAAATAAGATTCTAAGTCTCTGTGTCATAGATTCATTTATCCTTATTTTCACTACACCTGGGTAAACATCCAGGCGATTATCGCCAGATAGCCTAATCGTGTCCAGGCCAACCACCTCCCTAACAGGCGTAAATGGAACCCAGCTGTTCTCTGGGGTGTTTCTTTGAACAAACGGGATAGCATAGTACTCCACCTTATGCATGAGTAGATCCAATTTCTGCTCGGGTGAGCCCGGAACCGATTCAAGATTTGCTGGGAACTCATAAATCGAATCGCCCTGAGAAAGTAAGATTGCTTCCACGCCTCCGCTTTCCCTCTTTACAAATACGGTTTTCTCCTGCGCAAACAACGCAACTGAAAACAACAATACTGCCACTTGGAGCATCAGCCCCATAATTAATTTTTTTGAGTTTTTCATAAAAATTGTGTTTTTTGATTTGTACCTCCAATTATACACAACGATGTACCGATTGCAATAGATGTTGACTTTATCAATAAAGAACTTTTAATATTTTTAGTGTCGTCTATTTTAGAATACAAAAAAATCGATTGGCATGGGAACCAATCGAGATTACTGAGGTATTATGTATTAATATGGGATTTATTCATCATCTAACTTATCACTTTCTGTAAGGGGAGCCAATTGAATGGATCATCTTTTTTGTCGTCAAGGGTCTGATGAAAAGAAATAATCAGACGATGATCTTCGTAGCTTATATCATCTATCTTTAAGTTCTTTAGTCAAAGCGACAATGAAACTTCTTTCTTTTTCAAGAGATTTTCCCCCCAGGGCAGCAAAATACTCTCTAATCTTTGAGCTGTCGTATACATTAGAATTTCGGATATCGATCCATTCATCTTTTTTTGGTGAAGAGGAGCTGTTTTTTTTCTTATTAACTTCGATTATATTAGAATACGCTTGTACAATTTCATTGGCTATCGTGTTCACCTGTTCTTTTGTGTCCAAATCGCCAAAAGTTGAAAGCTTCAAAATATATGCGGCATCATTTTGGTTTTTTCTGGTAATTTCTGCAGCCCTATAAACATCTGGATGAACCTTCAAAAATCCATCACCCCATTTCTTCTTTATTTCTTCCTCTGTTCATATAAATACAAAGTTCTCCGTCTCATCACTTATTCTCTCATTTTCTTCCACTGTATATTTTTGTCACCTTACCTTATACTTGACAGCACCATCACTGTATACCAATTCTGAAACATGGATATATTTTCATCGAGGTACGTTACGATATCACAAAGAGCTTTCTTCGACAAGTCTTGCTTCATTTTTATCTGCCCCATCCCTCCCATCTAAATTGGGAACTACTGATTTATGCATAGTCATATTATTACATCGTAAAAATACTACTTGCAGTACAATATACTACAAATATATATCTTTTTTGCATTATGTCAAAAAAACAGAGGGATTATTATAGGGTATCGTATCTTCCAGACTATGTAACATCAAGAGATCCAGGATTCGAACCTGAGCTAACGGTTTCGGAGGCCGATGTGCTACCACTACACTAATCTCTTTCAAAATAACGCTTTTTTTGATATATATAATAAATTGCCAATAAAATTCGAGAGGTTATTCGAAAGATGAATGATGAGGTTTTATTCTCAGTTACAAAGTGTAAAAACAAACCATAGTCTGCTCAGTATTGAGCGACCACATAAAGTCATTGTAAAACATATCCTAAGCCCACAAACGCAAACTCCGCCACCAAAGGCATCTGCGCAATCACAAACAAACAGATCGCCACAGACACCAATGGCGCAGCGATGATCGACAAAAGAGGAGAATACACATTTACATATCAAACGAGAAAAAACAGAGGTCAAAGCAAAGATACAAATGCAAATACGCTTGGAGCAAATACACGCAAGACACGATTCTTTTGTATCTGGATGGGTATGTGTATCAACCCCCGCACTCCACCACAGCTCAACCACAAGCCCCAAGAACTTATCGCCAAGATGGGGTTTCGCAACACGATGCAATACAACACCAAATAAAACACCCTCTTAGACACCACTGGGCGAGCAAAAGGCTTCATCAAAAAGAAAAAACAAAATGCCAAAAATGCTCTCAAAAAAGCGACATTCTCTCAAATATAGAAAAAATACACTATCACAAACCGCAATCCTACCCACCTCCTATAGACCAATGGCACGAAAAAGAAAATCACAAACGTCATCGTCATCACCATCGCAATGTTGCCACCACTTGCTGAAACCAAATGTATCAATCCACTCTTGAGAAATATTTCTTTGGTCTCTTTTGAAAACCCAGCCGTCTCGCCATACAATATTCATTGCAAAATAGACCACAATTGATCTGATTTTTCTCATTTAATCGGATTTTGGCTTATCTTACTAGGAAAAAAATCCAAACCTCTATGTATTGAGACCGAAGTAGACACAACATCGATCGAGCTCACTTTTTTGATCTCTCAGAAAAGTCACTTCGACAAAAGGTATGCATCGAACGAAAACGGCTTCACTTTTCATGGTCAAAAACAGATCATTTTTCCACGCAAAACCACCTCCACAGAACTTTGTTGTGCAAAGTTGGATTGTATCTCTTTCGAAAGAAATGCAGAAAAGACAAGACTGTAGCTTTTTGTCGAAAATCTATAATACGGATATGAATCGTATTTGGATAAAATTCACCTTTCAAAAATGTCAACCTCACGGTTTGGAAAATTTTGCCCTTGTTGAATCTGAGCCTTCACCCCCACCATCGCCCGCTCCTCTTCACACCCCATACTAGAAAAAGTTTCACGCAGGGAAGCGCTGGCATACAAAATCCTAAGAAGCATTGTGCAAGCTAAAAGAAATGTGTAGCCATACCCCTTGAGTTGATTTCAAATCATCCCTCACGGATATGTATCTGATTCTTGAAAGCTAAGAAAATTGTATGAAATTTTTACGTCTTCTCTATTTTAATTTTTCTCACACTCACTCCTCTGCCCAAACATCTAAAAATTTTGAAATTTTTTCCTGATAGACCACGCAACTATATGGAACCCCAAACCAGACAAACATTGACAAGACATGTAGACGCACTCAAACACCACCTTTTGCATGTCTAAAAAGGTCGATTATCGACAAAATGTCATGTTCAGTCCAGTCAAACATTGTCCACCTGTGTGTCGACAACAAGGTAGACAATTGAGCATAGAACACAGTATCTACCTTGTCTCAAGCGAAGTAGACAAGATCAGACACGGTGTCGATACCTGTCAATGTAGACAGAACTTGTGTCAACATAGACATGTCAACATGTGGATTCGTGTTTATGATGAGATATGGACAATGTAGACAGGTTTTGGACTTTGTAGACAGGTAGGGGGTAGACTCTATAGAGGGGAGCGATAGACTCTCAATAAACGCATGCCCAAAGTCCTTATATAAAACAAGATTATTGGCTCCAGGAAACAATTCTTTCACATATTGGAGTGAGAATTTCTCTCTCAAAACTATGGTTTGACATCTTGGGATCACAAAAGAGTAGAGGAGTCTAAAAAATCTTCATTTTGCTTTTGAAATTCATCCCAAAAGAGTAACTTGGCGTCTCAAAAAATAGTGCCAAAAGAGGATGAGCAGATTTCACCCTCCATGAAATCGACCACGAGCAGGAGTGAATACTTCTCCTCAGCCAAGAAAAAGATGGGTATCCAATCTCAACATTGCCTTTGAAATTATACCAAATCTATCCTTATTTGACACTAGTTCAACCTTCGACAACACATCTGGAATGTATGATTCATGTCTACGTAGCCATGTCCAAAACCAGTCAATATCTTCAACTTCAATCGTCAATTTCTGCAGAGGATAGCGGGAAAATAGATATTGTATCACCCCCAAGACCAAAAGTTCATCTCAAAAGTTCTTATACCCATAATATCACTTCAAATATCATTTTGTTATGTCTTTTTTCATACATTGATGATATCTTTTATCATCTCTTTTGCAATCAAATGAGTGAATATCGTCATCTCGAAATACTTGACAATGTATTTAAAATAGGATTAAGATTGATTGCCATGCTTCTATATCTTTTATACATATTCTTTATTTTGTCACTAGCTGTATACGAGGCGTCTCAGGAAGAGAAAACTCATCACGAACCCTGCACAATATAATACTCAAATACGGATATGTTCGCTCATCAGGAAGTAGTAATTTCATACTCCTGTTTACGAATCGAGGCGAGTCATTTTGCAAAGTTTTTCTGAAGCGCGTCTATTCAGAGAGTCTTGTGTTGAGTATACAAATGTTTCTTCAAAAATCAGTGAAGGTAGTCGACGTATCATTTATAGTATTTATTTTCATCCACCATGGTGATATATGACTTTGATGTTTTTGAAATTGTTCATCATGTTGATTTAGGCGGGGTTGCGGTCTTTTTTGTTGTCTTTGGCGCTGATGTCTTCACTGCCTCTATTTGTGCCTCCAGAGTCACTATCTTCTTTTGCAGAGCAGTTATCGTGCTTATTGCCTTTTTCTGCTCAGACCTCAATCAAGAGATAGTTTTAGCATGTCATGTAGCGGTAGCTTTTCGCTTCTCGTACAATCATCTATAGTAGTTCTCTTTGCTAGAAGTTTTTTGAGCCGTTGCTACAGAGGCTGTAGTCGTCTTGCTAGTCGCTGGAGAGGAGGTCGACATAGAAGATAAGCTTTCACACACTGGGGCTGGAGGCATATACTTTTGATAGTACTCATGGGGGAATCAAGGACTTGGAGACACAAAACATCAAGTAGTGTTGCACAGAGGATAGTAGCTCTTGTTTGCGGGATGTGTTGGAAAGTTGTAAATGGCTGTGATAAATCAGGAAGAAAGTAAACTGATGACTTCTCCATCATCACGAAGAGAAAGTCACTCTACAATACGAACATTGCCAGTATAAAGAAATCAGGTGAAAGAGGATGCTAGCACAGTGAATCCTGGTGAAAGTGGACCATGCAGCGTCTTGGTGGCACTTCCGACTCACAATCATTGAATTTGCATATCTCCAGAAAATCATGTGGGGCAGTATAATTCAATATACTCAGGAAATTCATCGTTTCTGCTATATATTTCCGTCAACAAGCATCATAGGGGAGTTGGACCGAGAAGTGGGAGTGGCTGAATCGGCAATTCAATAGGAATTTCTCTATCTTTATCATCTATAGGTTCATGCTCTGCATCTCAAGTGAGCAGTGCATCTCAAGTGAGTGATACATCTCCAGTCAATCAGACATCTCAACCATATTGATCCCCTCAGAAATCCCCATCCCCCACAGATTCATCTTCCCCACCATCGTCAAACAGCTGTGAAACACAGAAAACATAGCCTGGAGTGGCCCTATATGGATATCACACTATCAACGTATGCGCTTCGGGGGTAGTTTCTCGACGTTGTTGGGATCAAGATCGAGTAGCTCACATGCTTGTTTGATTTGGTTGTGAGGCAACAAACGACTTGTCAAAACTATATGAGTAAAAAACATCGAAGTCTCATTGGATTGTAACTGTGAATCAGGTAGAATCAGAAATAGACAATCATTGAGATCTGATAGCATACACTCCAGATCATATAGCCTCCATGCCATCTCACACCAAAACAGACTCCATGGGAGATAGTTGAACTCAGACAACAAGAGGAGTAGCTTTGACCCCAGAAATTGTAATATTTCACGAATAAATCTCATATCACATATTGGTAATTTCTATCCGCTCATCTGTACCGTCAAACCAAACCTCACTTACAGCCAATGATAAACCAGAACCATGTTCACCAGCAAGGTAATCATATGGGCACATGACATCATTGACCTCTATACTTGGTGAGGTGGATGCATAAGCAATCATATAAACAGCTCAGAGAAAGAAAAGCAAAATGCAAAACATATATTTCATGGGCGAGTAGCAATACAAAAAATAAACGCTCTCACTCTACAAAATTTGTTGTCAAAAAACTAAGAATAACTTCTGAAAAATTTAGTCAACTATTATACTTATTTTTTCTGACAATGTGCATAATTATAATTAAAACCAACCTCCTTTTTTGACTCTCACAGATTTTTACGTACTATGGAGTGTATCAATTTATTATTTGATGTTGCAAGATTATGCCAATTGAAGAAACCACTCCTTGAGCCACTCCAAATAGCTCTACCACCCCCACACCACCGCCTGCTACTACAGCACCACAAATATCGGATCTGTGAGATATTTTAATGGATAAAACGCTCGAGAAAACAGAAAAGGGAGATTTTGTACCAGTTTCTGGCAATGATATTTTGGGGCTACATCCCGTAGAAGAGCCGGTAGAAGAAGAACCTGAGATGGTTTTTTCAGTAGATGATGTTCCTGAAGTACCCGCTCAGCTCTCTACTGCTTCAGTAGAGGATCTTGAAAAAATTTCCTTTGATCTTCCATGAGAAGTTCAATCAGAAGTTCAATCACCGGTAGCTGAAAATAAATCAGAACCAGAGCAATCAGCCGAAGAAACAAGCGTGGCAGAAAACATAGAAACTACTCAGCCCACCGATGCAGAACAGGCAACCACAGAAGAACCTACAAGCAACGACAATGATGATTTTGATCTAGGGGATATTGATCTATGAATGCCTGCTACACCTATCACCGCTCCTGCCGAGGAAGTCAAAGTAGAGGAGCCAAAAGAAGAGGTTGTGCAGAAAGTGGAAGAGGAGACAGTAGAAGAAATTTCTATTGATAACCCCACCAATGAATCGCAAGATGAATCGCAAGATGAATCGCAAGATAATATGAAAAACAATGCATTTGATATAAATGAAATCAGCTTGGACTGAGCGCCAACATCAGCTACAGAACAACCCGTTGAAGAAACAAGCGCGGTAGAAACCGTAGAAACTATACAGCCTACTGAGGAAGAAAAGCCTACCGAATCTACAAACGAACCAGTAAGCGATGTCATGCCAGAAATACCAGCAACAGAACCAGCATTGGACCTCTCGGGATTAGAAAGTGAAATCACATTGTGAATGGAAGAAAGCATGGAAGAAAGCGAAGAGGTGCCAACAGCATCTCCTCTTGAGTCGACATGAGAAGCAGAAGTAGATAGCCCCGATACTACTACAACCCTAGAAACAACACCAACTGTTCAACCTGAAGCTCCAACACCAACACCCCCAATCACGCCAACAGAAACAGCTCCAACACCAGAGTGAAGTACTCCCACCCAGTCTCCAGAAGCAGCAGCACTTGAGAAGATTGCAGAGGAAGTTAGTCAGGGTATTGATCTGGATAGTTTGGTATCTTGAGACACGCTTCCACCTCCACCAACGAACGTAATTACCGCCAACACCACCGAAGCAGACAAACAAAGCGCGACCGACGGTATCAAAACTATGGCATCTGGCGCTACAAGTTCTCAAAAAAGATTGTTTATTGTGCTATGAGTGCTTCTTGCGATTGGAGCATGATACTATGGATATATGGCGTTTGCAGGGCCAACAACAAACACATCAACCACGCCTCCACCAAGCAGAACATGAAATGCGCTATCTAGCTGAAATACCTCAACGTGAGACATACTCAGTAACACCTGAGAGGTTGTTTGAATCGAAACCCAATCAGGAGACACTCTTACAGGAGATGCCGACATTGGCAACATCAGCACTGGCGAAACAAATACAGGAAGTACTATTGAAACATGATCTACAAGCACATGAACGGCCATAAACACTACTGGACGCGAAGGTCTATTGGAACAATCAAGAGAGCTTGCTAGTCAAATTAGATCTACTTTGATCAAAGCCACTATGGCCAAAAACGGCTCTGCAAGACTTCAAGCATTTCAATTACAAAAAGAAGTAGAGTCTTTCATCCAATCGCTTGAAAATCCAAATGATTTTACTACTCTCGAAGATAGTGAAAATATCTATAACTCACTTTCACAACGTTTAGATGCAACCAACAAAAGACTAAATGGTAGCAACCAATAGGTCGCTTGCAGGTATGTTGGATACGTTTCAACTTTACTTGGAACACGAAAAAAATGCCAGTCCCAAAACAAGAGAGAACTACGGCTTATGGCTTGGTAGGTTTTTAGAGTACATTGGCGACATACCAGTCATCGATATCAAATCGCTTGATGTATTAGATTTCAGAACGAAACTTGTGAAAAAAGGGCTAAGCAAAAAAACTATAAACTACCATGTGGTTGCATTGAGGGCATTTTTGAAGTTTTGCCTCAAACACGATATGGACGTAATCTCTCCCGACAAACTGGAACTAGGGAAAATTCCACCGAGAGAAGTAAACTTCCTTGAAGATGAGGAAATACAAAGATTGTTGGCCATGCCGGTCTTACACGAAAAAAAACCACTGAAGCTTGCCAGAGACGAGGCTATTTTGTACACACTATATGGTACCTGACTCCGTGTCTCAGAACTAGTAAGCATACAAATAAAAGATATCAAGTTTGATTCAAATCAGTTTCGAGTAATCGGAAAATGATCAAAACTAAGGTCAGTGTTTTTTACAAAAATAGCAAGAGAAAAAATAGAAAAATATATTGAAATGAGGAAGGATGACTGTCCTCATCTATTCATAAACCTCAGTAATTATAGATCAAACGCCCAACTAAGTAGAAATGGTATCGAAGATATTGTAAAATGATATGCGAAACTCGCCGGTATCAACAAAAAGGTTACTCCACACACACTAAGGCACAGCTTTGCTACATCTTTGATCAAAAAAGGGGCGGATATCAGATCTGTACAAACGCTATTGGGACACGCATCAATCACCACCACACAAATCTATACACACGTAGATGACAAGTATCTCAAGCAAGTACACGACCTCCTAGACTAGTTGTACTATTTGTTTCTCGCTATACACAAACCCCAAATCTGCTTCTCCGGACCACTCTCTTTCAAAACAAATGCGGCTTTCTCTAAAGTAGTTCCAGTCGTCAATACATCGTCAACCAAGATGATGTATTTTTGTTTAACCTGTGCAGCTTCCTCTAGTATCGACACAAACGGATTACGAGCACTATGGCGTCATTTTGCTTTTTGTTTACTTTGTGGAGCAGTGTGAATTTTCTTTGCAAGGAGGTGCATCAATGGAGCATCAAGTTGTCCAGCAAGATATGAAGCAAATTTTTCTGCCTGGTTATATCACCTCTTTCGTCTCTGCTTCCATTTGTGCATAGGGACATACGTCACCACAACATCCCTATTTGCCAGAGCTCAAGCCAATATATGGTGACACCTCAAAAGCAACGAAATCTGCAGAGCAAAAAAGGAAAGCAAATGATATGAGCTTGCATACTTGATACGATGTATGCACTCCTGTACAATTCTCGTATAATAGAATCAAACCACACACCCATCCAACGACCTAGCTTCATGCTCAGGACATACATTTCCATATGGCGTAAATGCCATACAAAATGGACAAAGTGTAGGCAAAACCAACAAAAGACTTTTGTGTTTTTGGCACAAATATTCTGACTCCTTCCCACACACCTGACAGCATATAGGAGCCAATATCGATAGGACAATCTGTTTCCACCCCATGTATCCAAACCTAATGAATATAGATTTCTATTTCTATGAAAAAAGGGGGGATTATCACACAACATTTTTCATATCTTTTTCATAGTTTTCTCAAAGCACATAGATATGGCTTATTTTTTATTTCTATGAAACCATGTCTATCAAAACGATTATGCCTCTAGGTATGAAATGAATTGTGATTTCAATCGAGGTCCAAACAAGCAGATCGCTGCCATCGATTGACATCATAGGCCTTCCAGACTGAAGCATCAAAGAGGCCAAAGATCGTATTCGTTCTGCACTTCGCAATGCGGGGGTAGATATACCACCACTGAGATATGTGATCAATCTTTCTCCTGCCAACATCAAGAAAACCTGAACAAGCTTTGACCTGGCTTTAGCTATCTGACTTCGATGCACCATCACAAACCATCGCCTTCCTATAGAAGACTGTCTCATCTTGGGGGAGCTTGCACTTGATTGAAAAGTTCAGGGCGTCCCAGGATCACTCCACTCTGTGATTACATGATCAAATGCGTGATACAAAAGATATATTCTTCCAAGGGGAAATGTAGCAGAGGTGTCATTTGTAAAATGAATAGAAATATATCCTGTAGATCATTTATGCGATATCCTAGATGCAATATCTACCAACAAGAGTCTATGGAGACCAATTCAAGATATGGAAGCAATCAGTATCACGCACCAGGAGACACATACGGCGACACTAGACGAGATCGTTTGACACGAAATACCCAAACGCGGTATTGCCATCGCTGCTGCATGAATGCACAATGTTTTGATGATTTGACCACCATGAAGTGGGAAAAGCATGCTCGCAAAATCAATCCCCTCGCTTCTTCAACCGATGAGTTATGAAGAAATTTTGGAAACAAGTCAAATACACTCTCTCGCGGGGAAAACATCTTCGCAAATGCCCCTTGTGCAAAACAGACCACTCAGACACATACACCATACGATATCTCCGATTTGATTACTGGGTGGGGGAGCACGCATGCTTCCGGGAGAAATATCCCTGGCACACCATGGTGTTTTGCTTTTGGATGAACTTGCTGAGTTCCCAAGAGAAATTCTTGATATGCTACGTCAACCGATGGAAGAGAAAGAAATTCACATCTCTCGTGCTATGGGTAGTGCGACATATCCAGCAAACTGTATTGTAGTAGGAACTATGAATCCCTGTATTTGCTGATATTATAAAGATTCTGAGAAAATCTGTATTTGCTCTCCAAACAGCATCAAAAGATATCAAAGCAAAATATCAGGGCCTCTTCTGGATAGGTTTGATATTCTCTTGGATGTACCTCGTCAATCAGAGTATATATACAAAAGCTACCAGGGTTGAGACTCACAAAACTTGTGCGACGTAAACAATGCTGTAATCAAAGCAATAAATATGCAACACAAAAGATTTCTCGGAACGGGTATCGTTTCAAATGCACACATCCCAAGCAAAAAGATGTTTGATTATATCAACATAGACAATGAATGCGAAACGGTATTAAATCTCGCTCAAAAAAAACTATGTTTATCGCATAGAGCAATACACAAAACAATCAAAATAGCTCGCACAATTGCAGATATCGAAGAATCTGATACTATATCACAAAACCACATTCTAGAGGCATTACAATACAGGGCAAAAAAATACTTTATATAAACATAACTATTGTAACTGAAAAAGTGCGATGATTGTGATAATCAACCATACAGCAGACAGGATTCGAAACTTTCGAAGAAAGGAGTTCTTGCTAGTCTTGTGACGGAAGTAGGTCATGCCAATTACTCATCAGACCCATCACCCCACAGCCACGCTCCACAAAAGCATTTTTTCTGATATTCTTCGTGCTTCGCGCTCTGCTTTTCGTTTGTCTATTCAAAATAAGACAAACGACAACATTCACATGAAGAGGATATATACCAGAAAATATGACATAATGTAGATTGTGTAATTACTATAAAGATGTGAAATATTCTGTGAGTGGTCACGATAATTGTTTTTTTCTCGAAATTCTATTTCATAGATCCGCTATGTGATCAACTGTTTCTGCTCCAAACACGCTCTTGATAATCTCTGCGTCTTCTTGAGATGGCACGATGGTTGTGTTTTTTTCATTGAGAATATCTACGACTGACAACATTATCAATGAAAGTCATGCCTCTTGTTTCATTGCTAAAAGCTCCTGAACTATCTCGTCTTTGCGTCAAAGTGTATAAGAAGGGTTTGTGGTTTCTATTGCTCCTCCAGCAAATTGTTTTCCATTTACCTCAAACACTTTATAATCCAACGTGATCAAATCTCTTACGTTGATATCTCATAGATCAGATTTTGCAGCAAACATCTCCAAGCTAAAAGCCTCAGGATCTTTGATTTCTGCAATTTTTTGAAGTTCTATAAAAATAGCTTTATCTTCTGCTGTGGTAGTCGGTGATCTAAAGTACAATGTATCAGAAACCAATCCCATGATCATCGCTGTCGCTTCTTCTTTCCCAATAGGATGGCCAGCTGCCACCCACATCTTATACAATACGCTGCATGTAGATGCAATTGGTTGAACATTGATCTCGATTGGCTCGGTAGTTGTAAATGCAAACTTATGG
Source organism: Candidatus Absconditabacterales bacterium (assembly GCA_039809345.1). Lineage (GTDB taxonomy): Bacteria > Patescibacteriota > Gracilibacteria > Absconditabacterales > Absconditicoccaceae > JBDHUW01. The sequence goes on along the minus strand of JBDHUW010000001.1, from coordinate 135,190 downwards.
TGATCTATGATGCTTACGACTTTGAGCTCATCGATATTACCTATAGTCTGCGTTTTTTCGTTGTGATCTGTCAAAGCTACAATGCTTCCAGCAGGAAGGCTTGTTATCATCTCAGGTAGATCTCGTCCGAGTGCCGAAAGACAATACTTAGTTTCATTGTTTATCTCCCCTAGTCTATATGGAGTTGCCTCTTTCCCTTGAAGTGAAAGCAGTTTAGAAAAAAGGATTGCTGAAAGTATCGCATCTGTATCTGGGTTTGTGTGTCAAAATACGTGTATCATTCTGTCAAAAGAGGAGATAAATTATCGAAATTGTATATGGATTTACTCATCAAAAACAATATAAACCAACCATGCGTATAGCTTTTGCTGGATGAGGATCGTGATGACACGTATTTCCTGTACAATCACTTATCAAATATATCAACAAAAAACACCCATGAGAACATAGGCTCTTTCGGTTTTGAGAAAAAGACTGACTAGAAGAAAAGTGTTGCAAAAATCTAACGAAACACAGTAGCAACATCACATTTGTTCGCATAATTTCTGGTAAACGGAGGAGAGAAAAGGAGCTGAAAGCGCTATGGAAAAACCTTTTGGATCTATGAAAGCTAATCATTGGAAGTAAGATCGCATTCTTTTGATTGCTATGGAATAGAATCGATGTAATTTTTTGTAAGTGATGATATGTTTCTCTGCCTGTAGTGATAGCGTGATGGGTACTAAGAAAAAGGATATACCTCCATGAATCAGACACCAAACCAGGAATTGCCAATCGCATTTGTAGCAAATTTGCAACCACTATTTTCACCGGCTTCCCATGAGTCTTCCCTGGAAAGGAGGTAGTGGTAGGGCAGATATTAGATGATGATTTGCTTATTGATGTTGTTAAACACCAAGAAACAGAACAAAAAAAGACAAATGTATTGGTCACATGATGATCACAATGAGCAGAATCTGTCTATAAGATTCTCAAAGACATACTATCGTCATCTGCATATCCAAACACCTATTTTCATATCATATTGGGGACCAAAAACCACCATCTCCAAATGTTATTTTCTGGGTTACAACACACCAAAACATACGATTTTGTAGATCAGAGTAAGATGGGAGAACTTCTTTCTTTGTGTGATGTAGCGATCACGCGCGGTGGGACAACATCACTTGCGGAGCAACACATATTCGGCCTCAAAAAAATAATCATTCCAATACCACGAACTCACGACCAGATGAGCAATGCTTTGTATTATCAAAAAAAACACCACGACATACTAATAGATCAAGATTCTCCATTTTTCATATGAGAACTACAAGAGAGTATCATAAAGACAGCGACATTCCAAAAGAGTGCATCATCGGTTGATGCAGGTGTGGCTATTGCTTTGCCAAAAGACAAGATTCTACAGGTATTATTTTCTTAGTACGAAAAAAGCGGAGAGAAATCTCTACCGCTACCTTTTGAAGGTAGCGAGTGAGACGTGAATAACGTCGTTATCAATACGTTCCAGATGGCATATGCCAAGAGCGTGCTGATAACGATGGAATTGAATCTCGCTACCTTCTTTTAATCTATGTCCTGCCCTGGTGGGTGGCGCATAGGAGAAGAACAATGCATTCACTGTTCTTTTTTTTGTTTTTTGATTTTGTTTATTGGTTGTATTGTTTTTTGTTTGTGATATCATGATATGAATATTTTTTTATTATGCAAGTTTCTGGGTACAAAAAGAGCTAACCAAAGGCTAGCCCGTTTTTTGAAGAATTATATATAGTATTATTCACTAGTTGTTTGCTCAACAGGGAGTTCACAGTTTGTAATTGCTGCCAACTCTTCAAGTGTTTTTTCTCATGGATATGGTGTGCCATTGAACATCCACGTAGGGTATCATTCGATATTTGCTACCTCACATTGTACTTTCTGAGCATCACAGTCGATGTAGTTTACTTTTTCAAATGCAGTTCCAAACATCTTTTTCATGTTTTGACAGTGAGGGCATCGATTTGTACCATACATCTTCAATCACTTATCGTTTGTACATTGTGCAAACGCATCTAATCTACCTCATTCATTTGGATCTATAGCAGGTTGTTTAAATGCTTGTATAAGTCACACAAACAACAAAAGAGCTCCAACTATTGTAGCCACAATACCTCGATTTTTTTTACCACCCTTTTTCATCACGTATTTTCATTATCTAAAATAAATACCCTAGAAGGGTAGTATATATTTTGGGACTCTTTTTGCAACTAAAACAGGTTTGCAACCAATCTCACGAGGAGATAAGAAAATATCGCAATAAGGATTCAGATAACTGCAGAAATAAACATCTTGTTCACTTTTTTCATCTCTGCTTCATCTCACCTTGCTGTGATCAACCTAATTCACCCGATCACCATTACTGCCATCGCAATCACTCAAAGAGCGATCCAAAGGTATCTGTTTGCAAGATTTATGACCGTGTTGATGTCATCTTTGTCTCCAACTACCCAAGCGCTCTGTGTCGATCATTGTACATCTTGATTTCAACGAGATTCTGGCAGCCTAAGTTCGATACTATTTTCCATAGTGGTTGATGGTTAGGATATAGATTAGAGTGCAATTGATGATCTGGTGATAGAAAGGATAATTTCTACGATTACTAGTGATCATAATGCAATGAGTATTCAATAAATTATATTCCATAGATATCACTGTAACTTTTTTTGTTCTGTTTCATTTCACTGAGTATAGATATACTTAATTCAGATCAAAATTCACATACTTACTCATATTGCAAGCGTAAGTCTAAGAACAGATTTAATCACTCTAACATATATAGGTTGAACAGCCACAATTCTGCCATCAACCACCGTGGTTCCTCATCTAAATAAGGTATTTCATACTGCGTTAGGATCATTTCACAGGTCAACAATTTGTCTGTTTTGTTTAGATGGTGTGAAAATGTTTTCTAGTATATCAACAGCAAATACTGATGTAGAAAAAAAGAAAAAAAGAGATGCAAGAAAGAGAGAAATTGTTTTTCTCATCTTTTAAATCTGATCAAGTAAAGCTTCTGCTTCTTTGTCCTCTTGTGCGTCCTGAGAAGCCTCTTGTTGTTTGATATCTGCAACCTTTTGAGTGTATCACATATGTTGTCGCTTCATAAGATATTTTTTCTTAATCTCAATTTTCTTTTCCTCATACTTCTTTTCGATCTCATCGAGCTTTTGTCTTTCTTTGGTGAGAATATCTTCAAGTTTCGCTATTTGTTCATCATTCATGAGTGGCAAAAGATTGAACCAGCTTTGTTTTTCTTCCTGCGTTCAAATTGACTTTGATTGCAACACCAAAGCAACCAATCATGGTTTTTTCGCGATAAACTGGTCTGCTATAGTATAAGGCATAGCCTCTTGCCACAATTCTTTAGGAAGATGTTTTAGTACAAGCTCATTATTTGCCATTTTGCTTTGATAGAGAAGTAATAAATTGATCTAATTGCTTTTCTGCGTCGATAGTAGCGTGTTGTTGTTCTATTTTTGCTATTTCTTTGACTGTATCGATTTGTTGATATGATTGCAAAGCTTTTTCTTTGAGTTTACGTATTTCATATTTTGAATATCTCCTTGCGGAAGATCATCAAAGGTAGCTTTCTTGTGACATTATGATACGATATTACCCATGATAAAACGAGCTGCGTCTTCTATAATTATTCCCTTATCAATCAATCTTTGTGCATACTGCTTCATACTAATCATTCAGTTTGAGTTGTTTGTTTCTATCACATTATCAATCTGCAAGATTTGTCTTTTTACAATATTGTTTCTCACAGCCAATGAGTTTAGCATAAGCTCATAAATAGCAACTCTCGACTTTCCATCGCTGTTTTTCACCAAGAACTGTGACAACACTGCAAGCAAGGTATCACTCAGTCTATTTGCAACAGAGTCTTGGATTTCAGGAGGAAAGAATGAAATAAATCTATTCACTGTTCCCGCTGCCGAAGGAGTATGGAGTGTAGAAAAAACGAGGTGTCATGTTTCTGAAAGCGACAATACAGCATCTGCGGTTTCCTTGTCACGAATTTCTCAAACGAATATCACGTTTGGGTCCTCACGCATTGCTGATCTCAAAGCATTTACAAACGACCATGTGTCATGTCAAACCTCTCTTTGAGAAATGATTGATTTTTCTGGTTTGAATACAAATTCAATTGGATCTTCGATGGTGATTATATTTTCTGCTCTGTTTGCATTGATGTATTGAATCATGGAAACAATAGATGTTGATTTACCTGATCATGTAGGTCATGTCACTAAAACCAGTCATGTTTTCTTGGATAGTACTTTGGTTTTGAGGACGTCTGCAACGTCAGAGAACATAAGCTCTGATATTTCCTTTGCTATTGAATTAATTTTTCTCATCACAATCCCCAACTTTCATAGTTTGAAGTACGCATTCACTCTGTATGGAGTTGTATCGTTGGAAATATACGAAAAATCAGATTCTTTGTCTCATACAAACTTTTCGTACGCTTTTTGATTTCACTTCATCAAATGTTTTAGCATGATCTCCACATACTCCTCAGGAAGCTTACCGATCTTGTCGTACTTTTGAATCTCTCAATTGATTCTAAATGCGATGTAGTCATCAGCTCAAATGTGTATGTCGGATACCGAACTATTTGAAGAGATCTTTGACAAGATGGCCTCAATGTTGATATCTTTTTCAAAATTTACCATTCGTGGTAAAAAATAAATAAATAGATACCAATAAGTATATAGATAGGGTTGGATAGACAAAAATTACAGCGTCTTTTTTAGCCAAGAAACAATTTTGCAGTTCACAAAGTTAAAATAATAAGTATAATATATGTGTATTCTCTCAAAGTATTGATTTTTTGCCAAGTTATGTAGGTTGCCTTGACTATCGTCGTCACCGATGGAGAAATTATTTCCTTCTGTAACAAAGATCACAAATACTCAGCATCTCAAATAACCTGCAGGGTCATGTCTGGATATTTTTTTCAATTCTTGAAAAATGCTGATTGGTTGTGATATAAGACGTGTTTGTTGGTTTCATAATCATAAATTTCATTTTTGTGAAGGTAGACCTCTTTGTCAAATTGATAGATGATATTGTCAATTTGTTTAATCAATGTGTGTGCTGTCTTTTTTCGATGATATGAAAAAACACCATACAAACAAATCAAAACAATCACAACTCATATATATATCCACAATAATGTCATTTGGTGCTGTTAGGAAATAATCGCTACAATCTTCTCACCATCAGTAAGAATTGGGGTAGTATTTCTTTTAAATACTGGAATTTTTTTATTTAGCAAGACTTTTAGTAGGCGCTTTCATTTGTGTGTATCTCATGGTTGTGGAAAACGAATAGTCTTTCCAATATCCTCAGAATGAACGACGATTTCTTTTCCAAAAAAGTTTATTTTACCAGCTTTTTTGATCTTTTGTGCCTCAGTGTGTTTTTGTTTCCAAAACTCTTTGATTCACTGAAAGCAATGTATATGGTTGCCTTCTTTGAATATCATCCATCATCAAATTGATATATAGCCAGATCTCTTTTCGATAAAATCACCCAACAGGTCAAGTGTTTTTTTGGTAACATAGTATCAATCACCAAAAAGGATTTTTCGTTGATCGTATGATAGTTTTTTGATTTTTATTGATTTCCAAACAACCTTTCACCACAAAGGATGTGGTATCTCGTCTCTCCAATGAGTTTTTGTGTTCTTTCTTTTGGAAGGCAAAGACTCATACAAAAAACGTCGAGATTCTAATCGATTTTTTTCTCATCCACTATGTACCTTCAATAGTAGTGGTAAAATCGTGTTTCTAATTGTGTTTCTCGGATTGTTGGATTGTGAGTTTGTTTTGTCAATGAAGTATGATATTTGGTTTTGATCACAAATTTTCTGGATTGTTGTCTTATCTAATCACAACAGTGGTCTGAGTATAGTATATTGTGTTTTGATTGATTTCTCCTTAATTGATTGTATTCATTCGACTCATGCGCCACGAACCATATTCAAAAGGCTTGTTTCTATACGGTCTGTGAGGTTGTGTCAGAGAAAGAGAATTGTTGATTTACTATCTTCAAGTACTTCTTCAAAAAATACATGGCGTTTTTCACGAAGATTTGTCTCTCACAGTCATTTCGAAGGAATATTTGTATTTCGATAAAAGGTATTGTAAGGAAAATATTCCTTGAGAAAAACATATTCTTTTTGAGATTGTGTTCTTTGTCCGTGATTAAAGTGAGCTATATTGATAAGATTCTGCTCCCATCATTGCAAAACAAAGTATTCTTGAATCACACTAATCAAGCACATACTATCGGGTCATCACGAAACTCAAACAACAATAGGTTGTTTTTTCGGGAGGTGTTTTTTCAAAAACGAAATAATCTGTTTTTTTTGTGTAAATTCCATATACTCAGTCTATTTATCAATAAATATATTACAAGTGAAACAATATATCTGATATCTCAAGGTTTGAGACCTACTCCATAGCATCTGATCTACCGATAGCGTAACTTTTGAAGGAAAATATGTACACGGATTAGATGCTATTCAATCTCCATGAATTCGTGGAGAACTCTTTTTGCAAGCACTAAACAACACAAGCATACAATTGACTATCGTCTACTTGCAGTGTTTTATAAAAGACATTTCTGATATCTCCTGAGATGAATTTGTAAGAGAGGTGGTCTTGGAAGATTATGATGTTGTCTTTTCATTACCATTGGACAAATGAAGTATAGACGAGTTGTACGATTCATACAATGACGTATATGAAATTGACCCACATAGTTTAAGTGTTGATTTAGAAACCTGTATCATAAATGCGATACAAAGTCAAGAGCCTATAGTGAAAATAAAAAATGATGAATCTTTGTCAGATTGATGAATAGAGATAGTTGACATTCCTCCAATTTAGAGAATCTTTTTTGAATATTTTACATTTCCACAATTTATTCACATTACAAATATGTGTTGTATATTGATAATTTGTCTTTCAACAAACATATAAAAGTTCTCTCTTATTATTATTAATTTATATAATATATTATTTATATATAATAGAGCCACACATTTTACAGTAATTGTCAGAAGTTTTGTTTATTTCGCTTTGGCAAAATTCACATATATGAATGTCGTGTGTTTTCTCCCCCCTTTGTAATATTCTAACGACATCCAAAAATGTTACAATGGTGACAGAGGTGATTATAGATAAAAAAATTGGTCAAAATATTATAATACCAGAAGAGAGAATCTTCCCCAATAGTGTCACGGGTACGATATCTCAGTATCATACAGTAGCCATAGTGGATATAGCCCATCGCATTGCATCTGGTATATTAGAAAAAAGTGGATTAGTATTGTTTTCTACGCTATAAATCAAAAATGATCAGATTAGCCATACTATAAAAAAGAGCGTAAACGCTATATTGTATTTGTATAGATTTTTTTTGACAGCTTTGTAGAGTTCCCTCAAGAATATATCGTATTTTCATACTTTGAAGATTCTAAAGACTCTACATAGTCTAAATATATTAAATACTTCTGGGTACCCTCAAAGTCACAATATTAAACCAATAAAAAATGGTAAAAAGGAAATAAGATCTGCCACTGAGTATGGATTTGTAGTAAATCTCCGCGAAAACTTAGATAGATACCAACGATAGATGTATTCTATCAAAAACAAACTAGAAAATATTAGTTCTCATACGTAAAAAGCATCATTATATATCCCATCTTTTTTGAAGTATGATGAAAACACCACGCTTCATATAGAAAGATAGGTCAAAATTGAAAACAACCTCGTCATAAACTTTCCAGATCTTGTATCAGAGTATTCAATATAGAGCATAACAATATAATACTCAGATCCTTGCAAAAGCAATAAAAAAGAGGAGATTATCCTCTTTTATATCACACAAAAATTATTTGTAAACAATCTCTATTTGTTGTTTTTTTCTTCTTTCTTTAGTTTTCTGTTGTAAATATTGAAAAATAAGTTTGGTACAGCTACCAATGTAATTGCTGAAGAGAAGATCAATCAAAAGATTACGGTATATCAAAGTGATGCGTAAAACTCATCCTGTGTCACAACCGATCACAATCATAGTATAGTCGTTAAGGTACTAATTACAATAGGTTTGAATCTAGCATATCAAGCTTCGTATATTGCACGCTTGATTTCCACTCCTTTTTCTAAGTTATGATTTATTCTATCAACAAGGAAGATAGAGGTATTTACCACTACTCATATCAGCGATATGAATCATATTGCGAATGCCATACTATATGGATTACCAGTCACCCACAATCAAATATTTACTCACAATAGCGCCGTGATAATAGAATATAAAACCATAGCTGGTTTGCTAAATGAGTTGAATTGATAAACTAGTATTGCGAATGCCAAAAAAAGTGAAACAAAGAACGCCGCTATAGTAGATTGGATCAAATCCTTATTTGCTTCATTTTCTCATGCTTGTTTGTAAGAAATTCACGATGGGAACTGATAATTATTCGCAAATTCTACAAGCTTAGGTTGGAAGGAGGTCGGAGTTAGTCCTGTTTGTAAATCTGCTTCTACCGTGATGGTAATATCTCACTCTTTTCTTGTGATAGCATTTAGAGATTGTCATGGTGTGATAGAAGCAATGCTATTGAGTGGAACTTTGCCGACTCTTGTATTTAGTGTGATATTTGCGATAGTTTCAGGGGTTACATTTTTTTCAAATATTTCATACTTGACTACAATATCTCTATCCACTCTTTCTATATTAACCGTTCATGCTTTTGATCAATTTATCATACTATACACTTCAAACTTTACATCTTGTGGAGTAAGTCCTAGATTTGCAAGCTTTTGTTCATTGAATACTATATTAAATTGTCATGGTTTTTCTAAACTTGAGTTTCAGACATTGACAGTTCATGTTAGCGATTTGATAAATTCTTCAAAATCCCTACTGACAGATTTTAGAACAGCTAAATTGTCTTTGTCATCAGCAACCAAATCTATTCAAACAGCTTTTCCTACTGGAGGTCATCACGCCTGTACTTTTCATTCAACTTTATATCACTGTGTTTTGAGGTATGATAGGTTTTTGAGAATCTCTTCTTGAATGACAAAACTATCTCTTTCTCTTTCTTCTTTTTTGGTCAAGATTACTCAAATATCGATAATGTTGTTGTTGAACTTTACTTCATATGCTTTTATTTCTGGAATAGTTGCAATTGTTTTGTCAATTTCTCATCAGACACGATACATTGCTTCTGTCGTAGTTCATTCCTTCCCCGTTATAGTAAAATCTATAAATGGATTGTCACCAGAGGGGAAAAGCTTAAAACCAATGTTTGGTGAAAGGAAAATAAATGTTGCAAGGAGCGCGATTACAGGACTCCATACGGCAACTCTTCTTCTTGTTTTAGTTTCAATTATATATTTTAGAGAGTCTAAGTATTTGGTTCTGAAATAATCTATTCGTTTTTCAAAAAATGGCTCTTGATCTTTGTTTCTTATCTCTTTTCCTTTTCTTTCTTCTTCCAAGATGCTATTTTCAACATCTGACATTATCACCTCATCATCTCAGTCGTTGTTTTCACTTTCTTTATAATAAAATGGTAGCTTTTTGTTTAATGCTATAAATAATGCGCTATTTACTGTTAGTGCTAGGAAGAGTGATCACAATAGTGTAGTAAATATAGTGATGGGGATATATGAAAGGAACTTACCGGTGATTCATGGAAGCACAAGAAGTGGTATGAATACAACGATGTTTATTAGAGACGAGTTTATGTTTGCACTTTTGTATGTATTCACCGCCATCAGTATTGCTGTTTTGGGATTGAATCATCTTTTCATGTTTTCATAGGCCGCCTCTATGAATACGATCACCGTATCGATTCATGCTCAGAATGCTAAGATAAGAGAGAAGTTTGTAAGGAAGTTTAGTGTTAGTCCAGATAAATCTAGAAAAATAAAGGTAATAAAAAACGATATAATCATACCCAAAGTAGATATGATCGACTGCTTCAGTCAGATAAACAGTGCTGTAATAGCCAACACCAAGAGGATCGAAGAAACCGCATTTTGTCACAACGATTTGTAGTCGTCGATAATCACATCAGAGAGATCTCTGGTGTTTTCTACTTCTATGTTTTGATATTCTATACCCTTGAGAGTGTTTTTGATTACCTCATTTGCACTTTTAGCATCATTGAATATGTTTGAGCGATTAGCTTTGAAGATAGTAATCGGCACCGCATAGCTATCTGTAACTCATCATTTTCATCACAATGAAATACTATCTGTTTTATATTTTCTTTGGATTATGGCGATGTCTCAAAGAAGGATATTTGCTGTTCATCATGCATAAATGATTGGTATGTTTTGTATTTCTTGGAATGAGCCTATATCGTTAGAGATTCTATATTCATATGCGAGGTCTCATAAATCATGACTTCCAAGTGGTAGGTTTTGATTATATGCTCTGAGTTGATTTGTGATATCATTTACTGTGAGTCAAAGATTTTCCACCTTTCATTTATCCAACAAAACCTGTATATCAAAATCGTTATCATCCTGTATTCAATCTATACTAACATCTACTATACCTCACTTATTGATAATTTCCTCTCTGAATTTCATAGCTAGAGACCTGATGCTGTTCATGGTGAAGTATTGTTTTTTTCAATACATGATGATTTGAAACAACACCTGATTGTCTGTGCTAATCTCAGCTACATTTGGATCAAGTACGTCTTCAGGAAATGAAATACTATCTACTCTTGTCTTTACCTCATTTATAAAATCTTTTGTATCTACCTCGTTTTTTAATGTAATAGTGACACTAGAAACTCAAAGAGAAGATCTTGTGTCTATCTTATCTACTCAATCTATATCTTTGACCTCTTTATATACCTTTTCAGTGATAATCGAATCTATATCAATAGGATTTGCTCAAGGGTATGCTGTGGTCACTTGGACAATTCAAAATTTAATATCTGGAGAGGATTCTTTTGGTATTCTAAATAGAGAGAAACATCAATAGAGAATCAATATCGCTATAAGCATAAATGAAACCTTGTATTTTTTCACCCGCCGTCAAAAGTATGTTCATAGTAGTTTGTCTATATACGTTTGATTGTTTTCTTTCATGGAAATGTGTTATATAAAATTACTCTATAATTAAATTCATAGTTTCTTTGTCGTAGTTTTTTGTGTCAGTTAGTACGACTTGATATGTCTTTTCTATTCAATCAACTATCTCAATATAGTTTCACAAAACTAGTCAAAGCCTCACACGCTTTGTACTAATTTCATTTCCATCTCGAACTACTATTTGGCCAACATTATTGTCAACTATTGAAACCGCATTGAGTGGGATCATAGATGATGATCTATTTGTCGGTATTGAAACAGATGCATATGTTCATATCGTAAACTCCCCATCGGTAATATATATTTCTACGGGGATATTTCCGTTTTTGTCGCCTACAGATCATACAGCTACTACGCGTCAAGTACCGATAGTGTCTTCATACACCACTGAAACCTCTTGTCATACTACTATTCAATCAATTTCCTTTTCACTCATTGAAAGCTTCATTCAAATTCACTTTGATACCATTTTAGCAATTGGTGTTCATGGTGACACTTCCTGTCAAACATCTACCAAAATATCGCTAATTACTCATGCTATGGGAGCATTGATAGATAGTTTTGCAAAATTGAACTGAGCTTCTTGTAGTGCAATTTGTGCAGAGCGTAAGTTGTTTTCAATTGTTTCTAGGTTGAGTTCTTTTGTGTTTACTGCAAAGTTATAATTTCCATCAGAGACATCTAAGTTTAATTCTGCATTTTTTGCAGCTTCTTCGAGTTGTGCTTTTTTGATTGCAATATCGTTTTCTAGTATTTCTATCTGAGATGCAAGCGACTCTTGATTTGGTCAGTATGATTCTATAAATTGCTTCACCGCATTTGATTGATTTGTGATTGAGGCTACTATTCAGCTAGCTTTTGCTTGTAGTACTCAAAATGATGCTATATGTCAGTCAAGTTTAGCTTTGGGTAAATATCTTTCATCTATAATTGAATTTATGAAGACATCTTTCATGGTGACAGTAAAGTCATTTATCTTTTGTGCAACAACTTTATATTGTTCCAAATACCCTGTAATGTTTTCTGAAGTAATATTGTTTCATAAAGCCTGTAGCTTTGATCTTTCTCCAAAGAGGGAAAGGAGTTCGCTTTCTGCTTTTGATCTTACCGTCACGTCTCTTCATCATAAATATATGTCATAATCTTCGGGTCTTTTTTCGTTTGCTTCAGTTACTCACAAAAGTCTATCTGATTGATCTATGATATCTACAAGGAGATTCAAAGTGTCACTATAAATGTTTTTGGCTGATTGGATGTTGTTTTGTAGGGTGATTCAATCAGAATTTACTTTGGTGTTGTAGTCTAAACGAGCTTTTTCTAGACTTTTTTCCAATGATTCTATTTGTAAGGTTGTATTGTTGATAGTGTTTCATATCGTATTGTCATAACTAAGTTGCGCCCTCTCTCTTGCTATCAATAAATCACTAATTTGTTTTTCTAGATTTCTTTTTTGTACTTCATATGAGTTCTCTGCAGAGTCTATAGATAGCTGAGAACTTTCTGCCCTAAAAATCAAAGATCACTGGGTATCAGTAAGCTGTGCTATGTTTGTTCATATGGAAACGTTTTCTCATATCGTTGCATTCAATGAGCGAACACGTCATCAAACCTGCGCAGAAAGTGTAATTTCGCTTATTCATTCAATTCTGGCGTTTTTGGTGATGGTCGTGTTTCATCATTCTCAACCAATTGTCATGGTTTTTATGGTGAAATTTTGTTTTTCCTCTTCTGTTGACTCTTTTTTTGGCTTAGAAAAAACCTGTGAGAGGATTATTGTGATTACGATTATCAATGCTATTCAGAGTATACGTTTTCTTTTCATCTCAAGGGGGAGAATAATAAAATATTATTGTGATGTAGATTTTTTTAGATGTTTTACTTCATCCTGTAGCATGTCGATCAGTGCTTGCAGGTTGGATGTTTTGACGAGTCATATAGCAATTTCTCACTTTGCTATAATCATCAATTGATCTCATCCTTGAAGTCATAGTTTTTTTCTAGCTTCAATGGGAATTACAATTTGTCACTTTTCGCTCATAGTGACCGTTCACAGTATTTGATGATTTTCACATAGTTGGTTCATTGGTAATCTTGGTATGAAAAGTAAAATTTATCCTACTTTTATGAAAAATTAGAAAAATAGCTAGTTGAAGTTATATGTTTTTTTCGAAAAGGGAGATCTCTTTTTGACCATCAATATTTGCTGTGATCACCATCTTGTTGAATCTTGTGGTAATTCTTGTCACGATATCTTTGTATCAGTCGCTATATTGTGTCGATTTTAGTATCTTCAACAGGGTAATGTGTGGGGTGAATTTTTTTTCTGTTTTTCGTGGTATAAATGCACTTAGTGCATGATGTAGTGTCAAAATATAAGGATTGTGGTCTACATATAGTCGAAATACGACCTTTTGTTTTTTCTTGTCGATGATTGGTTTTTGAAGCGATGCGTCTATGATTATGTTTGGAAGTCAAACTAGGGTGTAATCGATTTGTGTAAAAAGAGCATTGTTGATATTGACGCCATGAAGATCGGCAAGTGTGATGTGATACTGATTTGGTTTTTTTTGAATTGTATTGGGGTTTTGTAGTGAGAGTTTGTGTGACAACACCTGAGCAAATTCTATAAAACTAGAGTCGTCGGTTTGCAAGGAAAGGTAGAAATTGGTACACAAAGGATCCCAAATGTGTGATTTATCTACTTTATCTTTAGTGTATGCAATTTGACGTTTTTTAAAAAGAGCGTGGGTTGATTTGAGAAAGTTCATTTCTTTGATGAGTGGAGTCCTGTTGGCAAGAACAATCATGTGTAGATATTTCTTTCCCATCTTTTCTAGATACTCAATTAGGTCTGCTTTGGAAATATCAAAAAGGGCGGTGATTGATTTTAAATACACAACCTTGTTTTTGGGGAGCTGTTGAAGAAATACATCAATTCTTTTTTCCATTAGATAATTTTATAACCATACCCCTTGATGGTTTCAATAGTATCTTTTCAGAGTTTTTTTCTTACGTTGGCGATATATACATCTAGTGTTGCGTCATTTTCTCGAGAATCTCATCCCCAAATATAATCTATAAGATCTGTACGAGATATGGCTTGTCATTGACGTTGTGCGAGATATTCGATAAGAAGAAATTCTTTGTGAGTAAACTTTACCTCTTCTCCGTTTTTTATAATCCTTTGTTCGTCAGGCAATACCTCAACATCTCCAAAACGATAGACGTTTGGTAACTCGCTTCTCTTTAGAACCGCATTGATGCGCATTACAAGTTCCTCAAGCGCGAATGGTTTTACAATATAATCATCTGCGCCCGTTTCAAATCACTCTCCCTTATCTTCTAGTTCTCATTTTGCTGTGGCCATGATTATAGGTGTTTGCTTTTTCTCACGAAGTTGTTTGCATACGGAGATTCAATCTAGTCATGGTAACATCAAATCTAGTATGATGATGTCGTAAGTGTTGGATAGCGCTTTCTCTAGTCCAGAATTACCATCATACTCCACATCTACCGTGTGTCATTCAAGCTCTAAAAATCTTTTTTCATTTTCAGCAATTGTTTTATTGTCTTCGATTACAAGTATGTGCATTTTTGAATACTAATATATAAATGAAATTTTACAAACAACATTTTCACTTTCACTTGTATATGCAATATGCCAACCATGAAGACGGACAATCTCTTTTACCAACGACAATCATATTCATGCTCCGTCTCAGCGGTTCTTGTCTGCTTGCCAAAATGGAGTTCGCATGTTCTCTATGATGTCTTGGGAAATGCTTCAAGCGTTTTCTATTTTCAAAGAATCATCCTCGTAAGAAATGGTGATTCTAGTGTGTTCTGGTGAGTATTTCCATGCGTTGTCTATGATGTTGTTTAGCATGATTTTCATAAGTTGTTCGTTTCAGTCTATATATATATTCTCTAGTCATTTTGTGTGAACCTGCATAGGCTTGGAAGAATGCTTTTTTTTCTGCTGGTCTACTCCATCCTTGATGATTTCTTCTAGAGCAACACTTGTTTTTTCTACCGCTTCTTGTGATTGAAGACGCGTGAGCATCAACAGCGTATCTATCATGTTTTGCATGGAAAGTATGTTTTCTTCAATTTTTTTAACAAATCATTCATATTCAAGTGTACGCTTGGTGATGTCAATTTCAGACTTCATCACCATCAGTGGTGTTTTGAGTTCATGTGAAACATTTCAAACAAAGTGACGAAGGTTGCTATAGTATCATTGAATGCGAGATTCAAGCGTTTCGATTGATTTTGCAATATTGTTTATTTCGTCGTATTCTGGAAGGTGAGAAAATGTTAGTCATCAATTGGCTTTTGATACATCTCTTTTCCCAACCCTTTTTGATAAGATACGAAGGTCGCGAAGTGAGTATTCTACAAAAAAACGTCAAAATATGAAACTACAAAAAACTACCGATAACCACGAAATTGTGCTAATAGAAAGAAGTCAGATTTGACGATTTATATTTTGAGAGACATCAAATAGTACAAAATAATTGGCACTTTTACCCACGATCCATCGACGTCAGTCAAACAAACGGAGACGTTTTATTCCCCAAAAAGATGGAAAATCATGAGGACTAAAAGCAATGTCAGGAAATGCCATTACTCTTTCTTGGCGTTGAAGTGTGTCTGTATAAGGATTGCGTGGCTGTATGTTTTTGAGAACTACGAATTGAGTCACGTTTTGTCTTTCACTACGAACCCATCAATACATGAAAACCGTGTTTAATATCGCAAGCAATATGCCAGAAATTATTGCTACCCACAGTGTAAACTGCAGAGCAATACGTGATGATGTTTTCATTTGTGGGCGATACAAGAGATTGGTCATGACAGAGAATTTACTCTATATATAAATTCACCTTAATAGAAACTAAATAATGTCTTTTGACGAGTTTTCCATATATATTTGTTTAGCAAGCTTGCTTCGTTCATAGTGATCGACGATCGGTTTGGCGTAGCCTAAATCATACTTTAGTGGATCGTGTATCTTTTTCGGATCAATGCCCCTGAGTTCGGGGATTCGCTTTTTGATATAGGTGCATTCAGGATCAAATCTTTCAGATTGCAGCATTGGAGAAAAAATTCTCAACGGTTTGGGATCCGCTCCAACGCTGGCTGACCACTGTCGATTTCATATGTTTACATTGGTATCATAGTCAATGAGGAGATTTGCAAAGTGTTTTTCTCACCAACGCCGATCAATGAGTAGGTCTTTGGTAAGAAATGAAGCTACAACCATGCGGACCCTATTGTGCATTCGATTTTCTGTTGCAAGTTGTCTCATACCAGCATCAACAAGAGGATAACCAGTAACTCATTTTTGCCAAGCAGTGAAGTGATTCGGATTGTTTTTTCGTGGCATATTTCTCCTTTTCTCCTGAAATTCTAGGTCGCGAGAGTAGGGAAAATTATAAAAAATGTGTTGCCAAAATTCACGCCATGCAAGCTCGCTGATATAAATATTTGCTCAGACGCTTTTGGCCTTTTGATATACCTCTCTTGGTGAAAGAAGTCAAAACCTGATATATGGACTTAATTTTGATGATCAGTCGACCGAGGGGATATTTCTCGTGTCGTCATATGTTGCAAATGAAAACTGTTCGATTCTTTTTTTCCACAATTCTACAGGTCGGAACTTGTTCTTGGGAGAATGAAGCTTTTGGTATATGGTGTGATGATTTTCTTTTTCTATTCCTATTCCTATCTGAGGAGATGTTATTTTTTGAGGGGCCGGCAAGACATATATATATTGAGGATTTGAATTGAGGTGTGTAGACCAGAGTTTATAAAACGGGGTAAATACCTTCCTCGGAGGGATTGCTTCTATTGGCACGATGAGAAAGTCGTGTATTGCGTGGTGAGCAATATTGTAATGCTTACAAAGATCTTTGACTTTGATGTCTCTTTGGAGAGCATTGTAACCGTATGATTCATTGTGAAAAAGTGCATCTATATGGTATGTTTCAATAAGTTCTTTTATGATTTCTTCTGATTTTCAAAAGCATATATGGAGATAGGATCATTTTTGGCGTAGTTGTTTGTCTAGTGAGATGACTGCATCATAAATAAATCAAACCACTGGAGAACCAATGGGAAATCAAGAAAGAATGTTTTCATCAAAAATGAATACGGGGAGAACTTCTTTAGATAGTTTAATTGCTTCGAGAAATCATCTATTGTCGTGAATTCTAAAGTCTTGACGAAAAATAAAGAGAGAGGTTTTGTATTGCATACAATGTGAATCTGTTTAAATAAAATGAGGAAGAACTTTTATTTTTTCTTTTGGTATTCATCGCTTATGATGTATTGTATCTATCATAAATTCGCTAGGCACAATCCATAGGTCCACTTTTTTTTCTAATTGTTTTTTTAGAAAGTGTATGTTGAGAAATTTTAAAAAGATCATAACTTTCTTGAGAGGATTTTTTGATACTTGAGTGAATCATGAGACAGTAAAGTCCGGTAACTGATTGATGTTTTCTATAGATGCACCATAAGGATGAAACATTCATAGATCATGGACGCTACACCATATGCTGCAATTCTTCCTTTTTTCTAGTGCACTGATGGGAAGTCGTCCCAGGTGTCTGTTTACTGAGTGAAGCCATATCAGAGAAGGATTGTATTTCTTTTGTCATCTAGATATCTTTCGGTAATTTGATCGGTTGTATGCGGTGCTAATTAGTCATAATTTTCTCCATAGTCAGATCCTTTTTGTTTTTTTTAGCTTCCATCAAAACATATACACTTGTCATCATTGGTCTTCTATGATGTGCTTGCTGTTGAAGAGTGTTGACTCTATGCCTCAAACCCTAGCTATATAGTCTGATATGAGAAATGTTGTTTTGATGTCTCCCATGGATATGACTTTTTTTAGCCATGCTTCTCTCGTATATTTTTGTGCAATTTCGTGAGCAAGTTTTGAATCCTTCTTTCGTTTTTCTTGAGAAAAACTTGTAATAATTTTTTTCAATATTTCATAGAGTGGGCGCTTTTCACAATCATAATCATCTATGATAAACTGCTCGAGTCATCATTTTCTAGTTCAGATTATGCTCACTCAATGTGAAAGAGATTCTAAGGCGCTCATTCAAAAGCTTTCGATTACTCTGGAAGGCATAATGCAGTAATGCATAGAACGAAGGGCATTGTGAATTGTATTCTGAGACGTTCGTCAATAATAGTGCGCGTTGTGGGGGATTTTTTTGGCTCGAGATGCACAAAAGTTTCATCGATCACCGTCTCAGTATATAGAAAGAGATCGGTTGGTGATTCATTCATCATAGAGTTGAGAAAAAGCTTCAATCATAAGATCAACCCCCTTTTCGTGTGTAACTCTGCCAAAATAAATGAATGTGATCATAGTTTATTTTTTAGGCGCTAAAATCACTACAAATTCTCATTTGATTGGTATCTCTCAAGTGGAGATTTTTTGTTTGATTTCTTGTATAGTGCCCCGTACTTTTTGTTCAAATTTTTTAGACAACTCTCTCCGAATCCCCACTTCTCAATTAAATTCTAGGGTTTGTAGTTCCGTAATAAGTTTTTCTATCCTATGCACCGACTCATAGAGAATTGCTGGTTTTTCCTGTCCCATAATTTCCTTGAGGATGCTTTGTCTTCATTTTTTTGGAGGAAGAAAACCATAGTATATAAATGATGTTGTGTTTGTATAAGCGCCTACTACGGCAGGCACAAGAGCATTTGCTCCCGGTAAAACATCAAACGGGAGCCCATGCTCTCGACATAATTTGATCAATGATTTTCATGGATCCGACAGTCCTGGTGTGCCCGCTTCAGAAACTACGCCACATTCGGTAGTAGATATGATATTGATATAGTGGTTGAGTTTAGATGTGTCTGTAAAACTCGTGAATGGGTATAGTTTTTTGGTGGAGTAGTCAATCTCGTAGAGTCTACAGAGGTCTTTGAATCTCCTTGTATCCTCACAAAAAAAAGTTGTAAGCTCGTTTAGTAGTCTGAGCCCGCGTAGTGTGATGTCTTCTTTGTTGCCTATAGGCGTTGGTATGAAATAGAGCATGATGGATGGTAATAATTATATTCTTGTAATGATCTCTCTCGTTTTGTCAAATAGCAGTGAGGATGGTTTTCATCTTACTGATCCTCAATCTATAATAAAATCTACACCATCCACTATTTTTTTATCAATTTCATCTATAGTGACTATATTCTTTTCTCATGCCATATTTGCCGATGTTGATATAATTGGTTCGTTTAGATGCTCGACAATTTTTTGTAGTGGATGGTTGATGATTCTAACTCAGAGTGTGGTGTCGTTGCTGTTTCCATAGAAAAGTAGTTCTTTGTAGTTTTCTTTTGGTTCAATAACGAAAGTAGTAGCAGATAGCTTCTTAAAGTGTTGATAGAGAAAGTCCTTATTTTCTAATATAAATCTTTCTTCTATTCGCTCGAAAGATGGAGCGATAATACTCATTTTTTTATTTTCACCCCTGTTTTTCAAAGACGATATTTTTTCTATGTTTTTTCTAGTAGCCATAGCCCCAATTCCATAGAGAGAGTCGGTAGGATAGACAAAAACAGCTCAATCTTTGATGCGGTCTGTGTAAATATCTATATTTTCAAGTACCAGATCAAGGGTTACTTTTTTCATGGTGGGGTTAAGTATGTTTGCGTAAAAGAGCTCGGATCTTATACAGAATTGGCCTATATACAAGGTCAAATGACCCCTCATAGTCGGTTTTTTTTCAACCGAACCCCTCTTTGAACATTCCTACTTTCGCAAGTGGATGGTCTGGGTATCATGTAGGTCATCCTCAAAGCAGGTCAATTGTTTTGATGCCCATTTCCTTGAGGTTGATAAATACATTTCTGTGCAGTAGCTGGCTTGCTCATGTGTTGTGTACAGATCTGTCTGTTCCTCCATAGAGATAGATTCACATCTCATTTTCTTTGTCGATAAGATATATTGCTCATGCAACGATCTTATCATCAAGTGTAGCGATGTAGAGCTTTCAATATCATGTCTGATCCAAGAAGTCCATCAGTTTTTTGAATGCATTTTTTCATACAACACTGAATCACTTTTCCTGTCAGGTGTTTGTAAGTAGCTCATAGAAAGTCTCACACTCTGTTGGTTGAGCAGTGCGTGTTTGTATATTGTGCTTGATTGCCTTGTTGATGATGATTCTGTGTCTCTTTTTGAAATCTGCAAATATGAGTTCTTGAGATCTAGTGAGGTCGATCGTGTAGGTGCTGGGTGGAAGATTCTCCTTGATCGCTTTTTTGAATCACAGAGATAATATCTTTTTGTTGTTTTCTTCGCGTGTTCTGACCTCATCTTGTATGAAGTTTTCGCTATGGAGCAGCTCTACAGTCGCTTTTTGAAGAACAGATACGCTCCCAAGTTGAATGTAGATAGGATTGTGTTTTTTGACAAGTGGAGCTAGTTGCTGTTTCCGCGTGGCCATATCACGCAATCAAATGTTATTCACCCCCAAAATCTGTATTCGGCATAGCCTAGTCGGCCATATCTTTTTTTGTCGCAAGATACATTGATACTCTTTTCAGAACAACAAAACAGTGTCTGTTGGCTTTTGATATATGTCTTGATTGAGCTTTTTCCAGATGGTGGATTGGTAGAAGTTGTACATTGGAGGTAGTCTAAGGAAACGCACGCTTTTTAAAATACAAAAAGGGCGCGGATTTTTGACATTTTAAAAAAAACCATTAAAATATAGATTAAAGTATTGATATCTGTTATTTAGTTTTTTATAAAACCAAAATGTGTTGAGAAAAAAACCAAGAGTCTATGGAGGCGCGTTGGGAAAGTATTCCTTTGCCAAAGGGGGCAGAACAAACAATCGCAGCCATTAAGGAGCAAAAAAAGGAGTATGCTTCTTTTTATGATGAGACTAAAAAAGAAGCCTTAATGTTGTTGCGATCTAGAGATGGCTACCTTTCAAATTACAAACACCTGTGAGCGGGGGTGTTTGAAAAAGACTATTTGGATTTTGAGAAAAGACTGTCTAAATGACAAGGTTCTTGGGAACAACTTATAAAAAAGGCTCGTAACTTTCGCAAAATGAACTTTGAGCACACAATCAAAACACTGTCTGATGCAACTGAAAAAATAGCAAAATTCGGCGCCGATAAGATTGATCGGGATGATGAACACACCTTCACTCATGATGGTTTACATGATTTGAAGGCTGATGTTAATTGGAGCACCAAGAGCTTAGATTTAGGAAAAGATATGGGAATTATGAATATATCAAGTGAAGACTGAGATTATATTGAAGCCAAAAGAGACATATTAGAAAGGAATGAGGATGTTATTAAGCAACTATGTAAATTGAGTGCGTGAGATAGAAAAAAATATTTTGACAGGTTGAGAAAACCTCTTGATGAAGTGTATTGAGCAAATTGAATGCAAAGTAGAGCTGTTGATATTAAAAACACTAAAGAACATTTGGTTAAGAGACTGAGAGAGGCGAAATCACAAAAGGATATTAAGCACCTGATCGATATAAAAAACTGATGATATATGACAATCCATGAAGGATTAACGAGGTTGTTGTCAGAATATGAGTTGTGAAAAAGAAAAAAAGACCAGGCTCTATCTGAAAAAAACGACAAAATGAATGCAGACAAGCTTCTTTGAGGATTGGGTAGTATAGCGTCGTAGTTGTTTGAGGAATAAAAAAGCAAACCCGTATTGGTTTGCTTTCATATGTAGGAATCCTAGCGTTGTTTACACATTGAAAAGTAATATGGTTGTGAGGAGAAATATTTATCTCTCATTAGCATATGAACAAGAAACAGTATGTCTTAGAATTATTAAAAAAATTAGAACCACACCGAGATGTAATAACTGGCGTCATAGCTATGGTTGAACTCTGAAATTGTACAGATGAAGACATTGATCAAATTATCAAACTTATTGAAAACCATATAGGAGAGATAAATTGATATTTCCCTAAGAAAATCGACGAGTAAATAAATAGAGCTTCAAACATTGTGGAAAGGAAAGTTAATGAAGCAGGCCTCGATAAAAGACAATGACGAAATTGAAATCAGAAATAAAACTTTCAAGCAATATCAATTCTTGAGAAGAAGTAAAAGATAGATTTATAGATGGTTCTATGTCTAAAAAATGATATGAATTTCCTGATTGAGCTAATAGGTTTTTTGTTGATAATCAACAATATAAATTTACTTTTGCCCAGTGATCTTCTGAATCGGAAGCATTGAAAAATGCACAAAATGATCTTAATATTACAGAGACAGATCAAAATTTTGTAATGAAAAAGAAGCTAGCCAATGGTAATTACTCATTTGTTGTTTTCTCATCAGTAAATTCTAATGAATACTATAAACACAATACATAGATTCCTTTATATCGCAAAGATTTCTGAATAGTGGTTCGGTTTTTTATGATGTGCATGTAGTGTAAAATTTCACTTTTGTTGGCACAACCTTAGATCGACGCCACAACAAAACAACAAAATAAATACAAAAAAATACCACAAGGGTATGATTTATATATTATGGAGGCACCAGTGGGATTCGAACCCACGAACGAAGACTTTGCAGATCCCGCCGTTAGACCACTCCGGCATAGTGCCATTTGATGTGTGCGTATTACTATATAAAAATAGAGAATAAATGCAACGAATGATTTGTTTTTTTACAAATCTGTTTGTTTTTTCTTTCAGAAATCGTACTATGGTGATGATTTATCTGTATTTTTTATGAAAAATGGAAAAGAAAACGATCGAAGTTACACAGGAATTGTATGATGCAATTCAAAAACTAAAAGAGGTTTTTAAAGAGCTTACTGGACAAACTGTAGAAAAGGATGAAGATGTTTTGTCTATTTTGATCGGTGGTTTTATCGACTCTTTGGCACAATGAGCGCCTTGAGCAGAAGGGGGACCGGCTGCTAGCGAAGGTGGTGAACAATCAGCATCATAATTTCTAATCAAGAAGTTTATCAATAAACAAGACACCGTCTAGGTGATCTATTTCGTGTTGCACAATCACTGCGCTGAGATCAGAAAGTTTTTTCACATGTTCTTTCCCGTCTGGACTTTTGTAGTGTACCTTGATGTGGCGGTCTCTAAGCACATCTCACTTCTTCCCGGGCAAAGATAGACAAGCCTCCTCAAATACATATTTTTCATCTGACCTCCGTGTGATGGTTGGATTTATCATGACAGCATCTCATGCGCAGATCTGTTTTTTGTTTTTTTCTTTCCAAAAAGTCACAGCAATTATTCTTTTTGATACACCGATTTGGGGCGCCGCTAGTCATACTCATTCATATTCATACATCTTTTCTAACAGTGTAGCACAAAATACCCTAATGTCTCTGGTTATTTTGTCAATATGGTGTGCCTTTTCTCTTAATATTGGATTTCTGGCTCATGTCTGCAGGGAATACGTTGTTTCCATATTTTGTTTAAATATGTCAATGTGTAAAGTTGCTATTGTAGGTCTTGCTGATACAATTATATACAGGATAGAGAAATGCACTTGAAAATCAATTCCGAAATCGTACATTCTATTACATTGCCTTCAGGCAACATTCAACCAATAGGAAGCAAATACTGCAACCACATGTGTGGAGAGATGGCAGAGCGGTTGAATGCGGCTGTCTTGAAAACAGTTGACCGGGCGACCGGTCCGTGGGTTCGAATCCCTCTCTCTCCGCCATTTACAATCTAATGTATTCATGCCAAAGTATCGTAGACACCAATATATTATAAAGTTCATCGTTACGGTCTTCAATTTGTTTATATTCAACTACCTCATAATTTATGCTGATAAGTTCCAAGTTGCATTGGAGCCATTCCCTGTGAAAGCTAACTTTGTAGATATGAGTCTTGCTGACAAGGAAGAATCTGTAGCCGTTAGGCTGGACAATGTAATCATTGACGATTCTGTAGGAGGAGGTAATATAACATATGTGATCAAGCCATGAGATACACTTGAAGAAATTGCACAAAACATCTGAACGACAATAGCAAATATTAGAAGAATAAATTCTCTATGAAATGACGCTCAAGTTCGCGGAAATGGAACGATCGTCAATAAAGACTGAATAGCAATCAACAAGCTTACCATAAGTGATCTGCCTGGTATTGTGGTGGCTATGACATCAAGGACCTCTGTAGCGGAGTTCGCTAAGCAATACAACCTAAATGAAGATGATATCAAGGCGCTCAACAATATATCAGATAGTAAATCAATCCTGCAAGAGTGAGATGAGCTATTCTTGACGATATCTGAGCAAGATGCAATCAAAAAATGAATTCTAGAAGATCCAAACCCAGAACCAGTGCTTCTTGCTGTAGAGCAACCTAAACCAACAGAACAGAAGCCAACAAACAAGCCCGCTAAAGAAGATAAACCAGTACAACCAGCAAAACAAGAAACTAAGCCAGCCAAAAAACCAACCGCACAGATTGTAAGTGCTTGAGGGCCGGCTGGATGAACAAATGGTATAATCTGATATGACAAGGGAAGTATATTGGCTACGTGGTTCCAAAAGGATAGATGAAATTACTGATTTGCTGCATGATACTGTACAAGTTATGCTGCATCCAAAAGACCCGATATCTTTGGAAATCCAGACCTAAGATTTAGATGAAATGCTGGGGCTTGGTATGCAAACGCGCAAAAAGCATGAAATGCTGTGTGAAAATCTCCAAGAGTTTGAGCGATAGCTGTATTTGCTCCATGAAGAGGTGCGAGTGGGTATGGTCACGTTTGATATGTAGAACAGATTGATGGTGACAACATAATACTTACAGATATGAATTATAAGTGAAGAAATATTGTGACAAGGCGTGTTGTGGATAAGGATCTAGCAATGGGTTATATTTACTAAATTCTAATGAAAAAAAGAGGGGTAGCTCTCTTTTTTTCGTTTTTCTGTCGCATTTTTATCTAAGATTCGTATACTAAAACAAACACTTGTTTTACTATATTTGCCGTATGATGAAACACTATAGAAGAAGGCCAATGTGACGTATATATATGGGGGACAAAAAAAGAGAAAAAATCGCCATATCTCTGGATGCAATTAGAGACCTTTTTTCGCGGAAAAAAATCAATCTTTCTGCATTGAAATGAGTTTGGCAATGAGCTCTGGTGATTATTTTAGTATTGATTTTGGTTTGACTCCTCTGGTTTTATGTTGTGATTATAAGGGGACTTCCTCAGTTTGATAAAATCCAGGAGACGTTTGCACAAACAACCAACATCGTTGATAGAGATGGCGCATCCTTATATAAGGTGTTTGATCAAAATAGACAATATGTGAAGATACAGGATATTTCTGAGAATATGGTAAACGCTATTGTTGCAGCAGAAGATAAGGATTTTTGGACAAACAAGTGAGTGTCGGTGATGGGGATTGTGAGAGCGGCAGTTAGCGCTGCTGTGAACTTGAATCTACAGTGATGATGATGATCTACAATTACTCAGCAATTGATAAAAAACGTTTTTCTTACAAGTGAAAAAACCTTGGTAAGAAAGATGAAGGAGATAGTGATGGCAATCAAAATTGATGACTATTTAGAAGCTCAGATTGACAAAGAAAATCCAAGTTTGTCGTCGTCAGAAAGACAGAGAGAGATCAAAAATAGGATATTGGAGATGTATTTAAATTATGTCTTTTTGGGAAACAATGCATATGGTGTAGAAGCCGCAGCAAATACATATTATGGGAAGAAAGCAAAGGATTTGACTGTTTTGGAGTCGTCTGTTTTGGCCTCGACCTTTCAGTTGCCATCAACATTCAATCCATATAGAAATGCTGAACGTATCATGGGAAGGCTGGATGTCGTGCTTGTAGACGATAAAGATGTGCAGATCTGAACATGAGTAATCGTTGAGGCAACTAGAAGATTTGTCGAGAACATCAAGACAAGCGATAGGTGAATTGATAGGTCTTGAGATGGGGTAAGTGTGTGGGTAGCTGATCGTGGTGACTTTTCTTTCGAGGTGGAGTGAAAAAAATACAACGCAACATATGTTCCTGGTAGGAAAGACTATGTATTATCTAGAATGCATGAGGATTGATATATAGATGTGGAGAAGGTAAAGGAGGCTTTGGTAGAAGGGGTTTGATATCAATTCAAGACAGCGCGCGTCGACATTAAGGCACCTCATTTCGTTTTTTGGGTGCAGGAGTTTTTGAAGTCAACTTGATGTGAGCAAAATCTTATACCAAGGTGTTTTACTGAAGAAGAGTTGGCGAAATGATGACTGCAAATCAAGACAACGCTTGATGGTAGGGCTCAAGAAATTGCGGAAAAGAGCGTGGTGGACAATATTGCAACAGTAAACTCATATGGTGCAAACAACAGCTCCTTAGTATATATAGATTCTCGTGATGGTGATGTTTTAGCCTATGTTTGATCTGCAGACTATAATAATCAAGATATAGACTGAAATGTCGACATGGTGCAACAGCCAAGACAGCCGTGATCGTCTATCAAGCCACTGATTTATACGTATGGATTTATGAATCTTCCTTTGACAATAGATTCGACGATTTTTGATTTGAAGTTCAAAATCGGACCTGATGAACCAGGGAATAGTGATGGTGGTTTCATGTGACCTATGTCAATCAAGAAAGCTCTTTGATATAGTAGAAACATACCAGCTATCAAAATGTATTATGCTGTATGATGACAAGACAAAATTATACCGTTTTTGAACGACATATGAATCAAGTCATATGACGCAAACAAGGACTATGGGTATCCACTCGCTATATGAGCTTGAGAACTTAAAATGCTAGAGCTCGCCAATGCATATATGCATTTGAGTGCTATGTGACGTCCGGCAAAAATTAATCCAATCCTTGAAATTAGGGGTTCAGATTGACAAATCATTTACCAAAAACAACCACAGCAGCAATCTCAGATTATTCCAGAAGGGGTGGCATACCTTTTGTGGAAAATATTGGCAGATAGCTCAAATCTTCCTAGTTCATGGGTAAACAATTTTATCGTACGTGGTTTGACCTATGCAAACAAGTCGTGAACAACAAATCTTAGAGATCCGGTGACCAATAAAAGCCTACCAAGAGATTGATGGTTGGCTGGATATACGCCATCTAAGGTCGCTGTGTTTTGGGCATGAAATACACAAGGGAATGCTATGAATCCAAATGCATATGGGTGATGGGTAAATGGAAAGATATTTAGACAATTTTTCACAGAATTATTGAAAGAGAAAAAGATTCAAAGTGAAGATGTTTCGCAGGTCGAAGTGAAAAATGTTTCTATTTCAAAAATGTCTGGGAAGTTGCCGTCTGATATTACACCTGAGGGCTTTGTACTTTCAAGTATGTGATATATCAATACGTTACCAACAGCAATAGATGATGCATTCTCGCCAATACAGGTAGATAAGGCATGTATGGGGAAGGTGACTGAATCTACACCAAGATACGATATACTCAATACATACATCATAAGACCAATTTCTTTTATGCCAAATGGAATGGATATCCCAGATATCACAAACTGGCTCTCATCACAAGTTTGAACATGATCTGCCACGTCTACCTGAGCCAACAGTGAGTGATTTAATCTTCAATGAATGGTATTGAAAGAGCCAGATATGGTGTGTGAAAATCGCGAACTTTTACAGGTAGATCCAAGTATTCAACTCAGCGTAAGAAAACCGACCGCATGATGATGAGTAATGTCCATGACAAACATATGGTATGATGTAACCTCTTCTAAGCCGATTGTTGGTGTAAGGGTGTTGGTTAACAACATAAATGTTGCAGAGTATCAATATGGAGGGAAGACAAACCTTTCTGATATTAAGAAAATTACAATACCACAGTCTACTCCTCCATATACAATTAGTATATTGGCAATCAACAATGAATGATGATATGCGAGACAAGATGTAAGTGTTTCGATGCTTGATGTAGATTCGTGACTCCCAGAGCTCCTAAATGATAGGGTTTCAGTAACTAAAAAATCAGACACGCAATATGATGTAGTAATGCTGTTCATCGACAATGAATCTGCTATTCAATGATGAACAATTAGTATGACCAATGGCGTAGTTTTGAAAAAGTTTGATAGCAATGTTGCTTCATTGAGTGTGCAAATACCGCAAGAGTTGGTTTATGAGGTACAAGATACGGCTGGTAATAAGAAAAAATGAACTATAGATATAGCAAAGTTTGTGAAAGAGTAGTGCTATAATTTAAGCGCAAGATATTCTTCTTTTGATATCATTTTGATAATGAGTCACTGTGTAGATCCGCTTAGTTGCTTGAAGCTTTTCTCTACGCTTACTCGATTTTCTGGTTTCTGTAAAATCGTTCATTGTAGTTTGTTGAATACATAGAGAGTTGTTTGTCAGTTGTTTTCTTCAAGGAGACAGTATTTTTCTAGTATTGATTTGATATTTGGTTTGATCTCTGGGTGAGAAGCTATGGCAATGAGCGAATTGTTTGTCTGTGGTTTTTCTGTGGATTGAGGTTGTGGAGCAGAGCTAGGTGCTGAGACTTGATTAGTAGGTATGACTACCTTAGCACTGTCACCTACAAAAACTACGCTATCTTCAATCTTGGGTTGTGCTTTTGTGATAGTCGATGGTTGCTGATCTGTGCCGACAATTGCCTTGTGCACTTCCATCTTCATGAGAATCGATGGCACAGGAAATGATTTTATCCCATAGAGAATCTGTTTGAAAACACTTGCGCAGAGCAGATTTCAGCTTACGTCCTCTTCTATGTGTTCTTCAATATATATAAGGCACTGCTTGATAAAGTTCTGTATATCTACTCAGCTGGCAAGTAGATTGTCTATAGATCTCATTGCCATGGGAAGATCTTTTGTGATGATGCTTTGTAGAAAATCTTTCATAAGTTGTTCTGAAGCAACCCCCAAAAAACCCGTCACGTGTTCTTGATTTATTTCTCCTAGGATACTAACTTGATCAAGATATTTCACCGCATCGCGAGCGCATCCATCAGCAATTTTGGCGATACTTGTAATTGCCTCTTCTGTGAATGGGAATCATTCCTTGGTGCAAATCATGCGTAGGTGATCTGTCAATTTGTTGATGGGAAGCTTTTTGAATGTGAATATTTGGCAACGAGATATGATTGTTTCGGGTACTTTGTTGATTTCGGTGGTTGCAAGTACGAAGACCAAATAGCGTGGTGGTTCCTCCATGATTTTTAAAAGTGCGTTGAATGCTTGTTTTGAAAGCATATGCACTTCATCTATGATGTATACTTTTTTCTTTAACTGAGACGGCGGATATGGAGCCTTGTCTATAATTTCCTCTCTTACGTTGTCTACTCATGTATGAGAGGCGGCATCAATTTCTACTACATCTATCGCTTTGTTTGCTGTGATCGAAACACAACTGTCACAGAGATTGCATGGATTGCCATTTTGTGGGTTTTGGCAGTTGAGTGCTTTGGCAAAAATACGAGCAGTAGAGGTTTTTCCTGTTCACCTAGGTCCATAAAATAGATAGTTGCTGTGTGTTCAGTTTTCTGAAGCTACTTTGGGTTTGAGGATATTTGCTATATGTTCTTGTCACACTAATTGATCAAATGTCTGTGGACGATATGTAAGGTAGAGAGCCATATGTATGTTTTTTATGTAAATAAGTATTCTTTAGTATGGTTTTTCTGTCTTTATTTTCAACAAAGAATTTCTATACTCGATTATATGAAAAAGTTTCTTATAGGTTTATGACATGTGGTGTCCATACTTCTTGTCATAATAAGCGTAGGACTGGCATTGGTTTTGATGATAAACCCAGGACTGTTGACTGTTGTGATAGAACGACTAGATTGAATTATATCATTGTTGTGATGGAAGAATTATCTACTTATTTTTACAATTGGATTCCTGGAATCAGTCCCGTTCTTCAATATCGCCTTCCCGTGACAGACCTTCATGGTGCTTATTGCCTGATTCATTGCAAAAAATAATTTTGCCTTCACTGTGTTGGTTGTTGCATTAGCATGAGTGGTATGAGATATTTTTGCATATGGTTTATGAAGATATAAATGAAACTCAATTTTGCGTCACTATGGTCCTACGTTTTGATTGTCTCAAGAGTGGATTGATAAGCTCAAAGACATGGTGAAAAATCACTGACAGTGGGCGCTTTTTGCCAGCAAGTGGAATAGTTATACGAGAGGTATGTTACCATTTATTGCTGGTACATCGCATACCAAGTTCGGAGTGTTTTTGCTGTATAACGCATTGTGAGCTATCACATATGCTACCGTGATTGTTTATTTATCTAGGTTGTTTATCGGGAATTACGACATGGTAGTTCCATATGTGCGCCGAATTGGACTGGGAATCATAGGTATCGTAGCTCTTTGATATATTATAAAATACTATAAAAATGGTCGTAAGGTTAGATAAATATCTTTCACAATTGGGCTTGGTTTCTAGAAGATCTGTTTGAAAAGTATTGCAATCATGATCTGTGTTGTTGGACTGAGAACCAGTATACAAAAGTGATCACAAGGTGTCATATGGGCAGATGATTCATTATTTGTGAATGGATATAGAGGTCAAGGAGCATGTTTCACTTTTGTTGCACAAACCAGCGGGTATTGTCTGTAGTGATATAGATGAGTGATGACACAAATCCTATCAGACGCTCTTGGCTGATTGTCCATATGCGCCAATGCTACATGTGGCGTGAAGATTGGATTTTGACACAGAGGGGCTTGTTTTGTGTACAAGCGATTGACAGTTTACGCATACGATAATTTCCCCAAAAAAACATCTAGAAAAGGAGTACTTTGTGCGTACTAGAGACGAAATACACGATAAGGCACTTTTTGCGCTTGAGGAGTGAGTGGTGCTAGATGATTGATATAAAACATTGCCAGCAAAGACCATCAAAGAGTGATCTCACTCTTTTAGACTCAAGATTGTGGAGTGAAAGTTTCATCAAATCAAAAGGATGCTAGCTGCTGTGGGAAATGAGGTCGTATACCTTCGTCGTGACAGAATTGGTGGGTGGTCGCTTGAGGGGATTGGGCTAGGAAAATGGAGATATATTGAAAATGGTAGCTAATAGCACCTTCGTTCTGAAACAATCTCACATCATGGTACTGGTTGGTTGTGCTGATTTATGTAAGCAATAGTATCATTGTAAGTTCTTCGAGAAAGTGTACTTACGCTTCATTCGTCTCTGTTGAAATAGAATCTTCATTGAATTCTAAATATACCATATCTTCTTTGGTTTGGGGCAGTATAGATAGTGCGATTTTGTATTTCAATATACATAGTGACAGCAGAAAGTGTTTTGAAGTATCTCCCATCGTTTTTCCTAAATCGGTATAGGTTGTCATTGGATTTTCGTATCGTGTATCTTTTGCCATTTAGCGTGGTATAATCCTGAATTTCAGTAAAAGTCCTACCTGGATTGTAAACTGGTGGAGCTGGAGTAGTGAAAACTCAGCCGTTCCAGATTGTGAGAAAGTTTTTGTAGATATATGATCGCATTTTGTTTTTTGCTCTTTCTCTTCAAGCAATAGTGGTATCTAGAAATCTATTTTCCCAATTTGTGTTTTCAAGTGCGAGTGTGGTGAGAAATGCATTGTTATTTGGTGAAGCTTTGTAGGTGTTGGTAATCAACAACACAAAATCCGCTTCGAACTGTTTCACTTCATAATCAAGAAGCCAAACGGTGGTTGAGGTTGCTGTTTTGCTTGGCAGTGTGTAGATACCATAGCCATCCATATATCTTGTCTGCTCGATAGCGCGTCTTGCCTTGTCTTGTACAATATCAATATTGTCGGCGGTTGCTGTTTGTCAAAATAAGCCAGTTAGGATTGTCAGTATACTTATTGTCTGAAAAAGTGTTTTTTTTCGCATGCGAAAGCATACAATATAAATATGTTCCAAGAATATTGTTTAGCAAAATAGTTGCAAGCGAAATGTCAACAATGTCGATCGACCGGTGAAAGAAGCGTATTGGAGTGGCTTATAAGCTTAATCATAGTGATATAATTTTTCCTATTTGATCAATTGAAAATGACCAAAACATACTCTACAACTTGGCTCACAAGGTAATCGAGCATAAAGTAGAAAAAATCCTTGTTGGATATCCTTCTCAAAAATCCTCTGTCCAGACAGGGATTGATGCTTTCATCAAACAATTATGATTTGTGGTAGATTCAGCGATCGTCATAGAGCGTATAAATGAAGACTATTCTAGCGTGATGGCGGGAGGGATGACGCAAAGCTACAAGAAAACCGCTGCGGAAGATACGTTGGCAGCGGTTCATTTATTGAAAGAGTATTTCTGAATCAAGAGCTAGGCTTATTGTGCTACTTCTTGTTTCTTTTTTGCTTTCAATGCAAATATGATTACGAGGATAATAAATCACAGTCAAAGTATTCATACTATGATTCACACAATTTTCAGGATACCTCATCGTGAAGATCATCCCTCATTGGTATTTCATGAATCTGTAGGCGTCTCTCAAAGTCCCTCATCTTCAGGATTTACACAGCTTGTGCCTGTGATATCATAATATATGACGATTCTACAGATTTCTGCATCTAGTTGTTCGATGTCCTCGGTGTTGAGAGTTCATTTTTTCAGTTCTTCATCTCCAATAGCTTTAATTTTTTCTAGAAGTTGTGCTCTTTGTGTTTGCTGTGAGCTGTTTTCAAGTTCTTCAAATATTTTTGCTATTTCTTCTTTGCGTGCTTGTGGAAAAAGTCTGATAATTCCCCCCTTAGATGATTGATAATCGTTACATGATTCTGGCGATGCAGAACACGTAGTCGCGTTTTCAAGACGAGTCAGTACTGCCCAGATAGCGGTCATAGATTCGGTACTGAGATTACTTCATATTTGTTCTAGCGTGTCTTTGGTTTGTAGGACTATAGACGAGGTGTCATCTCTTGCTACTATTGCATTTCTTAGATTCAATAGAAGGCTCGTAAGATTTGGTTGAGAGTTTCATAGTCATTTGAGGATTTCATCAATATCATAGTATAGTTTTTCTTGTGCAGCATCAAGAACTATATCATTATCCAGGAACTCGATTGTGATGTCTTTGCTTTTGAGTTCTCCTCACTCTTGAAAGTAGACTCTTGCTATTGTTGACTTTCAATACCTCGGATCGTAAGAAATTAGCGCTTCTGCATTACACTTTATATCCTTATCCATATCTGGTCTACTAGCTCCATCAGTACTGGTAGTAGCTATGTCTGTATCTACAAAACACTCTCACGGTCCAGAATAAGCTACATAGAAGAGTACCTTATTCTCGAGACTGTTTCATACGCTTAATACTCATTTGTCATTGAATGAGGGAATAGTCACAATTCCAACTCTATTGGCAGGAAGTGCTGATCCGATTTCAATTAAGTCTCACTTCGATGATTGGTTCCCATTTGGATCTTGAATATCATACCTGACTGCATACTTCCCAGGTTTGCTGTATGGTTGTACAAAGTACGAGCGTCATTCTATGATGCCACTATTGTTGTCGCGACATAGATTTCTATCTAGACAAAATTTACGACTAGATGGATTTCAATAGCTTGCATCTCTCACTACGAGAATATTTCACACTACTGAATATAAGAATCATGCCTTGATTCACTTTTCTATCACAACATCTTCTCCGACTCAGATCCCCGAACGTTCCCTATAGGTAACCTTCACTCTCGGCTTATATGTACCTGGTGTCTTGTAGACGTGAGTAACTTTGTTGTCTTTTGTGATGATATCATATGTTCAGTCTCCATCAAGATCGAAAGAGTAGGTAGAGTTTGTAGAGAAGTCGCTTCTATTTGATATAATTCTTGCTACTGCTTCAAGCGTGATTTCATCTCACACCTTGCCACTTGATCTATCTACCTTTAGTGTCACGATGGGGATATCCGTGTTTTTGGTATCTGGCGGGAAGAAGACAATTGGTCATGGTCACAAGATAACTTCACTTTTTACTCCCTCTCAGTCGTTATCATATGCTTCTACCCCAAACATAAATTGTCACGGAGCTCTTGGAATTGAGAAATATGTATATGGTGTATTTCCTGGAGTGTATTTGATTTCAAGAAGTCTATTGGGATCATCTGTGTTGTAGTAATACCATTTGAATTTACTTACAGAACCATCTGGATCGCTTGCATTGATTGCATCTATTTTGAGCACGAGGGGGTCTGATTCTACAGCGAATTGTTCGCTATTTGATTGTTGCCCAACTCAGAATCCAATACCATACGTAGATCAAAGTTGTGGAAAGTTCATGAGAACATTGTCTAATCTTGGTTTGGCATTTTTTACATTGAACCAAATTCTTGTTCTCTCAGTTTTGTTTACAAAGCTATCTTCAAGTGTGAAGTCTATGTATTGGCATCAAAGTTCGTCGAATGTGTATCTTAGCTGTTGTCTAATTACTGTGGTGCTGTCGTATTGTCATTTGAAGTAGTATACAAGATTGTTTTTTGATCATTGTACATTGAGTGAGTCTGCTGTGTCTATTGTTACATCACCATACCTTTCTACAATATATGCTGGTTGGTTGATTCATTCTGCAGCACACACTCATTCAGGTAGCATGAATTCAGACTGCCCATTGAGGACGCTGTATGCAGGAAGCGGTTTGTTTGCATCTCAGACAAATACAGTAGTTGATATTGTATTTTCTTCTGAGTCGGTATATGCTGTCACCCTGATAGTATACATTCATACGGTCTTGTATTTGTAGCTATATTCTTCTTTGGTGTTGTTTTCTACCTTCCCGTCTCAGTAATCTACTTTGTAGTTGCTGATATTCTTGTTTGTTTTAATCATGAAGTTGATGTTTTCACCAAGCTTGACTGACGATGGTCTGATAGCAAATCTTGGTCTTAGTGTACTTTCAACTTGTATGTTTCTTGTAATCTGAGCTATTTTTCCATAGCTATCTTTTATTGTAAGTGTCACAGCATATGTCCCCTTCTCCTTGAAAGAGACTAGAATTCTTTTCCCATTATCAAATGATTTGTCGATGGTTACATTGTCGTTGTTGGTAAATCATCGCTCATAACTGATAGATTCTCATCACTGTACTGTGTCGATATCAAAGCTAGATCCTGCATCAAGAACAAACTCAGATGGCTTCACTCGTTGTTTCGTAGGCTCGTATGTGAACTGAGGAGTAGGAGGCGTAGAATCAACAAATATATTCAATCCTTCTTCGTTGTCATTTCATAGTTCATCTGCTACCCTCAATCTAATCCTATATGTTCATGCTTTCGTAAATTTATATTGAAATGTTTTTGACGATTGAGATGTCACTTCGTTGCCATTTTCATCTGTTACGAACCACCTATAACTCCTAATAGAGGATTGGACAGAGTATGATGTTGATGCATCAAATGAGTATGTTGTAGATGTGTTTCATCACTCAGCAGGATTAGCTTTGATAGTTGCGATTGGGTCTGATATGATGATATCATAAGATGCTTCCATCGTGTTGTTTTCGTTGTCTTGTATGGTGAGAAGTACGTTGTATATTCAATTTGAGCGCAATGGCAGATTGAAGCTACCAGGCGATCAATTGTTTCTTGCGTTGTTGCTAAATGATCATTGTCTAAACAAAACTTGATTGTCAGAGTTTGTGACTACCCACTCGTGTCTCATAATCTGTCTTCATCATAATGGCGTAGTAGCACCTCCGTCAATTCTAATTCATTCATTTGCTTCTTGAGAGGTAAACTTGATAGGAATATCGTCCCTTAGTCTTCTCCCATTTGCTAAGATTACTAATTTGGCTGCTTGTGGTCATACATTTATGTTGATAGTAGCAGAATCGTCGAAGATTCCATCATCGCTGTTGGCGCTTCTTACTGTGAGGTGAACAACATAGTTACCTTCTTTTTGGAATGTATGCTTGACTGTTGGCCCCCTTCAGATGATTTGTTCTACTCAATTTGTATCTGTGTAGTACCAGAAATGATTGTTTGATGGTACCGTAGTTTTTGAAACTGAATCGTTGCTAGCTCTTGCGTCAAATGTGACTGTAAGAGGGGCAGATCACTGCACAGGATTAGCAGCTATCTTGGCAACCACAGTATAATTATTTTCTATTTCCTTGAACTTTTCATTTAGTGGGGCAAGACAGTTGTTGTAGAACTCACTAAATCTACTTGGATCATATGTCACAGATAGTGCTTCTGCTCCTACGCGACACACTTCATAGAGTGGTTTAAAGTCCCTATTTTGTGGCATATACTCGAAAAGAGTATTGTAGTTTTTGAGAAGCTCCCTGAAGTAGAATGTTTCTACAGCCTGGCCTCCCTTTCTTTTGGCATTGATCTTGTCATTGATCTCTTGTACTTTTTCGAGTTCAGCAGCAAACTTATAGTTTGGTCTGTACTCTGCGGGAATCAATGCAAAAGTAGGTTGTGTCAGGAAGATAGCTCATAGTCAAATGAGTAATCATACTGTAAATCTTGTAGTGGTTTGTTTTTTCATGAGTTTCAATAAAAAACTAATAACTCCTACATTATATAGAAATAAAAAAAATAGATAAACTTCGGAGCAGGTTTTACTTTCTGCGCAATGTATCTCTTGAATGTCAATGGGCGTTAGATCTCTTTGGTGTGGATTAACAAAAACCCCTGCATATAGCGGGGTTTTTTTGGTTTCTGATTATGTTATAGGGAAAATTTATTTTGTTGTTCTGAATCTATAAACAACATACATCAACATCATAAGAAATGTAGACATAAGTATGAGGTTCAATCCTGCTCATGTAGGAGGAGTACCTGTACCAGTCGGTGGGCTAAGATCGTCTATTTTGATGCTAAGAGTCCTTTCAACTCATGCTGGATTTCAAGCTCCATCAACAGGAACTACTTTCACTGTGAAGAGTCCGGTTTTTCATACAAGAAAGTTGTATGATTCAGCACTGATATCTGCGTCTCACAGGTATGTGTATTGAGCAGCTGTAGCTTCCTTCATTGAAAATTGGAATTTGAGAGCTCCGCTAATTGCATTCCACTTTACAGTAACAGCATTTTTGTTTACCTCATATGTGAAGTTTGCGCCTGCTGTATCTGCTGATCATAGCATGGGCTGATCATCGCCTCAGTTTGTTGTTGTGTTTACAGGATCGGTTGTGTTTGTTGTCGATCAACCATTGGCTGCAGGAGTCTTGACACTAAATTCATCTGAGAACTCGAGTTCTATTCCATCTTTGTTGATAGGGTTTACTACAAAGTTGTAAGTGGTATTTGGAGTGAGTTCGTCAAGGGTGATTGCAACCTTGTTGTTTGTGATGACTACGTCAGAGCCCTCGAATGCTACTTTCTTGTAGTCTGTAATATCTGCTGCAGACATTGGTTTGTTTTGAACATAGCTTACTGCGTAGTTTAAGATCTGTTCACCATTGCTCACATAGACAGGGAATTCAATAGTGAAGCTTGTTGCAGTTACTCATGTGGTAGTGATGCTTGATATCCAATTTGCATTTTCTCCAAGTAACGCATCTCACAAAGTCGGCGCAGCCTCTTCGGCAGCGAAGGTAGTTGATAAAGAAAGTATACTTATCGTACCAACGAGAGCAACAAGAAGCTTTTTAAATAATTTGCTCATGTATAAAAAGATATTACATAATAAAAGTATTAAACGACAATTGTAATAGTCATAAATCTATGAAAATCAACACATTGTTTAAAGAATGTTGAATAATCTAGAAATTCGATTGTGTAAAGTGGTGATAATGTGATATAATAGCTCTTTTTTTCTGTTGAATGTTTCTGATATTGTTTGTTGAAAGTGTGACGAAAACCTATTTGTAGAAGCCCCAAACTTATACTTTCATCACATCGCTACTCTTTGCGTCTACTGATGAGTCGATTTTTTCTGTATGAGATTTTGTAAGTTGATCAATTTCCGATTCCCAATATTTTTTTTGATCTTCAGAAAGAGTTTTTTCATCGAACTCTCTTTTGATCTCTTTCATGGCTTCTTGTCTTATGTTTCTCACAGCAACTTTCTGCTGTTCTCATAGCTTTTCACAAAATTTTACTAGCTCTTTTCTTCTCTCTTGCGTGAGAGGTGGAATCTTGATCATCAAGTAATCTCATTGATTCATCGGAGCGAGTCCAAGACCAGCATCATATATTGCCTTTTCCATTTTTCACATTACTCATTTATCTCGTGGTTCAACTTTCAATGTTTGTCAATCCATAGTGATGATGCTTGCTACGTCTTTGATCTTCTGATACATATCTGGATATGCTTCAAATGAAACATTTTCAATGATTCACGGATGAGCTCTTCATAATTGCAGTCATGCAAATTCTTTTAGGAGATATTCGTGAGCTTGATGCATGTTGTTTTTGTATAATTGTATGTCCATCTTTTTTCATAAAAATAAATACAAAATCAGTATATGAATTGCGCATCAGACATCAATAAAAAACGTCGACAAGAAAATTAAGAAATTTAATATGAATGGTCATCGTCGCTAAGAATAAGTGATATTATCTATTTTCGTTTTTTTGTGGATATAAAAAATTGGTTTTTCGTCTCACTGGATGTGAACTCAATAAATATCCTTATTTATTAGCATATCAATTTCATTTACTATGGTTACTTTATTTCAGTCTCGAAATGGAACCCCATTGTAAGGATAATTATAGCTTCCCTTTCAAACTAAGTGGATTCATCGTTGTCATGGTTTTGGATGGCAAGTTGCCCTAATACTATTTGGGAAAGATTTTTTAACAATCTCTTCACTATACAGTGTTTGAACAAATGTTAGATATTCTAGTGCGCTTTTTTCAGCCCGGTCTTTGATTATATTATGTAATTCGATATTGGTTTCATATACAATAGCTCATACAAGATCTTCTATTGAATACATACTAAGATTTAGATTGTGTTTTGTATTAGATATCAGATTGTTGACTGCTGGTGTGTTTTTTGTGAGATGCCGATTTTTTGAAACCCTTTCTTTTGTAGATTGGTGAGTGCTGTCAAAATTCTTAAAACTAGGCAGTAGCTCTGACATGTCTATTATAGATAGATTGCTGCATCATGTGATGGAAATAAGTTTTTCTAGTTCTTGTTTATATTGAAAAACCACATCCATGGGTTCATTAAATATTGGCGCATACACGATGCCATCCATGATAATTTTTAGTTTTACTCTCGCTCAATACACATTACTAAGGTCTTTACACATATAATGAAGGTGTAGTAGTGATCGAATCTCTCATAAGTCTGGTGTCTTTCTTGTGTTTCTTAATGGATTGAATGATTTATTTGCAAATGCTGGTAGAGCTATATGAAGTTCATCTTTGCTTGAAAATCTTCAAAGTTGCATAAAGTCTTTTTTGTTTTTTATGTTATTTTCTAGTATAGATTTCAAATCTTTATACTCGTCCATATATGATTCTGGTCATCTTCTGTATCTTGATTCGCGCATTACTCATAATGTTGAATTTATATCGGTTTCTTTGTCTCAGCTTGGAATTTCTCTTTTTGGTAGCTTAGAGGTGAATAGTTTGTGAAGATATTCGAAATTCAATCAGGTTATAGCTATTTGACGTCATCTTGTAGTTTCGCGTAAAATACACAGGATTTCTTCTTGTTGGAATGTATTTCTAAATTTGTATGTTGTTCAGCTAATTTCTGGCACAAAGTTGCTCTCATGTTCTCTCATAATCGCAGTCATAACAGTTAAAATATATGTCACCATCTATACTATAAACATTAATGCGCATGAGTCAATAAGATATACAAAATCCCTGTAAAGAGTGGATGCTAGGTGCGCCATAAAGGATTATTCATATGGTTCGAAATTCGTGGTTTTTTTGCAATTTTTTGAAAAAAGGGTATAATCGAATATGATTTATATTTGTAGTCATTTGGACACATGTCAGAGAACTACCTAGGTCAGAAAAAAAACCAATTAGAAAATGGTTGAATACCTAGTCTAGAATTACAGTGAAACGAGAAAGCAGTAGATTTGACTGCTGAGCTTTCTAGTGTTTTGGCGCAAAGAGTTAATAAGAAATGAGATATATTGTGAAATGCTCTATCTGGGTATATGGGTATAGTAGATAGTATAAACGCGACAGGAGATAGTACGTTGTTGTGAACAATTAAAAATAAGATGTACGGGTCTTCTCATAGTAGTATTTCATATTCTGATGTGAAGGATATCAAAGTTTCTCTATCAGATATCAAGAGTATCTACAAGAGACCTGCCATACATTGAACTATTTTACACACACATGAAAAGGAGTTTGTAAGTGCTTTTTTGAGGGCATTGCATCATAAATTACAAACACAATCACCCATCATAAAGTCAGTGTTTTGAGAGCTCCTTTCTCGTTTCAGTGGTAAGGCAAGTGAGAACGAGGCATGAGGCATCGAAACATTTGAGCAGTTGTCGAGGTTAATGTGATGATTTAAATATAAAACCGAGTCTGATGTTTTGCTAGACAAAGACACACTGA
This sequence comes from Candidatus Absconditabacterales bacterium, assembly GCA_039809345.1. Lineage (GTDB taxonomy): Bacteria > Patescibacteriota > Gracilibacteria > Absconditabacterales > Absconditicoccaceae > JBDHUW01. The sequence continues at coordinate 94,494 of JBDHUW010000001.1, read as the reverse complement.
AAGAAATATTTAAAGTTGATGTCTCTTTTGGTGATCTTGTGTCTTTCCAGGATGTATGAAGCAATCAGAGAAAAATCAAGCAATGATCTGACCAGGAAAAACTTCTCAATGCATATCTCAATCTCTATGCGATTGCCAATGTTGAGCCGATGCTACGTGCAGAAAAAGAGACCATGGGAGAAATAAATGCTATGTATTCTACTTTGTGATCTGGACTCTTTTGGTGAGTAGATGGGACAAACGATGCGCTTTTGGTAGAAAAAGATCAATCTCTACATGCGAAGCTGGTTGATGTGAAATTATGAGAACAAGAGAAATATGCTGCAAGGTTACAGTCGATTGTGAAGTATTTGAAATGAACCGATAGCATATTACATGCCACTGCAATAGAAGAATTGGTAAACGTTGATTTCGATATTACCAAGGTCGATGAAAAAATACTAAATACCTTTTTGACAAATAGTAAAAATAATTGGCTTCTCACAAAACAGGGAGAAATGTTTCTAGAATATATTAAAGCTATCTGACTAGGTGGCGAACAGGCTATGAATATAATCAATGCATTCTTTTCCTCTAAAGATGAGACGATACAGATCAAAAAACAAGATTGAACATTCGAAGAATTTATAATAAAAAAGAATAGTCTACCTGGAAGCAGCGCAGAAAAGATGAAGTTGTTTTTGGAGTGAGGCTTACCATATGTGTACACATTAGAATCAGACCTTATCAAAACAAGTGATCTTCCAAAGGATATTCTCTTATGAGCAAGTATAAAGGTTGCTGGAATACCGTACCTAGTGACACTTCTTGCGTGAGTCCAGTGCGTGTCGAATATGTCGGCGGAAGAGTTTATGGCACAAGAAAGAGAAAGACATGGTATTTTGGAATCAAGAACTTTTTCCTGAAACTATGATGCAAAGAGTGAGGAGGATGCATTGGCATTTGATTGGGATAGTCCAGATTCTATAAAAAATAGCTCGATAGAGCAACTCAATAATGTGAGAACATATCATAAAAAACATGCAGACGATACAAGAAAAAAATTATGATCCCTCAAGAGTGAGCTACAGGGTATCGAAAACAAACAGAAAGTAATCAATAATACGCTCTTTGGAAAAGATACGATTGATCCAGCGAGAAAAGCTGAGTTAGAAAAAGAATTAGAATGATTGTCAGAAAAGAGCTCTCTGTTTTCATCTCAGATATCTGAACTTGAAGAAACATACAAAGACCACGAGCAAAAGCATCAAACACTAAGCAAAGTAATTCGCGAGAAGCAAGAAGCAGAGCACGCTAAAAGGAAGGAAGAGGCAAGTGAAAGTGAAGACAAGGAGTTGGAAAAAAATATTGCAAAAAAGGAAGATGTGGTTGAAGATGAAAACCCTCTTGAGGAAGTAAAGAAGAAGTGGGGAGCTCTCAAGTGAGATGCCAGTGCGCAGTTTGAGGTGTGAGCAAGTATTTATATCGAAATGGAATCAGCGCAGTCTCCTTTGGTATGACAAAAGCATCCATGGGCAAGATGAGTGATCACCAGAATTGAGCCAGACTGAACCTTTGAGGTAAAGTGGAATTGAATTGACAGCAAGTTGCTTTGAAGCAAAGTTGACGAGAAGACCGGACAAAGGAAGTCATTTGAGTGATCGACAACAACCTTTTACGGTGCGTCATGACTAGATGAGCTAAAACAAAAAGCAGGAAAAATCCGAAGAATCTGAAAACCCGCATCTAGTTGGTTAGATTTGTGAAATAGATTAAAAGAGAAGTGACTTGATGTTGATAAAGAACAAAAAGAGTATCTTGAAGGTTTGATGAAGCAGGTAGATTTTGGAAGCATGTATAGAAGAAATTTACAGGCTGAGGGGTTAAATGAGGTGGATAAGTCTGAGGGGAACAGGATAAAATATATTTGAGCAAATATCAAGGATATTGAAGAAGAGTGATGAGAAAAGAAGATCAAAGAACAGGTGGCCTGGTATGAGGTTGATCAAAAGCCAGATGGAATGATCGTCAAAGGCAAGGATAGATATGGCGATCAATTCGAAAAAAAGATGTCTCCTGAGGAGTTCATTGTATTTATGGTCGATAAATGATTTCAAACCTATACCCAGAATGAACTAGACAAAATCGATGCTACCAGAAAAGAAAAGAATAAGTGACCGCTGAAAGAGGAAATAGATCGTTCTGGTTCAGTTGATGCCATCAATAAGTTTCATTGGACAAATATAAACTCGATCAAGTACTGCTGGAAACATGTGACATGAAAGGTAGACGAGTGGATCAAGGATAGGCAGAAAAAAGCAGATAAGAAGCTTGAGGATGCGTTCCGTTGAAGTGGATTCTATAATAACATACTCAAGAAGATCCCAATCTTGTGAGATGCCTTTGAGGACTTGTCATACAAAGAGGATATGGATAAGTCACTGGCTGATGAGGTTAAGGCTGGACAAGATGAGCCAGAAACAAACTGAAAGAAGACTGATGATGGGCCATATGACTACATCTTTAACGCACTAAAATTTAAGGATCTTACAGAAGGAGGGACTATTACAGATCCTAAAAAGAAACGTAAATTTGCATGAGCATTCTTGTATGTACTCAGTAAGAATCCTGGAAGTAATCCGTATCCTAAAATGCTTGCTCCGTACGCGTGAAAGTGAATTTGGGTAAGATGAATACTTGGTGAACACTATCAGAAAGATTATCTTAGATATATTGCTAGATTACAAGATGCTGTGGCTAAGAATCCTAACGATCAAGATGCAAGAAAAAGTCTGTCGTTGTGAGAACGATGATACCTTAGGAAGGTACACAAAGAGTGAAGCGATGAGTATAAGGATTACTTAAATAGTATATTCTGAAGGTCATATTTTGATAAGTCGCTTGGTGCGTATGAAAGCTGAATCTTTGATCTTTCTGTGATCTCAGAAACTTCATGAAAGGCATCGAAGAAATTATTTTCAGATGCAAAGAAAGATATAGAAAAGTCGTTTAAGCAGCATGATGCAAAGAAGGTTTTGGGTAACCTAGATGGAGCCTCTTTGAATGTGAAGAAAGATTCATCTAACTACAAAGAATGGATGATGAATTTTCTCATTCCAATCTTGGCATGAATGACAATCAATGATATGGATGAACCGATGAGAGGTGAGTATGCAAAAATAGCAAGAAAGAATTTCGCACCATTGGGATTATATGCCAAAGATGCGGATGGACAGAAAAGACTGTGGGAGTTGATGGCATTGGTTGCGGATGAGGCAGGGATACCATGATTTCTCAATCACTTTAAAAAGTTTATTCCTAAAAACTGAGCAGAACTCCCACTGAAAGAAGACTTTGAGAAGTTTTATAGCACATTTCAAACGCGATGGTTTGATAATGACAATGGCGAGAAAATTCTAACAAAACTTCGTGATCCAGGAGCCATGATTCAAATAAAAAGTAATATCGAAAATACAGAGGGCGCTACTCAGCAGTGAAGAAATAAAATTATTCTCCTCAATGACTATATCAACAAAAAGATGCTTGATGATGATAAGTGAGTACTCGATGTGAAACTCTGATGAGTGATGGCACAAAAGCATATTATGAATTTGTCTCAATGAGTAATGACGCAGTTATTTCAGTATCAAAAAGGATGATTTAAACCCGAGTTCCAAGAAGATTGACCTGTTGTTTGGGATGCAATCACAAAACAGGTTTGATCGTATTCTATCAAAACCACATGAGCTCGTGCAACAAATGAACTCTATGCATTTGTACTAAAAAAGTTTATCATGATGTTTGAGGCTTGAAATAAGGCTCAGTTTAAATGATGAGATGCTGCTAGGTTGCTGATTTGATTGAAATACTGTAATACACAACAGGATAACCATCCAGAAATTTTGAATACCTATGTGGGTGATGCAATCGATAAAACAGGGACGGATTCTCCACAGCAAGTGAAAGATGCAATCACTGCGTTTCTCAACTTCTTTCATGACAATAAGCCATCTGATGATGAAATGGTGGATGTCCTTACCAAGGCTGTAGACAAGGACTTTGCACAGCGCTACAAGGACCAAGGAATAAAATGAGCCAAGAAGACTAAAAATGAGAAGGATAAGGCGCTGACTAAAGCAGAAAATAAACTCATGAAACAACTCTGAAACAATATAGCGATAGATAGCACTTGAAACAAGAAAATATTGTATATAGATAGATCTGGCACTTTGCGTACTGAGGATGGAGAATTTCTCAGAGAAAAGAAATCATGAAAGTGATCTCTTCCGTGACAAAAGACATTCGAAGTCGTTGACAAAGAATGACGTTTGATGGATGTAGATTATCAGTGTGCTAACTTCAAAGAAAAAGAACTAGAATCATATGAGGAGATGAAAAGAAAGGAAAGCGATGAGCTGATCAGGTGAATTGCTGGAGATTGATATCTAGAGAGTGACTAGAGGGGTTATGTCATAAACACATAAATTAAAAAAGAGGAGTATATCCTCTTTTTGTATTATATTTTTATTCCATGTTTGTATAAGTTCTGAATGGGAAGTCTTCTGGAACGATGAATCATTTGATAGTAGACAGACATCTGCTTACATTTTTTTGTCGGTTGTATTCTGATGATGCGTATATTGGTCATTCGTCATTTCCATATCATGATAGCTCGTAGATAGTTCGATATCATCACAGGTATTGGTTGTTGAGCACGTTGTAAATTGCCCTAGCGCCATCTAGAGGAGATGCTTTGTCTACTCTGTCTCAACGATCGTTGTTTCAAACATTTCCTATATTGTTTTCTGATGCAAAATGTCTACCCATACTTGTTTCTGCATATCATATGCATATTCACAAATCGACATCTACGTTTGTTCATTCAGCTGCTGTTTCTCGTAATACAATATCATCATATGGTCATGCTGCTACTGTGTCTAGAAATCTCATTCTTCTCGATCTTACACTATCTCATTTCATGAATTTTACTCCACTGAAATCAATCACTGCGCTTCTCAATCTAGTATCTGTTTCATGCTTGACCTGGTATTTCTCTGGAAGTATGGTAGAGTTGTTTATCACACTTAGATCAAGGACTTGGAGGGGATCGATAGATTTTCATTTTCTATAGAGTTGCATAGATGCGTTTGGTCATTTACTAAACCATCACGCTCATCTGGTCCCTGGTTGTCATCATACGAGTCATATCAATTCTCATCTATGTACAGTATCTTTCGCTTTTACCAATGCCTTTTGTAGGTTAGTGAAGACTGATACATATCCATTTTTGTGAATCAATACCATGAGATTTATGCCAATGTTGTCTTGATCTTGCACATAGTATACAAGAGCATCAGCTGGCGCATAGAGTTCTTGTCATTGCTGCGCTTGGATTTGTATCCCTTCAAATATTTCTTCTGTGTCTCAAAATGAGATTGTATCACCATAGAAGTTTTCGATCACTTCTACTGGTAGTACTGGCCATGAGAACATATTTGCTCTTTCTTCTCTGTCGTCGCTCATTTCCATAAATTTATCATATGAAATGACATCATTGATCTCTCCTGACTCATAGAGAGTGTGAATTTTTTGTACCATTCCTGCTACTCTCTGTTTCAATTGTTTTCTTGTTTCAAATAAGTTCGTGATTTGTTGGTCTAAGCTTACTTTTTTATTCTTATAGAGGGTGAGGAAGTTGAGGAGATATGCTCTTTGTTCTTCTAAGGTTATGATCTTTTCTTCATATTGAATAGTAGCGGATTTTAATTTTTTTCTCGTTTCATGCATCTCCCTAAATGAGTTTTTGTACCTTTCTTGTGCTTCAAGAAGTTCTCCCAAAAGCACATCAAGCTTCGAGCTCAATCAAACCACCATATCATCAAAGCTTAGTGTAGTATTGATTCATTCTCATTGTAGGAGGAGTTTCAAGTCGTCTATATTTCCTGCTTGGTTTGTATATTCATTTTGGAGAATGAATATCGCAGGGAGCAATCTAGAGAGCGTGTTTTTGGTGTTGTCTATAAATTCCTTGGTTTCTTGAAGATGTGTCGATGTCTCGATGAGACTATTGGTATAGAGGTTTATCTTGGTCACATTGTCCGTCACTGATTTTTTAGTAGTCTTGATGTCGATGATTACTCTTTTGATTTGAGCTACTGTCTCTTGATAATACACATCGTTTTCCTTTCTGGTTTCTTGAATTTTTTCTATATCGCTAATTATGGTATCTATGTCTGATCCAATCTCGATTATTTTATTGGCGGCATCTTTTGTAGAAAAATCAATATCTGCAAAGTCTACTGCATCTTGGTTTTCGATATCAAGGAGAGCGTTTTGAATGCGATTCAGATTGTTTAATTTTTGTTCTAGATCCTTGCGCACATCCTCTGTTTGTTTTGTACCAGATATTGTCTTTCTTCTATCTGTTTCATTTGCAGCAAATACCAGAGAAGATATGCTTCAGCAGATAAGAACTAGAATCGTTAGGATAGATAGTGTTTTTTTCATAGTGGTTTAACGTGAATAAGCAAAGTTTGAGGTGATCGTTTTTTGTTCAGATTTTCTTTTTGCGATTATAAGTCCTCTTCTAGCATCAGATCATACGGGATAGCACCCCATCAGAGTAATATATTCTCCGTCTGTGTATTCTAAATACTTTGTATCAACTTCTCCTGGCTTCACCACTACTGATTCAACTATTTCATATGTATACAATTGTCACTTTCGAGACACTTTAATTTCGTCTCATATCTTCAGGTCGTATATTTTTGCAAATACCTCGCCATAAGGATTCTTTTTCCATCGATAGTAACTCGTATGGCCAAAGATAAGGCTGTTTCATCTACTTCATGGTTCTGGAGTAGATGGGTATTTAACTACTCCATCATATAATTCCGTTTCGAAGTCTCATTTTTTCAGCTTTTCTTCAGATGCAAATGATATATCAACAATCGGTGCGTCTACTCAGATTGCAGGTATATAGAGTCTATTTCCTGGAGGGGTTAGAGAATATGTAAATTCATATTCTTTGTTTTGAAGTTGTGTTTTGGTTTTTTGAGCTGCGTTGACAAATAGTGTGTGGTTTTTTTTGAGTGACGTAAGCATTTCTTTGCCTTTGTTGTCATTTAGATAGCTATTGAGTTCATTGTTGTTTGAAAGTAGAGTGGAAATGTTGTCACTTGTGAATGTAAATTCAGCAGCTTGCGCTGGTTGGAAGATATCTCTCACTGTGTGGTAGATGAGATTAGCATTGACGAATCAGACGCTGATTACAAATACTGAAAGGAATATGCCAGCAAATAATCATATCTCTTTTGCTAGTGGAGAGAGTGGGGATGTTTGAAATATTTTTATTATTTTGTTTTTTGTCATCGTTTGTGTTTTCGAGAACATATATAAATTACATATGTCTCTATAGTATTGATCTTTTTCTATTGCGCTAAAAAACCTTTCATAAAATAAAAAAAACGCCCCATTCGGTGCGCTCCTATCTCAAAACTATGTTTAATAGTTGACATTTTACTTTTTCTGTTTCCCGGAGGTTTATTGTATCTTTTCGAACATCTGTTCAAGAGAAAGATCAGATCACTTATATTCTCAGAAGTTTTTTTGAGATAATCTGTCTAAAAATGTAACAATCGTATTGAGGGTGCTTTTGTTGTGTTCCGATGTTTGACTTGGGATTTTCTCTTGGAGATTTCTAGCAAGTATCAATACTTTTTCTAAAGAGTATCATTCTTTTTGAGATGACATAATTCACTCCGCAGGGATTTCTAATTGGTATGCATCATAGAGATTATATACTCTTTTTAGAAGATTCTCGTATGAGATTTGGAACTCTTTTTCTTGTCAGTTTAGGTAGTAGAAAGTAACATATTTGATGTCTACTCGGACAAATTGAGGCAAAAGACTTACACGAACTGCTTCATTGTCGTATTGAGGTGCGTCTTCAACAGCTTTCATACTCATAGTTGAGGCCATAGCGTCTGCAGAAGATTCTGATGGTGTATTGCTATTTGCTACTATCAAGCCGCGGAAAAAACTACGATCATAATTGTCTTCCATCAACATAGCGCTTTCATCATTGTTTGTACGAGCTACTATTTTGGCAACTTCTGATGGTGCTACGGTGGTGGCAAATATATATGTTCCAACGCTGATGCTTTTGTTTTCAGCCAAGAATATTTTTTTATCAGGGTCTTGCTCTTTGGTAACTTCAATCTCTTCTTGAGATTTGTTTACCAACAATGGTTTCTCGTTTTCTTCTGTAAGCACTACGTGGAGTCATTTTCCAGCTTTGCCACGGGCTGTGAACTTGTGGGTTTCTGAGATCACTGCGACTTCAGGGCTTTGAGATTGGTCCCCAATTGTTGTGATTTCGATAAAATCTCACTTTTTGAGAGTGATTTCATATCAATTTGTGCTGTTTTGGTCAACAACAAATGTTGCCGGTCATACTATTTTTCCCTCTACCTTGTCTCAAACCAATACTACGAGAGAAGCGTTTTCAGAAAGTGTAATGCTGTCACCGGCACTAATATTTCTTCCATCTATACGGTTTCAATTTGATTCTATATAGTAATCTCATTCTACCGTGACAACTTTGGCTATATAACCAGCATTTACGACATTGGCTGTCTGTACTCATTGTTCGCTATTTTGTCCTAGAAATGGTATATATATACTGAGGGCAAGTACTCATAGAAATGTCATATATCCTGCGACCTTCACATAGAAACGTGCACGAGAAAAAATGGGCTTCTGATATTGGGTATTGCGCAAAATACGCTCATAAAGGGCGTTCTTTTCGGCTTCAGAAAGCTTGTTTGACTGTATATTTCTAAAATAATCTTGAATGTGCATTTGATACAATATAGTGAAAGGAGTATGGTATTACAACATACTATACGAATAAATAACGATTTTGTGACAAGGAAATGTAATTTAGGTGAAAGTGGGGGAAAACCTACCTTCTATTCCTATACTCTTCTATCTTTTGTGAGATAAACAACGTACTATCTACTGTCATCTGTTCTTTCGTTTTTCATACGCGGACAGAAACTGTGTTTTCAGTCATTTCTTTTTCTCATACGATAAGAATATATGGTACTCTATCTAATTCAGCATTGCGGATTTTTTTAGAAAAGCTGTCGTCTGCGCTATCGATTTTTGCTCTGAGTCATCATGCTTGTGCATTTTTGAGAAGTTTGTTCGCGTAGTCGTTTGCAAATTCTGCTACTGGAATGATACGGATTTGCTCTGGAGCAAGCCACAATGGGAACATACCTGCGTAGTGTTCAATCAAGAATCCAACAAATCTTTCATGTGTACTGAGTGGTGCACGATGGATACAGAGAGGCGTTTTTTCTGATCAATCCTTGTCTATATATTTGAGGTTAAATCTTTCAGGTACTGCAAAATCTAGCTGATTTGTAGCCAGTGTAAATTCGCGTCCGATTGCAGATCGTATTTGTACGTCTATTTTTGGTCAGTAGAAAGCAGCCTCATCTTCAGCTTCAAAAAATGGTACTCCAGATTTTTCTAAAACTCTTCTCACCTGTTCTTCTGTTTTGATCCAGAGCGCTTCATTGTCTACATATTTTTTCCCCAATCATTCTTTGCTGTGTTTAGAAAGTCTCATTGAATATTTTTCTATTCCGAAAAGTTTGAAGTAGAATAGGTACATGTCAATCACTTTGATAAATTCTTCTTCGAACTGATCTTCTGTACAGTAGATGTGAGCATCATTCATACATAGTGATCTTACTCTCATCAGTCCAAACAATGACCCAGAGTCTTCGTATCTATAACAGTGCCCATATTCTGCATATCTTGCAGGTAAATCTCTATAGCTTTTTGGCGTTGCGCTAAATATTTTGTGGTGATGTGGGCAGTTCATAGCTTTCAAATAGTATTTTTCTCCATCCATTTCCATAGGAGGAAACATGTCTTCCTCATAATACGGTAGGTGTCATGATCTGATATAGAGCTTATCTTTTGCAATGTGAGGAGAACGAACTCTTTGGTATCCATATTCTTCTTCTTTTTCTTTCGCAAGTTTTTCAATCTCCTCTACCATGATAGCTCAGTTTGGAAGCCACAGTGGGAGTCATTGTCCAACTTCATCGTCAAAAGCGAATAATTGCATCTTTTGTCAAATTATTCTATGGTCGCGTTTTTTGGCTTCCTCTATAAGTTCGATATGTGCTTTGAGGTCTTCTTTTGATGCAAATGCGAGCCCATAGATACGGGTCATCTGAGGATTGTCTTCCTTTGCTTGTCGGTATGCTCATGCCACTTTATCCAAGACAAATGATCCATCTGGGATCTCTTTTGTAGACTCTACGTGTGGTCACTCGCATAGGTCTGCAAATGTGATAAATTGATCAGCAGGTATTCATCATTTCTCAACTACATATGAAGTAACTCATTGATATATTTCTTTGTATGCTGGTCTGACGTGTGAGAGAATCTTTTCTGCAGCTGTAGCAGAGATAGTGTTGAAATAGAATGTGTACTTGGCTTCTTGTCATTGTGTCTGAGCGGCGCTGTCAAATTTTTCAACGAGTTCTTTTTTGAAACGAGAAGATCATATGTTTTCTTTTTCTCAAATGAGATTTTTGGCTTTGTCGATCAATGATTCAGCAATTGAATAACTCCCTGCTTCCAATAATGTCAAAATATGAAGTGCTTCTGCCTTGTCGGCTGCTGTATAGAGTATGTATGATTGATTTTGTTTTACTAATCATTGCATAGTTTTGGTGAGGTCTTTGAGATTCTCTTCTCCAAACTCAACTCAAGGAGAAAAGAGCATATCGTAGTAAAAGCCATTTTCTACTGCTGGTCATGTTCATAGAGCTACATATGGGTCGATAGTTTGTTGTACTGCTTGGGCCAATATATGTGCAAGTGAATGACGAGGTTTCAATATTTCTAGTTCCATGATAATAAATTCATAATGATAAGTAAATTGATGCAGCTTAGTTTTGTGTTGCGATTTCTTTTGCTACAATCGCGTTGTATCGTGGGAAGTAGTCTTTTTCATCTTTGTTTGTGGTGATAGACATGACATTTGGTCATGTGCCATTTAGCCGATTTCATTTTGTTCACTCCAATAGATTTCCTGCTCATCGAACAGCATTTGCTGCACAGTTACTGGTGTCGTTTGGTCAGTATTTCGCTCGTCGGTTTCATGCATTTGTTTCTCAGCGCACGTTTTCTAGTTCCATCAGCGCTCATATTTGTACAAGATGCTTCATCTGGTATATTTGTGTGGGTCATATAGCCGCACAGCTTCATCAACCACATGAGTAGTACTGGTAGTCTCCACTGGTGTATTGTGGTGTTCAGGTACAGTAAACTGCTTTGCGTGGGTCCTTTGGAACGGTTCATAAACCAATGGTTTCTAGTTCTTTGAGAGATTGAGGGTAGGTGCCGTTTTTTTGATAGTAAGAGGTGATTTGTTGTGCGATGCTTTTGATGTCATTGATTCTGGTGACGTTTCTACTATGAGCTCATCGACGATTTATGAATGGGATAATTGCAGCTCAGAGAACAATGAGCACGATAACGAGTACAGAAATTTCTGCTATGGAATAGCGAGAGAGTCGGTTGAATAGTTTCATAGCGCCATATATACGAATATTTTTGTCGCTTGCAATAAGAATACAAAATTCATATATATTTTGTTGTTTCATATTGTAAATGTACTTCAATGGATTGAGAAGATAATCTATGAATTAAATGTTCTCAGGAGCAATTCAAGCGCGGTTTGTGTACATTTGATGCGTATGCTGCTGTGGGGATCAGAAAAGATCAGCCTGATACCAATGTGAATGTCTTTGCGCAAGACATCATTTTGTGAGCTACATCATTCATAGGTACCGTAGCGGCGATTGCTCTCATGTATTCAGGGTGGTTGTATATCAATGCAAAGGATTCTGCTGCTGCAGCTAAGGGGAAGCAGTGAGTGATCTGGTCGTTTGTTGGAATCTTGCTAGTAATAGGTGCATATACGATTATCAGAGGTGTTCAATTTTTAGCTAGAGGATAGGTGAAGGAGTATGTTATTAAATATATCATCAGATAGAATTATATATAATAATGCACAAGGCAGATCTATTTTGCCGTATTGAAACCTAGAAAAATCAATAGCAGATTTTCTCTATTCTGAATATAGTGGTATAAAAGATCCATCAAGTTCTTATGAAATTGTCGTGATCAATGGTCCGGGATCATTTACGAATCTACGTATTGTCACTTTGGCACTAAATACATTTTCTGTGCTAAATGGTGGCAGAATTAAATTCTATTCTATAGATAAGATTACGCGATATGTGGATTTATATAAACAAAATAAGATTCCAAGATATTGCTTGATGTATATTTGACAGAAGAATAACTTTTGGCTTGTAGATCTGCAACGTGCTGGAGAAACTTCATTGCAGGAGTATATAAAAGAAGTCAAAAAGATTCATACAGCAGATCTGTATGCAGAAATTGAAAAGGTACGTGATGAGATTTTTTTGGATGAGATGGTAGCAGAGTGATTGGAGATGGTGACGGCAAAACTTGTATGATTATGAGACATAGAGATGAGTACTTTTGCATATGACCAAGAAGCCGTGAAAAGGTTTTGATTGAAACTAACTGACCTGATCGAGCCTCTATATTTGATCGATGCAAATATACAATCTTAGTTTATATATTATGATTATACCATGGCGAAGAAGATTCCTACAGATGCGAAAAGAGTTTTTGAGTGAGTCCTTTTTGATATTTATCAAAAAGATCAAGTCCAATTTGATGGATCTATCAAGAAATTTGAGTGGGCAAGAACGTACGATATCGCAAAGTGAATATGCATTGTTGATGATAGGATTTTGATCCTGAGAGAGCAACAACCTTGATATGATGTCGTGAGAGAATGACTTCCCGGGTGAATGCTAGAAAGGTGAGAAGACATATATGATGCAATAGAAAGAGAGGTCAGGGAAGAAACATGAATTACTTTTTCTGATATATCGCTGTTGGTGACATTGAGATCAAACGTAACCTTGGCCGAGGGGTATAGGCATTATTTTATTTGTAGATGAGTTTCAGATAGGTGAGAACAAATCCTAGATGCAGGGTGAGAAAAGATAGAGATCACGCATCTTTCGTTTGAGGAATTTATCACAAAAATAGTAGATGATTCAGAGTTTGCTCATGATATATGAGATTGGATCCTAAGGAATTATGTGGTGAAAAATAGAACCGAAGACCTTAGGAGAATTTTATTTGCTGACAAGTAAAAAGCATGATTGAAGATGGTAATTCACCATGGCTTGATGTGCCAGGAGTGGATGAGGTATATTTGCCATTGAAATGAGATGTTGATGCAGACATGTTGATTGTGGGGTGAGGAATAGCATGATGCCTAAGCGCATACCACATACTGGAATCAACTAAGAATAGCGTTGTCCTTATCGAGTGAGATAGAATCGCTCATGGAGCATCATGACACAACGCGTGACAGATTGATGTTTTTTTCGAAACACCCGTAGTAGAGTTGATACAGAAGCATGATTTTGAAAAAGTGAAAGAGGCATATGAAGCCATGTTTCTGTGATGGCGTATGTTGGATGATTTGATTGAAAAGATTCAACGACAAGGTGACTATACAAAATATATATGATACAATATTGTAGCATCTCGGGATCAGTTGACGTATGTTTTGGAGCAGCTTTTGTGTTTTGAAAAAATGGGAATAGAAATAAACGAGCTACTTGTTGCTGAACAACTTGTTGATCAGGTTTGACTTGCATATAAGCACCTGGTGACGCCCATTTCTATACAGAGGGGACAAGAGATTTTGGATGTAGAGTGAGTTGATTGGATTTGATTTGAAGCTACACACTATGCCACCATAAATAGTGCCATGCTCTGTCATTCCATCATTCAATATTTGACTAATAGGTACGCAGATAGGTTTCAGGTGTATGAGAAAACAAAACTGATCAAGGTTGAAACATATGAGACATGAGTGTCGTCAGAGACCACATGAGGAGTAATCAGTTCTGACAAAATTCTGTTTTGTACAAACTGATATACAGAGTATCTTGTAAATTGACAATACCAGAGCGTCATCTCACCTGAAAGGGCGTATATGGCATGATACCATGTCCAGGATGCAAAGTGACCTTTGACTATAGGGTATTGGCCAAAGGGGAATGAGATGGAAGATTATTTCTATCACTCTGTAAGAATACACCATGACAAATCCCACGAGCAAACAAATCTCGTTTGTGCGTGATGACCTAATTTGCGCGAAGGGAGTTTAGACCACTACAAGAGATCGGTGACAGAGTATGTGAAAAAGTATTATGGGTGAGAGCATCCAACAAAATATTTCTGGTGATGAACGATGGGATATACAAAAACATGATTTCGTATAATATGAAATAGCATCAATGCTCCACGTTTGTTTTATAATATATGATGCAATGGTGTGTGAATACTATGATCTGTATATGGTGCGTGGAAAATAGTAGCACTGTTGCAGTGACAGAAATTTGATAAAAGTGTGTTTGATTTTGATCAATAAAAATACACTGACAGTATAAATATCCTGTTTTTCTTGATTTGAATCATTATTGTCTTAGGTATTATTTATTTGTTGTTGTTTAGAAATGTCGAAAGAATTAGCAGATGCATTGTTCCCGGAAATAAGTATGAGCATCGAAGAATGTATTGCTCAATATCCTTCTCGTCCGGATTGACAGTCTGTGACTCGTTTTGCACCAAGTCCAACATGATTTCTTCATATATGATGAATTTATACTGCATATATAGCAGAAAAGTTTGTCCATCAATGAGGGAAGAATTGAGTTTTTGTGTTGCGTATAGAGGATACTGATCAAAAGCGTTATGTAGAGGGGGCGATACCTCTTATCATACAGTGATTGAAAAAGTTCTGAATTCAATTTGATGAAGGACCATTGGGCGTGGGTTGAGAAGACGTATGAAATTACTGACCATATATACAATCAAATCGTAAACATCTCTATCGCATTTTCGTCAAGCATGCTATAGAAAGATGATTGGCATATCCGTGTTGGATGAACGAGGAGGAGATTGAATGAGTGAGAAATATGCAACAAGCCGCTAAGAAAGTGCCAGGGATTTATGGTCATTATTCAAAATGGCGCGGTGCTTCTTTTGAACAACAAAAAGAAATGATAGATGCAGGCACTCCTTTTGTGATTAGACTAAAATCTCCATGAGAGCTTTGAAAAAAGATAAGAGTAGTTGATATGATCAAATGAGATGTCGAAATACAAGACAACTTTTTGGATATGGTTTTGTTGAAATCAAATGATGGCTTGCCGACATACCATATGGCTCATTTGGTAGATGATCTTTTGTTGGGTACGACTCATGTGATTCGTTCAGACGAGTGGTTCCCCTCTCTTCCTCTACATCTACAATTATTTGATGTGTTTGGTTTCAAAGCACCTCAGTATGCACATGTCTCACCTCTTTTGGCATTGGATGCGGTGACGGGAAACAAAAGAAAATTATCAAAAAGACACGATAAGGAAGCAAATATAGCATATTTTTTCGAGCAATGAATTCCTACCGATGCCATACTAGAGTTCCTTACAAACATTGTAGATCCTTTTTTCGAGGAATGGCAAAAGAATAATCCAGATAAGACCTACAAAGATTATGAATTTGATATCTCTCATATGAATACCTCATGAGCTCTTTTGGATATGAATAAGATGCTTTTCGTGAGCAAGGAGTGGTTGGCGAAGCTCGGGAAAGAGGAGTTTTATAAAAATGCACTCACTTGGGCAAAGGAGTACCACAATGGTCCTATACAGGAAGTGGAGGGGATCGATAAATCTACTACGCTGCCAGGTTTGATGGAAAAATATCCAGAATATACGTTTGATGTGTTGAATATAGAGCGTCAGACAGAAGCAGATCCCAAAAGATATCGTATGTATGCTGACATACCGTCTCAACTATTGCCATTTTATGATGAAATACGAGCTTTGAAGCACAAAGAATCTCTCCCATTCCCCGAAGTTTGCACAAGTGAAGTGATTGTGCCATTTTTGCGTGAATATAGTGAACAACTTGATCTCACGGCGCCCAAGGATGAATGGTTTGCATCGTTAAAAGAGATTGCAAAAAAACATGGCTTTGCTCCAACAAATGCAGATTTTAAGGTGGGTGGATATATCTGAAAAGCGTGAGATGTGGCTATGTATCTTCGTGTAGCATTGCTTTGTTCTACAACTACCCCGGATTTGTATGAATCTATGAAAGTGATGGGAATAGAGAGAGTGAAAGCTAGATTGTCTGCATTTGTAGTATAGTATTTTCTCGTGCTATTTTTGCTTTTTTTTCAGGTTTGAGTATACTACTATAGTATTTAGTTGTACGACAAAGATGAAAAAAACCATATTGCGAGTGATGATTGGGGTAATGTCGATTGTAGGTGTAGCATCTGCAAACCTTTGACGTTTGACACAAGACCCTGAGGATGTAGTAGTTACCAATGACATCAATGGGGATCCCATAAGAGATGGTGCAGATAACCCTGGTAGATGAGTGGTATGAATAGTTCGTAATTGAGAGATTACTAATTTTTTCCAGGCCAAAAATCAAACAATTGCATTTATACAAAATTTGATAAATCGATCGTTGTGATTGGTGTGATTGGTTGCGTTGGTGTATATCATATATCATGGATTTTTGATGGTGACTGCAGCAGGAAACGATGCTCAGTTTAAGAAGTGAGCGAAAGCATTGAGAACAGCCGTGATCTCTATTTTATGAATTGGACTGAGTGCATATATTGTCAAATTCATCTTTTATCTTCTTGATAGATTCTACTAATGCGAAGAAGATTATATGTGATTCGAGTGTGATTGATGGGTATACTATCTACAAGCGTATTTGCTTCAGATGTTTTCGATACAAAATTCCCATATGGAGGAGGATCGTTTACTAGTAAGCCGACTACCAATATCAATGAGGTTTTAGAGGAAACTAACCAGTGAGGAAGTTTTTTAGAGAATATGCTTGATTTGTTTGGGATCAATTATGCGTGATCTGGTAAAGCGCTTTCATTTATACAGATTATCATAAATTATGTATTGGCTCTCGTTTGATTCATAGCATTGGTTTTGATCATATACTCATTCTATATGATATTTTTTGGTAAGTCGGATGATGCTATTGCAAAAGCCAGAAAAACTGTTATATGAGCTACTATAGCGATATTGATTATGTGATTGAGTGCGTATATTGTTAACCTGTTGTTTTATATTTATAGTCAAGGGCTATAATGGCATTTACCTTGTTGTCATTTGAAAAACAAAAAGTAAAGAAATCTAAACCAGAGCAAATGTTTTCCAGCGAAAGCATGTTGCCGATTTCTGAAATAAGAGGAGACACTTTGATTTTGAAAGATTGATGATTGAGGGCAATTTTGAGAGTAGAGTGAGTGAATCTAGATCTAAAAGATGGAGATGAACAAGCGATTATCATAGAGCGCTATAAAAGATTTTTGAATTGATTAGACTTCCCAATTCAGATCTTGGTTCGCAATACATATCTAGATTTGACTCCGTACATCTGATATATGCAAAAAAATGTTTCTAAGATAGACAACGAGGCACTCAAAGATCAGGGAGAAAAGTATATTTCGTTTTTGGAACAAATCAACGTGGCGCAGTGACTTTTGTATGTAAAAGAATTTTATATTATTGTTCCTTTGTATGAGTCATCTTATAATGAGGAAAATCAAATAAAACAGTCTTGGTTGGATAAACTATTGAAGGCACTAAACTCAAAAGATTCTGCTGAGTCTGTTGTTTGACGTTATCGTACATTTTTGAAAATTAAATCACAGCTGGATACGAGATGTAACCTTATCATAGAGTGACTTGGGGGTATAGGAATGCATGTAGAGAGAATATGAACCAGTGATATAGTTTCTCTCCTGTTTCAAGCATACAATCCCTCTCTCCATAAATCCCAAAGTGAGTTGGTAGATTAGATTTTCTAGAACATTCATGTTTGCAGAATGCTTCATTTCTTGTCTTCCTCTATGTTTTGTCCGTATTGTAAAATTTCATCGTTTTCAAACACTATCTCCTTGCCATCGTCATAGAGTTTTTTGTATTTCATGAGATACAGAAAAACTAAATGGGTCATTTTGACATCGTTTTTACAATATTTTTTTACCTGCTCGAGAAACTTCTTATCTCATGTGAGGATATACTCTTTATATAAGTTTGCTCATTCTATACCAGACTCTAAGCTTTTCTTCACGCCTACAAGTCATTCTGCTAGTTTGTTTAGTCCGATTCTTCTTCATAGCATTTTTTGTACAAAGAAAAATATATCCACGGACTTTTTGTTGAGCTGATCAAGTTTTTCTTGAGAAAATTCTGTGTTGTAGAGTATGACTGGATTGTCAAATCACAGACTATAAAATCAAACAATCCATCCATCAAACTTTAGCATATAGTCTACTACCTTTTGTGCGTTTTCTTTGTCAATTAGTCTATATGTTCAGTTGGTAGACTCAACCATATACCCCACGCTAATCTCATGACTTTTGAGATCATTGGTTGTCCAGACCGTCTCTAAATCATATACGATATATGGTTTTCCCATAAATGTTCTTCGTTCTCCCTCTTCAAATTCTTTTTCAAGCGTATCTTTGATGCTTTGATTATCCTTCATGATTTTTTGTACTTTTTTGTCTCATTTGAGGAGGTTGTGTAGTTTCATGATGTCTTCTTCTCATATAGGGAGTTCTATTTTTTCAACCTCATCAACGAGAATGTATTCGGTTTCACTTTTCTTCGTGATTCTAAAAAATCAGTTCCCTTCTCTGAGGTAGTAAATATCGTTGCCATCCTTGGTAGCAGTTCTGAGAAGCTCTTTTAGCATTTGACATCTTTCAGACTTCATTACGCTTTGGATGCGCTGAAAAAGTCATGATTGAATTGAGAGAAGCTGTTGGAGTGTGAGACGTTTGTACATTGATTACATAAGAAGCTAGGAACAATTCATACTAAGAAAATTCATTTAATTTTCAATTCTAGCTACTCATTTTTGCGTGCATAACTTTTTACAACCTTCCCTATTTCAAAAAATACCACGCCCACTAGTCAGCCTAAGATAACTGAAGCCCGCTGTGATCTATCTAGATGAGCAAGCTCGAGCATGCTTCAAATCGGTGAATAAATGACTACTACTTGCAGTAAAATGCAGGCTGCTACAGATATGAAAAGAAACCAATTTGGTGCAATCTTTCGTATAGGTTTTGTGTTGTGCCTTACTGATAAAATCAGAAGCAATTCGAAAAACACTCATGATACCACTCCAACAGTTCTTGCTACCTCTAGTCCCACCGTCACATAGTAATAATAAAACAGCGATATCCCCACTATTGCAGAAACTATAGACGCATAAAATACATATCATCGAGAGCCATCAAGGATTCATTGTTTTTGTGATCTAGGTTTTTGAGACATGATGTCATTGTCTCATTTGTCGAATCATAGAGCGATTGCCGGTACGCTATCAGTAATTAGGTTTATCCATAGAAGCTGTATCGCAGTCATGGGGAGTGGTAATCACACGATGAAGTTGAAGATAATTCTAATCATTTCGTCAAAATTCACTGCAATCATGAACTTCACAAATTTTTTGATGTTATCATAAATAATTCTTCACTCTTTGACTGTATTCACTATACTGGCGAAGTTGTCATCCATCAGTACGATATCTGCTGCGTCTTTACTTACATCTGTACCGGAGAGTCACATTGCGAATCATATGTCTGCTGCCTTGATAGCTGCTGCGTCATTTACTCCATCTCATGTCATGATTACACTTTCTCACATCTCTTGTAGTGTCTGGCATATCATCATTTTGTGATGAGGACTTACTCTAGCAAATATGTTTGTGTGGAGCATAGCTTCTTGTTTGTTTGGGTGCTTTTCAAAATCGTCTCACGTCATTGCATTTCCTGTGATACCAACCTTGTGTCATATTGCTTGTGCTGTAGCTATATTGTCTCATGTGATCATGATTACTCTCATTCCTGCTTTGTAGCTGTCTTGTATTGCTTGGATCACTTCTTCTCTTGGCGGATCTATCATCCCAACCATTCCAATAAATGTAAATGATGTGTCTCAGGATCTTTTGTACGCACAGCCGAGTACTCTAATTGCCTGCTGTGCAAGTGCTGTATTGGCTTCGTGAATTTCTTCCTTTTTCTTTTCCGTGAGAGGTGCCATATCCCCGTTGTACAAATATGTGTCGCAATGATGAAGTATAGATTCGACAGAGCCTTTCATATACTCAATTCAGTCATGCTTAGTGATCATATATTTTTTGTCGCTATCGAAAGGATCTTCTCATATTTTAGTAAGTTTGTTTGGAGAGAAATGTTGTCCAAACTCTAGTAGTGCGATCTCTGTAGGATCTCATATTTTGGGTAATCTTGCGTTGTTGCAGTTGCATATGGCATCGATACACATCTGTAGTCATGAAATACTTGTGGGGTCCGTTGTTTTGCCTTCGTGAAACAGTTGCTTTTCTTCATACTCATATATCATTTCATTCAATACTACTGTCGTCACTGTCATATGGTTTTGTGTGATCGTTCATGTTTTGTCAGAGCATATTACAGTGGTAGTACCTAGTGCTTCGACTACTTTTAGTTTTCTGACAAGAGCGTGCTGTTTGTAGAGTTTTTGGACTCCTATTGCCAACGTCACCGTCATCACCGTAACTAATCACTCAGGTATTGAACTTACTGCCAAGCTCACAACTATGAAAAACATTTCGTGTCGAGATTTTCACTGTCGCCATCATAGTAGGAAGATCACAGCAGAAAAGAACAGAACTACGGCTCAAACTTGCTTAGAAAAGACTGTTAGCTTCTTTTCTAGTGGCGTTTCTCATTCTTTTTCTTGTGCGAGAAGAGTAACGATGTCTCATATCTGTGTTTGCAGTCAGATTGCTACTACTATTCATGATCACGTTCATTTTGTAACTGATGTTCAGCTAAATGCCATATTGATTCTTTCAGAAAGATTTGTGCTTTCTTCGAGCACGCATTCTGCTGTCTTTTCTACTGGTACGCTTTCTCATGTGAGTATCGATTCATCTATTTCAACAGAGTGGGTCTCAATCAATCTAATATCCGCTACAAACTTATCTCAAGCTGAGAATAGTATGAGGTCTCATGGAACAAGATCTTTTGCTGGGAGTATCATAGCTATGCCATCTCTTACTACCGTCGCTGATTGAGATGACGCTTTCGATAGTTTCTCAATAGCTTTTTCGGCTTTGAACTCTTGATAAAATCAGAGCAAGGCGTTTATAAAAATGATCCCCAATATGATGTAACCATCAACTGCCTCATTGAGAATAAAACTTAAGAATGCCGCAATCAATAGTATCCCCACTATGACGTCTGCAAATTGGTTCAATATCAATTTTAGTATAGAAAATCACTTTTTTTGAGGGAGTGTGTTGTAGCCATATTTTTGTTGGAGTTCAACAATTTTATTTTGAGGAAGTCAGCATTTGGTATCCGTTCAGAGTACCTCTGCAACACGGTGAATCGGAAGGTGGTGCATGTGAAGATGGTGGATAAATTATATTGTTGTATAGATATTTTGCCACAATATGCAAACCAGATATGGTGGTTTCTATTTGTTGAAATATGGTAGGAGATTGATATTGTTGTTGTCAGAATATTTGTTTGTTTATGTGTCTTGTATGATAATCTCAAAGTATAAAAATGAATTTGCATCTCTTCTTGCTGCCCGTCTAGATCTATGATTGGGTGAAATATTGGATATGATAGCATTGCCACCAGAATCTACTATGTGAGATCTTGCATTTCCATGTTTTTCTTTGGCAAAGAGCTTGAAGAAATCTCCACAAGTTCTTGCAGGCGAAATAGCATCAAGCATTGCTGAGACTCCATCAAATATGTTTTCTAAAATAGTGCCAGTGGGGCCATATGTGAATGCGTTTATCGATATTTCGAGCTATACACAGGCAGTTCTCAAAAACGAGGGAATTGTTCAAATAGCCGATGGTTCGAATCAAAAGATACTTTTGGAGTATATGTCGTGAAACCCAAACAAACCATTGCATGTATGACACGCAAGAAACGTTTGTATATGAGATACATTGAGACGTTCATATGAGGCGTTGGGGTACAATATAGAGACTTCACACTATGGTGATGATAGCTGAGTCAATGTTTGATACAATATTGTAGGGCATTTGTACTACGGTTATCCACTGGATTCAGACAAAAAGTTTGACCATTATTGCGGTGATGTGTATTTGGCTATGAGAGGAAAGGACGAAGATCCTGAGTTTAAGGAGAGATTATCAAAAACACTCTATGCTATAGAACACAATAGCGATCCTAAAATCACACAGTTGCACAAGGATTATGTAAAAAGATGTACTGTGCAGCAACTGTATTCGTGCTGGAGGGTTGGTGCATCATTCAATATGATAAATTGGGAAACAGATATACTTCATTTAGATTTGTTCGCTGAAGCGATAGGGATTTTGAAAGATCGCGGACATGTAGTTTTTGCTGATGAGTGAGATGCAAAAGGTTGTCGAATAGTAGATCTTTCTTCATTGCCACTTTTCCAAAAAGAAGAAAAGCAGTATGCTATTTTGGTAAAGTCTGATGGAGTAGCGACGTACGTTGCTAAAGATATTGCATTTGCAATGCGGAAGCTCTGATACCTGTCGAAGAAGTTTTATTTTCATGAGTTTGCATCACAGCCAGACGGATCAATGGTTTATGCTACAACTTCTGATGAGGATGCTTGAGTATGATCACCAGATTTCTGACAATACACAGAGGCTATCACGATCATAGATAATCGTCAAATACCAGCACAGATGGTTGTAAAAAGTTCTTTGGAGCTTCTCTGATTTTTGCACGAAGGGAAAAAATATTCGCCATTGTGATATGGTGTTGTATACTTGACTCCCAACACGCTCCTCAAGTCAGGCTTTGTCCTCTCTGATGAGGAAAAGTCTCTCGCAAGGCTCCCTTTTGCATCACGTAAATGATGGACTGTGACTATGGATGCGATGCTTGATCTTTTGAGAGATAGAGCATATGAGGAAACCAAGAAGAGAAATGTAGATACAGATGATGCGCAACTCCAAGAAGTTGCAGAGCGCATAGCTATTTCAGCATTCCGTTTCTTTTTGACGAAGACAGATATCATGAAAGATATCACATTTGATATAGATGAGGTGCTGGATATGGAGTGAGAAACTGGTGCGTATGTGTTGTATACAAACGCTAGAATCAAAGCAGTTTTGTCAAAAGTATCTCAATCTCATGATCTCAATTGATCTATAGATGCGAGTCTTCTTACTCATCCATTAGAAATTGCACTTGTGAAGAAAATAGATGAGCTATCAGGAATAGTAGATGAAGTGGTACAAACGCTTTCACCACATCTTTTGAATAGATATCTGATCTCATCTAGTCAGCTTTTCAACTCATATTACAATGAGGTTCATATTGGAAAGTCGGAGTGAGATATAAGAAATGCTCGTGTCTGTCTCTTGCAAAAATTTGGAAATACAATTGAGTATGCTATGAATTTGTTGGGGATGAAGCCGGTTGAGAGGATGTAGGGGCAATTGAAATTAAATAGTCACAAAACTCATCTCGTTTCGTATACTCAGTATCATTTACTCTTTTATGTTATTTTGATATGAAAAAAATCGTGACTTTGTGATTTATCGTTCTTTGTGGATTGTTTATGATACCAAGTGCTCAGGCAGAGCAAACGCCAGTAGATTTGTTGCCAGCATCATGTATAGCATACAATGATTGATGCAACAACTGTTCTAGAACTGATGGGAATAGTCCATGGGCGTGTACTATGATGGCTTGTGATATAGCTACGACATATGTTCCAGTTTGTACAAAATATGAAGAGTGAGAAGGGCCTACAATGTGTACTATGGATTATAACCCAGTATGTGCAAGCGTACAGGTTGAGTGTATAACTGCTCCATGTGAACCAGTAGAACAGACTTTCGGAAATGCCTGTAGTATGGCAGCAAACCCTCGTGCGACTTTTCTCCATAGATGAGAATGTAAAGCAGATAGAGAACCAATCAAAGCATGTACGAAAGAGTATATGCCCTACTGTGGAAAGGTAGATTGAGAAATCAGAACTTTTGGAAACAAGTGTATGTTGGAAGCAGAAAATGCAACTATGTTGTATGTGGGTGAGTGTAAGGCATGATTGTTGGCATGAGAATGACATATGTATGACACCGTAGCAAACATCTTGGACAAAAGCTATTTGGCGCGAGAGTATACACCAGTACAAGCATACAATTATACTCAGTGATTAGTTGATAAGATGCAAACCAAGCTGGAAACTTCACGTATGAAAAAACGAGCTCATGAAAGAGCAACTAAACTCAAAAGATTTCTAGAAATTTATATGCAGATATCTCAACTTAAATAGTAGAGAATTATTGATCCCTATTGAGTACTTTCCCAATAGCTCAAGCTACAAATCATCAAAGTAGGGTAGATACTAGGTACATCCACAAATACATACCAGAATCTCCTCCGCTCATTCGATCGATTACGATTGATCACATGGCTACTGCAGGGTTGAATGCGCCTCATGATATTCTACCTACACTCATGGCTGCTACAAATACAGTCAATCAGATTGCTGCTCATCGGTACTGGTTTCATTCTGATTTTTTGTAGGCAGTTGTGAGATATACTACCATTGCGAGCATAAATGTGAAGATTAACTCTGCAACTCAAGCTCTCCATAGTGCAATACCATCCATGGGCATGATGATGATACTGTTTTCTCTGATTACTCGGTACAAAGCTGATCATATCAATGCTCAAACTACTTGTGCAACTCGGTAGTGTATGGCTTCAGGCAGTTTAATCTTTTTTGCTACGAGAAGTGCAAGTGTCACTGCTGGATTTAGGTGCCCTCAAGAAATCGGCCCTGTTGCATACACGAGAACAGCTAATCATACTCATATTGCCAGTGGATCTCCACTGAATCACACGATTAGTACTAAAAACAATACTCATAGCGCCTCTGCAAGATACTTTTTCATATATTGTTTCTAATAGTATAAATGAAATTTGTATATGTGTATGATTTATGAAATCAAGTCGTATCTGTATCTAGAAAATGTATATTGTATTTTTCAACGTAATCAATAAAGTATCTTTTCGTTGTATTTAACTTTGTATCTAATCCATGAAAAAAGATATCATCAGAAAGATAGTAGCTAGTATAATCAGTTTATGAGGGATCGCAATGATCTGATATTACTATTCGCAAAACATTGCAATAGCTAAACAATATGTTTCTCAATACAATCTCTCTGTAGTAATCTTGATCGTAGTGATTTTTCTTGCATTTTTTTTGCACTTTGGTATAGTGGTACTTACGTGAAAGTGGCTCAAAGCGAGGGCCATCGCACTTGGTTTACTTCTTATCGTGTCGTCTCACTATTTCGTAGATAACAACGTAGCAAACAATATGTTTGCTGGTGATATAATATCGGTTTTGTGAGTTGCAATTATATTTCTCACATTGGGAGGATTGATTGTGACGAAGCAAGCGCAGCAAAAATTAGAAAAAAGCAAGCAAGTTATCATCGAAGTATAGAGCGTCATGTGCTCCATATGCAGATGTAGCATAATTGGCTAATGCACCTCCTTGCCAAGGAGGATACTGCGGGTTCGAGTCCCGTCATCTGCTAAAAAAACGTCGCCCTTTTGGGTGACGCTTTTTTGTTATTGAGCAGGAATTCCAGTGTTGTCGGATTGCATTTTTTTGATCTGATTGTATCTATTTACATCTACAGATTTTATAAACTCTATTGGATCCTCAACAAATTGATTTATTCTTTTTTGTTGAATGTTGATGAGGGAGAGAGAAAAGTTTGTGATAGTTACACTTTTTTCTCCTACACTTACTATAAGTGGAGATAATTTATAATTGTTTTGTATATCTACGATTGTTGCAAACTCATTGTTTCATAATGTGAATTCTACTACATACTTGTTGTTGGTTTTGTTTTTTATCACAGACGTTGGCGTTACTCATAAGAAGGTTTTAAACTTCTCAACGATGGTTACGACTAATGGGTCAAGTTCCACCACTGGTTCATCATCAATAGCTCCTCATTCTATTTGGATAATTCTTGTGATTTCATCTATCAGTCAAACAATACGATCCTGGTTGATATTTTTTCATATAATTTGGTTATCTAGATATGTTTGTCTGAGTGCATTGGTTGATCTACCACTGACAATATATCAATTCTTCATGGTAAATGTGATCATTTCTTTCAGATATTTAATTTGGATCACGCTGTCATCACACCTTGCTAATGTTTCAGGATTTTCCTGTTTTAATATTCAACACAGAGTGATTTGATTTCATCATCACACACTATTTTCAATGAGATAGAGCAATATGGATAGAGTCTTTGTTGTGTCTCTTTTCATATAGCTTTGTAAAATGTTGTCTATGTCAGGATTTTCAGGGGTGCGTATTGAACTTACTGTGAATATACCATCCTTGTATAGGAAGTCTATTAAAATAGGCATGTTCGACTTGAGTGCATTTCACTCTGAGTCGACTCTATTTTTATCATCAAGTACTAGAACTCAGGTGACGCGCGCTGTGCGGTTTGATTCATTTGTTTCAATATTGGTTGCGCGAAGTTGTGGAAATGTCTTGATTACATCTCATAGGGCTTGTTCGAATCATTGTATAGTTCCAATTCGTTTTGTTGTCTTACTAATAATCTCCTCCTTGATATTCTCGTTTATAATTCTTGCTTCTAATCATTTTACTCACAATGCTGTGTTTCCCTTGTTTATACTACTAATAGTATCTAATACTTTGTTTACTTCAGTGATGGTGTTTGGATTGATGCTGTTGACACTTAGAGATAGCAATATGTTTTTTAGATAGATATTGTTGAAATAGTAGCTGGCTTCTATGTAAAACTGAGGTATTTGAATTGTTTTGTCGTTTAGGAGAGAATTTAGAAATTTTAGATATGAATCCACAATCGTTGGATCTAGATTTCTGTCTTTGTGCTTGATATAAATCTTTTGCCAAGTAGATACCAATTTAAAGATATTGAAGTCAATATTTCATTGTATTACATCTTCTCATACTCAGATGTTGGTTTCTATTTCATTTTGAATTCAAAGAAATCTTTTTAGTAGTTCATAACGTGCAGCATAATTCTTACATCTATTATACATAATTTCATCAAGTTCTGCATTTGGATATGGTTTCTTGAGGATATTTATCATGAGGTTTGAACAGAATGAGTCTGTTTGTTCTCAATCAAGAATTTTCTCAGAAATTTTTAATAAGTCTGCCCAATGTGGTTCTAGATCGATTCATGCTATAGTTTTGATCATCTTGTTTACGTTTGCATCGCAGAAGAAATCTATAAATCTTAATCAAAATAGGCATTCTAGATTATTGTCTTTTATAAATTTTCATGGCTCTATTCTTTGTGCAGACTCGAGCTGTCCTTTTTCAATTTGCTCAAAAAACATTCTGTCTTGTAGTATTCTAAGCACCTCTTCCATGTTTGTAGGAGCCTGATTCCCTTCTCATCTGATTCTATAGAACATTGGATCTATGGCTGTCGAGCTTCAAGATAGTGTTTCTGATCATTTGGGAGCTATTGAGAGCAATCGATTATCCATTACCCATTTTAGTCTCTCTGGGTTATAATCTGGCTTGTTGAAATACTGAATTCATTCAGTAAAGTCTAGGTTTATGATGTAAGGTCTATTTGGTAGTATAATGCCGTCTTTTCCCCCTAGAGAGATTAGATTGTTTCTACCAATAATGATATTTCATGTTGCTTGTAATTCTCATCATAGAATCTTCACGTGCCCAAATCCACTAAAAATGTCTCCAACTTCATCTGAGATTCTGGTTGCTTTGTATATTCACGCAGAGGAGGTGTAGCTTGGTATTTTGCTTGCTCTTAGTAACTGGTTTCTCGCAACCACTGTATTTGATTGTAGAGTGAACGCCCATATTAATCAAAGCAATAGAGGTACAAAATAAATACTGTACTGAAAAATTATCTTGTAAAACACAGTGTATCTCTTAATAATGTTCTTTGTATTGTTGTCTATCAGACTTTGATTTGTCATTCTATATTGGCTTGTATAAGATATATAGCACTTTACAAAGTATATTGATAAACATAAATGGCGCTAGTAATCATCTTGAAGGCGCGGGGGTATGTATCTATTTAGATAGACAAAGCATTATTTTGTTATATAATATGTGTTTTTGATGTGACGTGATAGTAGAATGATGTTGATTGCGTTTTTGGAAGGGTTTACAACGTTGGCGTTTCAGATGGTAGCGCTGAGAAAAGCTGTGCCATATGTGTGAAGTAGCGTAGTATTGACTTCTATAGTGATAGGAATTATTCTGTTGGCGCTTAGTGCTGGGTATTTTTTTGGAGGGAAGATTACTTCATATCTTTCTAATGAAAAGTTGTTGCGTAGATTGCAGTTGTATCTGTTGATTAGTGCTTTGTATTATTTACTGATCGTTTTTCCAAGTTTTGATTTTGTCCTGACTGCTCTTTTGGGGAGCGTGTGATATGTTGTCACTTTGTTTATCTTTTCACTGGTGTTTTTTGCATTGCCGACGTTTTTGGCATCCCATACAATGCCGATCATCACACATATTTCACAATGAACAAAATGATACGCAGCAGGGAAAATCCTCTTTGTTTCTACAATTTGATCGTTTCTATGAAGTACTATAACCACACTGGTGCTTTTCCCTCAGATGGGAGTATATCGAACGGGGATTTTTGCTGGTCTGATTTTGATACTTTGTGCGGTATTGATAGGATTCAAGGACTTACATAAGTGAGTAGCTGGAGTTTCGCTTGTTTTGTTTGCAACATCTTCGCTCTTTTTTCGTCCTGAGGCGATTTGATTTTACAAGGAGACGCCATATCAGACTATTGCGCTTCGTGAAGGAGTGTTGGATGGGAAAAATGTTCGCGTCATGCAGTTGAATTGATGATGGGCAAGTGGGATAGAGCTCCCATCGAAAAAGTCATTTTTCCCCTATATCCGTCGTATGTATGATAGTGCAAATGAGCTTCGTCCCAAAACAATCGCAGTGATTGGAGCGGCTTGATGCACATTGCCTCAAGAGTTGGCAAAACTAGAATTCGTAGAAAGAATTGATGTAATTGACCTGGATTGAGCCGTTTTCCCAATTGCTGAACAGCACTTTTTACAAGAACCACTGGATAAAAAGATACACACGATTACGCAGTCTGCTCGTGGGTGGATCTATGATCAGGAGAGATTATGAAAAAAATATGACCTTATCGTAATTGATGCATACAATGGAACATCTCTTCCTGACGAGCTTGTGACAAAAGAGTTTTTTGTAGGTTTGCACAACATATCTGATATAGTCGCAGCAAACTTGATATCTGACAACGAGATGATTAGTGATTTCTCTAGAAGTATGATTTCAACTATGCAGTCTGCATGGTGAAATTTGTATATTGTAAATGCATCTAGCGACCCCCACGATAAACTATGAAACGTGGTAATCGCGAATAGAAAGTTATCCTTTATGAGGGATGTTTCTCCTGTTTCTTGAGTACCTATATTTACTGATGATAAAAACATTTCTGATACCCTCAGAGTAGATGTCATGTATGGTAAAGAATAATTTTTCATACTTTTGTCAGTTTTTTTCTGAATTTGTTTTTTTATATATGCGACGTATGAAGATAGAAAAGGATTTTGTTACTATAAAAAAATAAAAAAAGGAGGTTTGTAATGAAAAAGTATTTGTGCTTAGTTTTGATCGGATTTTTGGGGTGTGGTTTGTTTGTCTCTTGTACCAGAGACATGGATACTGCACGGCATATAGCCGAGCAAAGTGTGGCGTCCGGAGTTTTGGATAGCGATAGTGTGGCACTTGATAGCTTGTATGTACAGCCATTGACCAGCGAAAGCAGTGTGTCTGGCGAGTGGAAACTACTGGGAAATTACGCATTCCTGTATAAGCATTTTTGTCAGCTGGATGCTAGTCCTGAGTATCCTGGTTCGGTCCTGTGTGGACCAACAAGCTATATGATTGCTGCCTATATGATTGCCTCGAATAAAGGGCGACCATATCAGTGTTCAAAGCAAAAGCTCGGGGGAATATACACTGCACTGCGGAGTGCCGGCAAGTTTGATAATAGGTATGGTATGTATATACAGGATATTGGCTGGTTTTGTGCAAACTATGATTACCCTGTTGTGCAAACATCATATATGCGTACCTCAAGGCGAGATGTGATAAAAGGATACTTGGAGCATTATATGAAAGAGGGCGACCCTGTGATTGTGCCTGTCAATATATTTGGACTTCAGGGGGCGTACTGGGTGAATGATAAGGATCCATTGTCTACCTTGGGAACCAAGTATTATATCGCAAAAAATGGGACAGTGGGGCATTTCATACTTTTGACTGGTTTGAAGCTCAATGATGATGGTTCTGGCTTGGTATATTACAGAGATCCACTTTCAAGAAATGGTGAAACAAGGTCTGTGAGCTACTCTCGTTTGTTGGATGCGATGTTGTTCAATGGAAATATTTCGTTTTATGATGCCTTAGCTGTTTTTGGATAACCTTTTTTGTCTTCATACAAAAAAACTCCCCTGTATGTCTTGGGAGTTTTTTGCAGCTTGTAATATATATGTTTTTATAAAGCTGGGGTTCGTGTAAGGTCAATTTCGAATTGGAGATAGTTGTTTACAATTCATTCCCACATAGTCAATCCCCAAAGTTGTCTATCAATTGCAAATGATGCAACTGCTCTAACTTGATTTTCTTCATATTGAACTGTGGCGGGGAATTGGATTGCTACTGTTTTGTCTTTGATTGTAAGGTCTCCGAAGATCATAGTTTTTACACCATCAAATTCCGTTTTTGTGATAGTGAATTTTGATATTGGGAACTTTTCAGCTTCATAGAAGTCGTTCTTGATTTCATTTTCAAACTTTTCATTTTCAATGTCGAGTAGTTCAATTCCTTGCATGTTTAAAGTGAACATACCACCTACGATTTTCTTGTCATTTACAGACAAGAACCCATCTGTAACAGGTACAGTACCGAAGTGTTCTCCACCGACTTTTGTAGCTTTCCAGTTGATGGTACTTCCTTGTACCACAGAGTATGATTTGGTGTTTTCTGGATTTGCAACATTGTTTGTGTTTTCCTCAGCTGGTGCTGGAGTAGTAGCTGTTTGGGTAGGTGTTGTATCGGTCGCTATGTTGTCATTTGGTTTTTGCATTGATGATCGATATACATATCCACCCGCTCACAATAGTATGAGTACTAAAAGTACAATGAGTGCTTTTTTCATGATTGTTGTATAAGATATAAAATAACCATTTGCCATTATATATATTTATGCGACCTTTACCAGTGGAGATGTTATGCAAAAACTTCTTTTTGATAACACGCTTCACAGTATACTTTGCCTTGATGGTCAGCTGGATAAACTGAGAGTGTTTCTTTGCTACAGCAGTCACATGTTCTGAGATACAGTGTTCTTCAAGGTCTAAGTTTCATACGTTCTTGATGACGTATATCGGGGTGTTTATGAGGGATAGGAAGATGATGTTTACGATAGAATTCTATTTCAGCTTTTTGGAGTCTGAATGGTCTATGAGAAACGGAGCAGATGAAAATGAGACTTTCTAGATTGTCAGATTGAAGGAGTTCATTTCGTTGTGCATCTGTATAGTTTTCTCTCTTGATAGTAGGGACTCATTCAGGGATCGTAGGGTCAGATGAGTATGTTGATCGGGTAAATCAAGAAGCAGGAGCAGTTTGTTCAGAAAGTGGATAGTATTCTTGAGCTACAGTCTCATTGTATCAGAAAGGACTGAGTGAAGGATGAAAAAACTCTCCTCGTTCTCACGTAGATTGCATATGAGTGATGATTTTGGCAACTTCTTTTTCATATTCTTCTTTTGTGTATTGTTTGTTGAAGATACAGTATTGTTTATTGCGGAGTCAGATACATCAGAAGAGGTTGGAGGAGTCAACACATTCTTGAGTATACAATAGTTTTTCTCAACCTCGTCATAGTATATTATATGAGCTGTATTTGAGTTTTCATCAGCTTATTGCTTCATAGTCATACTCACAATCTATATTATGGACGCTTGTGTCCATGCATGTATCTATTCAGTATCAAACAAATATATATTTTGAGTTTTGTGCTGTATCAACTTCAAAGCATAACGTTAAATTATTACTATCATAGATATTATTTCAAATAATCTTATCTCCATTGATAATTCTGTTGCTTTTAATTTGTTTTTGCAGCAATTCTTCATAGGTTTTCATCGATAAGAAATCTCATTTTCATATTTTAGACTTAAATAAATTAAAATTCTCGACACTTACTGGTTGGTTGAATATGTGGTACTTCTTATTGCTTAATCATACGCAGTATATACAATTTTCTATATTACGACAATTTGAAAGGTAAGAAGAGTTTATACAGTTTTCTGATGAAATAACATATTTGCAATTATAGAGGTTTTTAGAAAATGAACATTCAAATGATTCTTCAGAGTTTTTAATGTCTAAATTGTCAAAACAGCTTTTTAAGTATTTTATAGTGTGTGAATAAAAAGTATTTTCACAATGATACACATCAGAACACATATAAATATTCTTGCTGCTATCTGTAAAGTTGGTATATGGAGAATTTTCATTTGTGGATGTGTTTATAATTCATCGCCTCGGTACCTCTCTCATCAATTCCCTAAAATTCTCTGTAAACGTCTTGCTAAAATCAAACTCTCTACCGTAGTCCATAGGATCTCGAGAGTCAGACCATCGAATGTGTTGGTCGTAGACTTTGAAAGGTTTATCAGGAGAGTAGATGGAGATGATTGATTTTTTGCTTGCATCACATTGGCGACGATAGAGTTTACGTTCGTTGCGGAAGCTGAGTCTGCGACGTTGACGTTCTTCTGGGCAGAGCGTGGGAGTGGGTATGAGAAAAGTATTTCCTGCAAAGGAAGGAGAAATCTTGCTATAGAACTCAAGGTCAGACTGGTAGATAGGGAACTGGGTACCAGAGACAGCACAGTTTTTTCGTTCTACTATAGGATCATTGGTTTGGTGAGCGATGAACTCGTAGACTTCACGAGAGGTGTATTGCATGAGGGGAAAGGTAGAGGAGTAAAGAGATATGAAGAGAATGTAATCTGATCTGATCATAAAAGAGTAGGCGAGATATATCTACGAATTTTTCTACCCAAAAACTTCTTTTTGATAACACGCTTCACAGTATACTTTTCAATCGTAGTCTGGTGGATAGACAGAGAGCATTTTAGTACCACAACAGTCGCAAGTTCTTAGATAGAGTGTTCTTCAAGGTCTAAGTTTCATACGTTCTTGATGACGTATATCGGGGTGTTTGTGAGGGATAGGAAGATGATGTTTACGATAGAATTCTATTTCAGCTTTTTGGAGTCTGAATGGTCTATGTGAAACTGAGCAGATGAAGATCAGATTTTCAAGATTATCAGATTGAAGGAGTTCATTTCGTTGAGTATCAGAATAGTCATTCCTTTTAATAGTAGGAACTCAATCAGGAATGGTAGGGTCAGCAGAATATGAACACCGTGCAAATCAAGAAGCAGGAGCAGTTTGTTCAGTGAGAGGATAGTATTCTTGAGCTACAGTTTCATTGTATCAGAAAGGACTAAGTGAAGGATGGAAAAACTCTCCTCGTTCTCATGTAGATTGCATATGAGTGATGATTTTGGCAACTTCTTTTTCATATTCTTCTTTTGTGTATTGTTTATTGAAGATACAGTATTGTTTATTGCGGAGTCAGATACATCAGAAACAGTCTGAACAAGAATAGCAGTTGAAGCAATATGAAAGATATTTTGATTCTCGAACGCTATAGCATGACAATAGTTGATGATTCATAGGAATCATTCCACACTCATAACACAAGCTTGATTGAAAAACATCTCACCCTGAGCAATCGTAGCTGTCTTTGAGCTTGAGTCAGGCTATGAACATGTACTTGCAGTTTTCTAAATCAACAACATCGAATACAAAAGTTGATGATTTTGATGATCTAATTTGTGATCAATAAACATTGTCGCTTTCTGTATTTTTATTTGTTTGAATTTGTTTTTCTTTTAATGTAAGTCGCTTGTTGTAGTACTCAGTATAATCTAGGGTTTTTAATATTTGCTCGTATTCTGATTTTGAGTACTGTTTATTTAGAATGCAATTAGTTTTGTTGTTTAACCCAATACAAAACATACAGTTGGTACATTGAGTACAGGCGTAGAGATATGAGCACCCATAGCAGTTTGCGCAGTCAATACACCAATAACAATTCTCGCTATATAGTAGTCGATGTGAGTCCATGCAATTGGTCAACCAACCAGTGAGTGATGAGTACATAACATTCTCGACATATCAGGTGCTAGTACATCAATAGCAGTTTTTAGAATCTGTAATCACAGAGTTGTAGCTGCAGTTTTCAGAATTCTTGATATATAAACTATTTAGGGGCACCACCTTCATCAACTCCCTAAAATTCTCTGTAAACATCTTACTAAAATCAAACTCTCTACCGTAGTCCATAGGATCTCGAGAGTCAGACCATCGAATGTGTTGGTCATAGACTTTGAAAGGTTTATCAGGAGAGTAGATGGAGATGATTGATTTTTTGCTTGCATCGCATTGGCGACGATAGAGTTTACGTTCGTTGCGGAAGCTTAGTCTACGACGTTGACGTTCCTCTGGGCAGAGAGTTGGTGTAGGTATGAGAAATTTGTTGCCTGCAAAGGTAGGAGAAATCTTGCCATAGAACTCAAGGTCAGACTGGTAGATAGGGAACTGGGTACCAGAGACAGCACAGGTTTTTCGTTCTACGATGGGGTCATTGGTTTGATGAGATATGAACTCGTAGGCTTCGCGGGAGGTGTATTGCATGGGGAGAGGAAGAAAGAAAGAGTAAATCGGATGTTTTTCTAAAGTGTTTTGACTTTATATAAAAAATATCTACAATCAAGAACATGCGCCGAAATAGTGTGTTGTCTTGAAGACACAATAGGCGATTTATTGTGTAAAATATATACATGTCAGCTATTGAAAAAGAAGGCGAACACTATGTATATGTGAAATCTTACCTAGCGTCACTTTGATTTGAGGAGAGACAAAGTGATATCTTTTTGATTACATACACATATGGTCCCAAGCCTGCAAGTTCGATTGCATCTATGTGTGGTACAGAGAGGTCGTATTGTTATAAGGTCCTGGATCAATTTGTAGCTCAATGACTGGTAGATTATATGATGGTACAGGGGGTGAGACAGTACTATGTGGCAAATCCAGATGTGCTTTTGCAAAAAATAGAATCTCAGGCAACCCATATTGCAGATTTGAAAGAGAAGTATGTGGAAGCGAGGTGAGCGCTTTCTATACTCAAAAAACAGAATGTTTCTTATATTCCCAAAACTCAGCAGTATGTCGGAATAGAAGGTATCAAGCAGCGGTATGATGATATATTGCAATCAATCAAAGTACAAAATTTATTGGTGGTGAATTGCACTATCACATCTACATTTGTATCGTCGGTTACGAGATTTTTGGATATACAAAAAATGTACAATGAGTTTGTTTCATATTTGGATGAGCAGCATATTGTGGTGCATTGAAAAATCTGATCAGGTTCTTTGGTAATTGAAAATATGTCCTCCATCTTGGACAAAAGACAGTTGGATCTGATTTCGGTTGGGAATCAGTCTATTCAATTATGGATAATATGAGAAATTACATATATTTGATTTTTTCGTGAACTCCCGGTTGGTATCAAGATTGATAGCTTAGATATGGCTGACCTTCTTCAAACGATGATTTGATTTATCAATAAGTAGGTGGGGAGCTACAGCCTATAAAACCTCTCTACATTTTTTTGTATCTCAGACACATAGCTATCATGCTCCTCTCACCTTAGCTCTGCGGTATATGCGTATATGGTTTTCATGCTTGATGGAGTATTGATAGTCCCCCTCAATCCTTGGGGTGCTAGGTATGGCGCATCGGTTTCTAAGAGAATCTTTTCGAGGGGAACAGATACAAATGCATCACGTAGTGATTGTGCTTTGGGATAGGTAATATTGCCGTCGAACCCAAAGTAAGCATTGGGAAATGTATCCATAATAGATTTTGCCTCGCTTAAACCATATCAGAAACAGTGGAATACGCATGTGATTTTTTTGTAGGCCGATAAGATTTCCATCGTTTCTTGATATCAATCTCTTGAGTGGATGATGAGTGGTAGGTCTAGTTCTGAAGCGATTTTACATTGCTCCGCAAAGAGTATTTTTTGCACTTCTAAGGTGTGTTGTGTATCGGGATAGTGAGTATCTATACCGCATTCTCATATCGCACAGATGTAGGGAGAATTATCCTGGTATATCTCTTTGATTTTCTGTGTCATCGAATAGACATTGTCTTTTGTGATCTCTTCAAAACACGCCTCGCTAGGGTGAATTCATACGGTTGCTAGTATTGTGGTATCAGGGAACAAATCCATCCCTGTGCGAGCTATATGAATAGCACGTTCAGCCCATTCATGATTGACTGCTACATTGACTACTCACTTGCCTCATATGTCAATGAAATCCTG
Source organism: Candidatus Absconditabacterales bacterium (assembly GCA_039809345.1). GTDB lineage: Bacteria > Patescibacteriota > Gracilibacteria > Absconditabacterales > Absconditicoccaceae > JBDHUW01. The sequence goes on along the minus strand of JBDHUW010000001.1, from coordinate 57,669 downwards.
TATGTATTTTTCTCGATCAGAGAATAATGTATCATCATTGAGATGGGTATGTGTATCAAACATCTCGTTGTTTGTAATGAGTAAAGAAGACCAATTTATATAGAAATGAGGTGGAAATGATAGGAATTCAATGAATTGGTGTAGTCTTGTAATAAGACGTCGTTTATCTATAGTAAATTACATAATAATGTATCTTTTTCATTTACTTGTTCGTGCTTTTGATGAAATTACGTCCACTGGTTTTACTCACATCGCTGATATTGCTTTGAACTTCAAATGTATATTGAGCATGAAGGCTGTGAGATCTTGGTGAAATATATGAGGCTACTGTGCGCATGGCTTCGGTCACTTTGCATGAAATATGCACAATAGATAATATGGAGAAGGTTTGAATTTGACTTATCAAGAACATTGGTATGTCTGATTCTAGACTGAGTGCTGAGGGGTATTATTGGGCCCAGGAGCAGTGAAGCAGAGTTGTGTATTATATACTAAGAGACGAATCATGACCTCTGGTTACGAATTACCGAATAAGGTATGATTGTACTATTAAAAGAGGTACACAGCTATTCAATACCTGAACAGAGTGATCTAATCCTACCTTTGTTGATTCTAGCAAGTGACTTTTCTTGAGTAGAAAAGTAGAGCTTTCAAGCGCTATACTTAAGTTGAAATATGTTTTGGTTCGCTCTCTATGATGATGAGTTTCTATAACTGAACTTGATCTCGCATCTCCGAGTGCTATCAAATGATATTCTGACTTGCTGAGTAATTCTCTACGTAGATCAAGAGAGAATATACCTTTGCTCGATGCGGTGATAGATGCGAATATGTCGATTGTGCAAATGCAGGTGTCGCTCGATCAGTTGTATGATAAGACAAATAATGATCTCACTCAGTATGCAGTGTGATCTCTTTGATGACTTGCGGCTTTGATGCCATGAAAAGATAAATGGACTATCATGTTTTCCAACTGATTTTGAATTAAATCTAAGGATGGTTCTTCTATACCATATCTACTTAGTATTGAAGTGGCAGAGTTTGATCCAGTCAAGATGATAGTATATCCTTCAAAAAAGTGACTTGATTCTGGCATCATTGACTGGGCAAATAAAAAATGATTAACCAGTGCCACGATACATCAGTTGCAAAGATTTGCATCAGATAATCAGTTGACTAGGGAACAGGCAGCTAAATTCTTTGGTAAATATGCCGTCAACGTATTGTGAATGAAGCCAGACACTACCAAGTCATGTGCATTCAAAGATATTAATCTTGCCGATAAGACACTGGTCAATGATATCAAGCTCTCTTGTCAGTTGTGAATATTTAATTGAAAAAGCGGAATCTTTAATCCAAAATGAAAACTGCTTTTTGAGGATGCAGTAAGTGTCGCTATGAGAGCAGCATATTGAACCAAAGATTGAAAAGAAGATGGCGCATGAAAAAAACGATACTCACCTCATATTACTGCCGCGAACTCACTCAATATCATGCCATATTTGGAGGAAAGGAGTATGCTCAACAAACCGGTGACGAGAAGTTTTGTTTTAGAAATGCTTTATAATATAGCAGAGAAACTGAAAAAGATTTAGAGTGATTGATGTGTGAAAATTATTTTACTGTTTTGTGAAAACAATGGTTATAGCTGTGATTGCGTTTATAATACTCCTGATGATATTGGTAACTTTGCATGAATTCGGGCATTTTTATCTAGCGAGAAAAGCTGGAGTGACTGTGCATGAATTTGCGGTTTGAATGGGGCCGAAGGTGCGGTCTTTTGGGAAAGATAAGAAGGGAACAGAGTTTACTATACGCGCTTTGCCACTGGGATGATTTGTGAGAATCAAATGAGAAATGCCAACGGATGAGGGGTTGACGGCACCTGATAGTTTCATCAATGCCTGATTCCTTTCAAAGGTTGCAATACTACTTTGATGAATATTGATGAACATCATAGCTGCATGGTTCATTTTCACGATATGATTTTCAATAGGACTCAAGCCTATACAAATATTGCCACAAAATGCTATGAGGTGAGAGTCATATAGTTATTTGATGCCGACAGAATCTTTTTTGCAAGAGAAGTGATTTTTGTCATGAGACATCACCTCTGCGCCAGCTTTGATCACCCATGTGGCAGATGATATGCCAGCTCAACAGGCGTGATTGTTGTCAGGAGATATTATAAACAAGATAGCATGAATTGCTGTAGACAATCGCACTCTTCCTATTATATTACAACAGCAGATAGACAAGGCGTTTGCGATTACATATACTCGTGCTTGAGAAGAAAAAACAGTAGATATGCAGTGTTCTCCAGATTCATGTGTCCTATGAGTATCTTTGGATACCAAGACAATGTATGAAGTTCTCCCAATCAAATTCCCTGTGTTCAAAGCGATGTGAGTAGCATGGCAAGAGATGAGAGAACAGTCTAGATTGACCTTTACATGACTAGGAAATATCTTTAGACAGCTATGAACAGACAAAAGAGGTGATACGGTAGAAAAGCTTTCATGACCGATCTGAGCTGCCAGAATATGACAGTATCTCCTAGAGAGTAGCGGATGGGTAATGTTTTTGGTGTTTGGTGGTATGTTGTCGATGTGATTGGCGATATTTAATCTGTTGCCGATACCAGCTTTGGATGGGTGAAGGCTTCTGTGAGTGATTATACAAAGAGTATTTAGATTGAGACCAGAAAAATATTATACAGTAGAGGGATGGATCAATACGGTTTTCTTCATCGCATTGATGGCGCTTTGATTTTATATTATGGCACAGGATTTGGTGAGAGCGCGGTGAGTGAAAATTCCATTTATATGATAGCCTAGCCTGTCATGATCCCAGGACTGTTTGCAGTAGATGGAGCAGGAGCAATTCCCTTGCTCTCTGATGTGGCTTGTGTCTATGAGCAAAAATTTTATAAACCCTCGTACGATTTTGATGCGGATGACTCTTTGCATAAATTTGTTTCGCCATACAGTCCTTTCGCGAACTTAAATTATAAGCCAGTAGATTTGGTTCCATTGGAAAATAGTGCATATATTTCGGTAGAGTGATGAGTAGGAAGTTTGAGGAAAGAGGCTGCAGATGCATTGATGAAAATGGCGGTTGAGTTTTATGAGGTTTTTGAGCAACCTATCAGTATAGTGAGTAGCTATCGTAGTTATGCATATCAAAAATGACTTTTCTCCTCGTATGTCGAAACGCACTGAGAAGCGAAAGCAAGATGATTTTCTGCCAAGCCATGACATAGCGAGCATCAACTATGATTAGCAATCGATGTGTTTGATCTCTCTGGTCAGCCATGAGGTAAAAGAGAAAAATACTTTCAATGGATGCGCGAACATGCTCATAAGTACGGTTGGATCCAATCGTATCAAAAAGGAATCGCCGTAGATGGATATATAGTGGAGCCATGGCATTGGAGATATGTTGGGGTAGACCTTGCAACGTATTTGCGAGAAAATAAGATGACATTTGGTGAATATGTGAAATTTCGGTGGGTGCGAGGTGCTGTAGCAAGATAGTTTTGTATTATTGTATCGGATGAAAGATATTACACTAAAAGATGTACCATATCATAGCTGTGAAACTATCGATACTCAGTCGGTAGATTATTTTCTGCAGTTATGAGTGTGAAAGTATAAAAAGATTTTGGTATTGGGTGAGTCTCCGGCATTGAATGGTTGGGTGCTTTCAGGAAGAGCTTTTTATACCATTTCTGGCAAGCTCGTGGCAAGCGGTAAGAGATTCAATGAGCTCTTTGCACCATTTGGATTCGGCATCGAGGATGTCTCTTTTTCTGAGATTTGTAAGTGCATAGTGGGGAAGGAAAGAAATCTCCTCAAGAGTTGTACTCCCAAATGTGCAGAGCATTTGCTGCGTCAAATAGCGTACTGTGAGCCTGAACTTATAATCATTTTGTGAAAACACACTCTTGCGTTGTTTGAAAAAATGTACTCTACTGCGTGTCCTTTTGGCGAACTGATACAGATAGATCTATGAGATAAAAACTATAATCTTTTCTCGCTGTACCATCCTTCCCCTATCCATCCAAAATCAATGGGGTGGAACAAAGAGTTATTGAAAGTAAATCAGAAAAAACTCCAGAAAATTTTTGCTTCGCTGTAGTGTTGTTTTAGGGATATGGCTTATAAACCTCTTTTTTGAGCCATTATCTTTGTCATAAAAATATTCTTACTTTTTTCATTGCAAAATAAAATTATTTTTGTAATATGTGGTACGTTTTTACCATTTATTATATACACATGGCAATAGATCCGAAACAAGCAGTATTGAGTGAAGCGTTGAAGAACATCGAAAAGCAATTTGGTAAGTGAGCAATAATGCGTATGGGTGACAACTCAAATGTTGGATTAGTAAACACGTTTCATTCAGGTTCATATGTATTAGATATTATTTTATGATGAGGGTATCCAGAGGGGCGTGTCGTAGAAATTTACGGACCAGAGTCTTCATGAAAGACGACGATTGCATTACATGCTATAGCGCAGATTCAGAAAAGATGAGAGGTGGCAGCATTTATCGATGCAGAGCATGCGCTAGACCCACAATACGCTCGTGTTTTGTGAGTAGATACTGATTCCCTTCTTCTTTCTCAGCCTGATTACGGAGAACAAGCATTGCAAATTGCTGAGGAGCTTGCGAAGACATGAGCTGTGAAACTTATTGTGATAGATTCCGTAGCAGCTTTGGTTCCAAAGTCTGAAGTGGAGTGAGATATGGGTGACTCACACATGGGTTTGCAGGCTCGTATGATGTCTCAGGGATTGAGGAAGCTGACTTCTATCCTTGCTAAGACTGGTACGACAGTAATCTTCATCAATCAAATTCGTATGAAAATAGGTGTGATGTTTGGAAATCCAGAAACTACAACATGATGAAATGCATTGAAATTCTTTGCATCTCAGAGATTGGAAATTAGACGTGGAGAAAAAATCGAGGAAAACAAAGAGCTTATAGGATATCTTACCAAAGTAAAGATCGTGAAGAATAAGATATCAGCTCCTTTCAAAACAGCAGAAATCCCAGTGAAGTTTAGGATGTGAGTAGATAGATGATTGGATGCTATTGAGGCTGGTACGATCTTGTGATTGATCAATAAATCATGAGCATTTTATACTATACCTGGTAAAAAAGAAAAAGTACAAGGAAAGGAAAAGCTTCTTGAAGTATTGAACTCTGATGACAAGTTAATGAAATCTATCCATACAGACATCCAAAAATTGATCAAGGATATGAGATCTGGGAAAAAGGTACTTGCAGACGACGCATTGGCAGTAGTTTCGCCAGCCGAAGCAGAAGCAGACAATGCTGAATAGACCTTTTATAGTGTTCCTATTTCTCCTTGCAATTCAATGCATACCTAACTACACATAGGTGATTTATCATCTATGTGTTTTTATGAAAAAATATTCTTACTCACATCATACAGGGTTGTTTTTGTTGCGCTTACTCCTTGCAACTGTATTTATGTTCCACTTTCTCCCTAAACTAGCTGCCACAGAACAGATGGTTGCGTTCATAGGAGGAGCTCCTCATATGTTGGGATTACAGTTTCTGTCTGCATCGGTATGGTTTTATCTAGCAGTAGTGGGTGAGCTGTTTGTCGTGATTACGGCATTGCTCTGAATACTCACGAGGATGTGATCTATAGTACTTTTCGTGGTAATGTTTTTTGCCATGGTAGCAAAAAAATGGGCATTCCCTGCTATCGAAATTGATCTGCTTTTGATGGGGATCTGATTGGTTCTATTTGTAGCATGACCATGAAAATACTCTCTTTCTAAACACCATCGTATCGGACACGATCATGCGAAAGTGGAGGAAAGAGTGGTGAAGGAGATTACTCCTTAGTGTTTCAGGGGTGTGGTTGGCTGGGTGTTTATTATTTACTAAATATCTTATTTTGATTTTTTAAAAAGCCCGCCCTGGATTCAGGGCGAGCTATTTGAATTTGCTAATTATTTTGATACTCCCGATATATTCCTGTTCAAAAAACTGACGAGCAGAAATGCTATTTTGAATAAGCCCCTGAGAAATAGTCAATATATATAAAACGTCGTTTATGATAACCTGATTATTTTGCATCTGCAATTCAACAGTACGTTTTAATTGTTGTTGAGTTGTAAGGTATTCTGAGGCTTGTAAAGTAAGGCGGGGAATTAAAATAAATAAAGCAGTATCCGGTCCTTTGTGTTTTTCATGCAATAAGGGGATATAAGCACTAAGCGTTTTCACCCATAAATTGTAGGTCTCGAGATGTTCCAAGAAGGCCTTAACATTCATGATTTGTGAAGCTTTATATATCGATATTTCACGATAGGCGCGATTAATGTTCTTTACGCTCTCTTCGAGTTTTTCTCTAGATATATAATCACAAAAGAATTCAGTTAAAGCAATGAAGAACCTCTTATGGGCGGGGAGATGCTTTTTCACAATATAGCTTAAGTATTTTTCAATAACACCAAACGACTGCCTGATTGTACTGACACTACCCATATTGTGATAAGATTGCATGCTTTTGTGTAATAGCTGTGAATGATGGCTTAGCTGGTCCCTCAATATTAGATCTGTTAATCTAATCGTCTCTTCTAACTGTCGTAAGGACATTAAGTCAAATGTCCTATACAATTCTTCAGGAGAGGATCTGTTTTGTAGTTTTTGAATTATAATATTTGTCATAAAATGTTTTTACATCTTATAAACAAAAACTAGAGATAGTCAATACTAATTTGGATAAATTATGTATTGACTTCTTCTTTCGTATATATATATAATTCATTTACAAGTTGGTTCATTAAAATTAATCATTAATCATTAAAACAAAAAGCAATGACAATTCAAAAGATTTTGGAATGGCAAAATTTAATTTTTGCTCTTCCTATGTTGCTAGCCCTAATTCTTTTAGGACTGAGCATGTTGGGTTTCGAAGGGGAACATGATGCCGATGTAGATCATGATGTTGGATTGGATGTAGATCAAGATGTAGATGTTCAGGGGGGACATAATATCCCTCATGATTTCACGCCTGATGTAGATCAAAATACAAGCCCATCAACACTAAGCGTTATGCTTAGCGCATTTGGTATAGGGAAAGCTCCCTTGTCGGTATTGGGGGTTTGTTGGTTGATGATATTCGGTTTTGTCGGATTAGTGCTAAATAGTATTTGGGATGGGGTCTTTGGCTCTATAAACATTTTAGTCATAATATCTGGCTTAATAGCTTTAATATCATCAATAACTTTTACCTCGTTTCTGGCAAGAATTATTTACAGATTTATGCCTCAAACCCACACAGAAGTTGAAACTCTATCTGACTTTATTGGTCGTGAAGCAGTTGTCAGCAACACAGTGACTACTGAATCTGGTTCGATCACATTAATTGACAAGTATGGGAATCTTCAAACTCTGATGGCAAAAAGAGACGATCTCTGTGATAAAGATCTTTTACCAGACACACCAGTGATAATACTTTCGTTCATTGACAAAGACAAAGTATTTTCCGTAAACACCTTCACACAGGAAATTAAAAACAATTAAAAACATTCAAAAAACGCAAAAAATGACACATCAATCTCAATCAAATCAAAAAAGTGGTTTAGGATCCGTAGTGTTAATCCTTTTAGGACTTCTGTTTTTAATAGGTCCTATGTTTATTCCAGCAGGCATACTGGCTGGTAGTTCAAAAATCATGATTTCCGGCCTGGGAATTGTGATATTGGTAATAGGTGCTATCCTATATTTGTTGACAAAACTGTATGTAAAAACACCATCAAACTTGGCGTACGTTCGTACTGGTATGGGTGGCAAAAAAGTCATTATTGACGGAGGTGCTGTATTCATTCCAATGTTCCATGAGTTGATGCCAATACTTACAGAGACAATGAAGATTATTGTAGTGAGATCAGGTCCAGATTCATTACTAACAAAAGATAAGCTAAGGGCAGATGTAACAGCTGAATTCTTCATCAAGGTTGAGAAGAATGCAGAATCTGTTATAGCTGCTGCAACTTCGTTAGGTAATAAAGGTACAGATGATAGAGCAGTTAAAGATCTCGTTGAAGAAAAACTCGTTTCAGCACTTAGATCAGTTGCCGCACAATTGGATTTGGAGGAATTAAATGCCGATCGACAAGGCTTTGCAGATAAGGTACAAGCATTGGTTGCAAAAGATTTAACTCCTAATGGATTGACGCTTGAAACTACAACCTGCTCAAAACTTGACCAGGCAGACTACAAAAACATCAATTTAAATAACGTCTTCGATGCACAGGGTGCGAAAACTGTTGCAGAAAAGACGCAGCAGGCGATTGTATCAAGAAACCAGATTGAAAAAGAGGCAGAAGTACAAATTGCCGCTAAAAACTTGGAAACCACCAAACAAATAAATGAATTAAAAGTAAATGAAGAAAAATCCATTGCCGAAAAAAATAAGGCAGTTATAATGGTACAGGCCGAAAATACTGCAGAAGCCAAAATCAAAAGTGCTCAACAAAATAAGCTTGCAAAAGAAGCAGAAATTCTGACAGAGCAAGAACTTGCTGTAAAAGAGCAAGAAAAAGAAAAAGCAATTGCTGCAGCAGAAGTAGAAAAAAATAAAGCAGTTGAGCTTGCCAACATTGAAAAAGAGCAGACAATTGCTGTGAAAGAGCAGGAAAAAGAAAAAGCAAAAGAAACTGCAGTCGTTGAGAAAGAAAAAGCATTGGCTGAAAAAGCTGCTGAAAAAGCACAAGCTGATAAATTAAGATCAGAAGCCGAGAAAGAAGCTACTGAAGCAGCTCAAGCAGTACTTACCGTAACTGCTGTAAAAAGTGCTGAAAGGGATAAAGCAGTAACTGTGGTAAAAGAACAAGCGGTAGCCGAAACAAACAAGATCAAGCAAAATGCAAACACAGACATCACAGCATATGAAACCATAAAAATGGCAGAAGCTAAGAAAGAAGCAGCAGAAAATGACGCCAAAGCTATAACTGTTGCTGCTGAAGCCCAGTTGGCTGCTAAAAAGTTTGAAGCAGAAGGTGAAACTGCTGTACAAATGGTGCCTGTTAACGTTGCAAAAGCCCAGGTTGATGTAAATGCTCAACAGGTTGAAGTAACAGCCAAAGAGCTTAAGTACAAAGCAGAATTCAGCCAGGTTTCGGTTACACTTGAAACAAACCTTGCCAACATTGCTGCAAGCAAAGAAGTGGGCATAGCATTTGCAAACGGTCTTGCTACTGCCCTTAGTAATGCAAACATGAATATCTGGGGCGACGGTAATACTGCCGCTCAAATGGTGAAAATGTTCTCTGAAGGACAGGGCCAGCACATTAAGTTACAGGCATTGAGTAATGGTGGAGACAACAAAAACCAGATTCGTGAAGAAGCAAAACAGCTGGTAGTATCATACCTCGAAGGCACAAAAACTGCAATGGAAGTAATGGGCGCAGCTGATAATGTAAGTACCGAAGTGAAATCACTGGTACAGGAGTTCGTTAAATCTGGCGGTGGAAACACTATGGCCGGAATCGCTTTGATGGTGAAATTCCTGACAGGAAAAGAAGCATCTAAAGACGATGTAAAAAAACTCGAAGACCTTGTAACCAAGGTAGCTGAGTAAGTAAGCGAATATAAATTGATAAGTTGCTGGAGAATTCTCCAGCAACTTTTTTTATATATCACACTTTTATAATTGGTTTTAAACTTACTGAATAAAATAAAAAAACAGGATGATAAATACCATCCTGTGTACAAAGTGCAAGTTAAGTAACCTATTCAAGAAAGTTTTGAGGATTGCTATCAGCAGCTTTTTTGATTTCTTCTGCTTTATTTTCAGCTACTATCATTAGTTCACCAAATTTAGCAATCTTTTCATTGAGCACCGGAAGAGCATTCACTCTGAACTCTTTTGCTTGCGTATACAATTGAATTGTTTGTTGCATATGCTGTTGCCATTGTTCAAATTCCTGGAATGAATCGGTTGCCTCTTTCTGGATTTCACCCTGGTATGTGCCAAGTAGCCGATGAACAGTATTCGCAAGGTTTTTATTGGCTTCCTTAAGTGCTTTACTACTCTCCAACATTCGTTTTTGATCATAAAGCTCTGCTGCAAGCCATACACCAGTTTGTAGTCTGATCATCGCGACCTTGTTTTTTTCACGGAGGTCTGTGATTAACTCGCGGTGTCCCCTTGCAACCAATTCTGCAGAAATAGCAGAGTCAAATGCGCTTAGGTACGATTCCTGGAGTGCAATTATCCTTTTATTAAGAGGATATAGCCAATTCTCTTGCATGAATCGCTTTTTTGTTTCATCAATTTCTTCATTAATTTTTTGATCCAATGTTTCTTTGATAATAACTCCAGCAACAATTGCCTTGTGATATTCTGCCATGCTACCAAGAAATGCATCTTTACGGGCATTGATACCTACTACATCCTGCTCTTTTTTATCAAGTAGGTTGTTAAGGAGGGTAATATTTTCATTGATAATACCCATTACATCCTGGTACTTTTCCCAGTATTTTGATATTGCATTACCAAAAGGTATGATTCCCAAGATTTTTTTAATTTTTTTCTTAGGCGTACTCCAGTCAATTTGACCAGGATTAATACCTTCAAAGTCCGCACTTAATTTCTCAATAATACCAGCAATTTCTTTGCCATCATCATCTCTTTTAAGATCTTTGAGTCGGATTGAAAAACCTTTCCCAAGCTCAATGACCTTCTGCTGTTCTTTAGAAGCAATAGTAAAGATTGCAGCTTGCTTCTCATTACTATTAGCATCACCTTGTATAAGGGCAGTAATAAATTCTTCCGCCTTTATTTTAAGTTCTGCTTGCTGTTCATGTGAGCTAAATCTTTTGAAAGACCCAAGGTTTCACGAACCTTTTTTTCATTGTTTTGCATATGTTAGATTTTATTGTGTAGTATATTATAGACTTCCTTGAAAATAAGTCAACAGATTGTGTTGTTGTAGAATTAAGTCCGTTCCATTTGAATATTCAGTCTAGTATTTGAACGCTCCCACTACACCCCCAAATACTCTCTAAGCTGAAAGTCTGCATTTCATGCACTAAATAGGCATATTACTTGATCTGATTGTATCGCTTCGATGCGTTCAGAGATGTTTTTGAAGTCAGTGATGTATGTTCATGCACATGCTTGAGCAAAGATTTCTCATAGTTCTTGAGCTGATGAGACTGTGGCGCCTCATGGGATAGGGAATTCAGCAAGGAGTGTATCGAGGTTTTCTCTTGCTGTGTAGAGAGAGTAGATGATGCGTTCATCAAATTGGGAAACGGTGTTTTTGAAATCATTTCGGAACTCTAAGACACGACGTGCTTGATGCGGTTGGAAAATAGCTATGATCTTTTTTTCTGGGTATTTTTCTTTCATGGCATTGAGTACTGCATTGATTTCTGTGGGATGGTGTCAGTAGTCTGAGTACAGTATGCCTCAATTTTCATATACTTTCAAAAGCTCCATACGACGTCGGAGTCCTTTGAACTCTGAGAATGAGTAGTTCTCTATACCGAGTTCTTGCATGAGCGCATTGTTGAGGGAGGCGTTTTTTTGTATGTGGTCACCAAACAGATATGGCAGATCAAATACTGACTTTGATACACTGTGTATGGTATCTGGTCAGTGCTGTAGAAGATAGTCTACTCATTTTTCTCATGCGAGGACAAAAATCTTTTTCTTCACCTTGTAGCAAAACTCTACAAATATTTGCAAATAATATTCCTGAGTAGGATAGATATCACTATGATCAAGCTCTGCGTTGAGAATGATTGCATAGTCTGTGTCTATATACAAGAAATGCTTGTTGAATTCATCTGCTTCAATGATGAAGCGATATTTTTTGCGGAGCGACTCATCTCGTCATTGTTGTTTTCCAAACAGTATATATGCGAATATGGTTTTGATATCCTCGCTCTTTTTTTCATTTATTCGATAATTGGTATTTTGTAATTGAGGCACAAGTGCTCATACGATTCAAAGTCAAAGCTTGGGGTCTGACTGGCTCATGATTACGGTAAGCATAGCAGATGTGGTGCTTTTCCCATGTGTTCATGCAACAGAAATCGTCTCAAAGAATTTACTTATTTCTCATACAAATTGAAAGTAGCTCAGGGGATAACGTGCTCATGGCGCTGACTCAGAGACGTGTTGTCTGGCTTGTTCTACCTCGGGTGCTTGAGGACACGCATCTGAGTATATGACAAGGTCTCATGGTTGTACTTGGTATTGTCAGTGTCCAATATACACCTTGATGCCTGCGTGCTCCAGTCACTGTGTCACCTTAGAAATGCTACTGTCTACTCATAGTATATTGTCATATCAAAGTCTTTTGAAAAGTAGTCAGAGTGCGGAGATTCAGATGCCTCCAGCACCTACGAGTATGATATTCATGAGGCTTTATTATGATTAAATTATGATCACTTCTCTATTTTTTGTCTAATTTCATCAGCAGTTCTTTGGGTATTTATGAGTGTTTCATGCACATAGTGCCAGAAGCGAATATTCTGTTCTATAAACTGTTTTACGATATCTGCAACTTCTGCGTTTTGTGTTTTGAGGAGAGAGTTTGTGATAGAATCATTTAGTGTTTGGAATCCTCATGCGATTCTATTTGCCTCAGTACTGGTGATAGCTTGTATATCATCCAGAGAGGTGATTGACTCATTTCCCCATTTTGATGTTCATTTTCCCAGTGCAACATATTTATTCTTTTCTTCTCATATGTCAATGCTTCAATAAGTCCCCTTGAGGATCCTGTCGGTTTCACTTTCTACTTCTGCATCTGTCTTTTTACGAGGTCTGCTGTCTAGGATTGGCTTGAATGCTATGTTGATGTCAAATGCGAATATTTTATTTAGTTTAATCTTTGACAGCGAGGTATCTAGCATTTCTGTCCTTTTCGTATGCTTGATTAGTTCTCAAGAGTTTTTTAGATTGAGTAATACGTTGTTGATCTCTGCAAGAATTTCTTCGATGGATTGTACTGATTTGGAACTTACGATATCGGTTTGTTTAGAAGGGATCGTACAAATACTGAGTCAAAACATGCCGTCTTTCGTATAGGTAGCACCACATGTACATTTTGCAATACACATTGCCTTGTCGATGGCAGGTAGTCAATTACATTTTGTAGTACATACTTGTATCGCAGCGGCTTGTAGTTCAAACTGTGCAGGATCTTCTAGATTTATCCCATTTAGTATGTCTGTGCTTGCTCAAATAGGCGTATCTACAACAGGGGAATTTATGTTGAATGTAGGTCAGGTGTATTCTGTAGATAACGGTCTCGTATCACTTCATGCTCTATTATTTCCACTCTCAGGCGTGTTGATGTCTTCTGGCAGAAAGATGTTTCATGAAAACTGATTAGATTCGGTTGGCAGGCAGGCATAGTTGTCAATAATTCAGGCATTTACAGTAGTATTTGAGGTGTTTACATAGACTGGTGAAGTAACAGGATATGCGAGGGTTGTGCTTTGTTGTGGTTGTATATTGTTGCGCTGTGGAGTAGCTGTGTTTTGTGTGTTCCCAGGTGAACTTGACTGTGAAGATGATGGGCTTGTAGTAGAAACTGTGCCAGCTACTGCTCAGGCGTTGAGTGGAATGGCTCCATTGAATGAGTTTTGTCATCATGCTGCATCAAATCATACAGCTTGCAGTCATGCAATACTATTGTTTGGGAAGTTGAAAAATAAGACGTTTGGTGTTTGTTCATTTTGAGAAAAGAGGACATCTCATATGCGTTGAATATCTACTAAGATGTCATATGGACTATCATCTAGAGTCCCATTGTAGTATATGTCGCTTCAAATACTTTTGCTCGCTATGTTTACAGTGGCCTGTGCTGTGACGATATTGCGTTCATATGCAGCTTTGGCATATTGCCTGCATCTTGTGAATCATTCATCTGTGAGTGCTGCTTCCTGTTTATTTATTATTTTCTGATTTCATACTTGTCATTTACTGCCACATGATATGAGTTTGGTACATGCTCATATGAAGCTTGAGGCGTTGTTGTTGTCTAATGAGGTGTTTACTGCAGTAGCCATAGCTTGAATGTCATTGCTGATTCAGCCGATTGCTAGGAGGATACTACTAGTGTCATTGGTATCAAGTTGACATGAGTATGTGTTGTTTAGGTCCTGCGTCATATTGATTATTGCTTGTACCGTGGCAGAGACAAACTCTTTTTTTGCAATGTTGTGAGAGTTGGTATAAATATCTCAGAAACTAAATCATTTTTGAAGCTTAGTGAAACTTTCCTTTGGTCTAAGTGATTCTCATGCCTTTTGAATAATTGTATCAAATCATGCAAAAACACTCATATTGGTTTGTATGATAAAGAGTATCAATATAACTGTGATGGTGTTTTTTTTGAACATAGGTTTGATGGAAGTATAATTACTTTTTTTCTTGAATGTTTCTCAGTTTATAATTTAGTTGATGTATTGGTGTGTATATCTTGGCAAGAGACTTTCTAAATCATACTACATCTTCGTAATAGGCTTGTAATCATATATGTAAGGGGAATGTCGCACGGATATTATTGATAGTGGTTTGCATGATTTGGACGGCATTGTCGCTGATGATCTCCTCTCTCTTGAGGTTTTGTATCTCATCTGCAAGATTGATACTTACCATATTCTCGCCATCTGAAGCTAGAGTAAGAGGCTTGATGTTGTTGTTTTGTAGTTTGTCATTGGTGAGCCGGGAGATCAGTATTTTGTAATAGAGTAGTTCATTGTACCATAGATTGTATTGGAACTTTCATGCGTCTTGGCTAGTGCTATTGGTATAGGCACACATAAAAAGATTGTCATAAACACTTTTTCCATCTCCTGTTTTGCAGGTTTCAGGTGTCACACTATCGCCAAATCAGTTTCAGTTCACGATACGCAAATTGTTTTTTTGTTGTGCCAGTGATTCTATTGTATTTTTGAGTGATTGGTATGTTTGAGGGTGCGAACAGAGAGCGTTGTTTGCCGATGCGGCACTTTTGTTACCAATGAATTCCGATGATCACTCTTTACAAATTGCACCTAGCTCCCCAAAGTATGTTTTAGAGAATTCGCTTATGCTCTTGTCTGTGTCTCCTTTCATCGCTCGTCCTGCTATACTGAGTGTGCTATGGTCATTCATCGCTGCGCTGAAAAGAGCAGGGAGAAGTACTGATAAATCACAGTTTTCCATGTTGGTTTTGGGGTCGCACTTTCTGAGTTCATTGTTTTTGATTGAATTTCATAAGATACCATCCCATGTGTTTCCCTGGAGCATATCTTGATTTTGTTCATCGAATAGACTTTCTCACAAAACTTTTTCACAGAGTGCTTCTACGAAGAGAGAGTTTTTAGGAGAGTAATAGATTCCACCGTCTAGATATCAATTTTGTATCGCTCCTCACTGCATCGCTGAGCAGTATCACTCTATAATTTCTTTTTTGTTTGCAGCTTGATTTGCGTTAGATAGTCATACAACTATCGCATTGAAATATTGTTCGCTGTTTACTATTGGTTCTGTGGATCCAAGACCAGGAGAAAGAAAGAATGCAAAAATCATACTTGGTAGTGCAAGCGCCATCATTATCTTTTTTCTTTTAGTCCACTTTGTAATAGATAGCATGGTGATGTGTATAGATTAATACGTTTGATTACTCATATCGGCATTTCCCTCAAACATTGGTACATTGTAGATCACAGGCTTTTCATAGATTATTCACGAGGCTATTTTTGTCTTGTCATTCTACCACAGCTTTTGACATGATAATCTTTTCGGTGATTTGTGGAAGTGCTTTGGTAATAGGTGAGACATCTGTATATGTGCTTTCATTTCGATTTTGTTTTGCTAGTTGCCTAGTTGTTGCAAATGCAGAGTATAGGTTGTTTGAGCTTTTCCAGTTTTCTCTTGCTGTGGCTAGGTCTCATATTGCTTGAGGTAATCACTGTTTCTTCTCCTGTTTCAGATTGAATCATGCAAGTGGTCATAATGCATTGATATCTGCTTTTAGATTCTTTCGAGCATCTCGTGATGATTGTATGATAGGTTTTCATTCATTGTTTCTGACTCACTGCCATCCGTATTCTGATCTCAACAACTCATTCGATCTTTCTTTGAAAGAGTTTCTCAATGCCGCGTTGCTAGACCGAAATCCAGACAATCTTTTGAGTGCGTTCTTGATAGTTTCTGTGGCATTCTTGACTTCGCTTTTAGAATTTTTCCGGGTTGCATTGAGGTTGTCTTTTGCTCTTTGTCATGTGCGTGAGCAGGTAAATGATCACGGTACGCCTCTGATGCAGTTATAATATATAGAGATGTTTTCTTTCATTGATTGTGAAAATGTTACATTTTTATTGAGGAATGAATTGTTTGTATCATCAACTAATCTATCTCATATTGCCAAGGTAGTTTTGAGTGATTGATTCATACGCCATAGTCATTGTAATATACTGATTGGTTGATAGTTTTTCACTGATCAGGCTTTGTACGTAATAGGTGCCGATTCCATTGAACTATAGCGCACGAGTATTTCCTCTATTCTCTGATCTCGTCACTCTTTGAATCATAATCTGATGAACACGCCTGCATTTCATAGATCTAGCATAGTATTTGCCACAAGCTGTCACGCTCTATCTAACTTTTGCCAATCTCTCATGAGTGATGGACTACTTGTCATCACCATGATGTTTTTCCATGAATCTAATGCTGCAGTTTCAAATCCAATCAATCATACTGTGTATACGCTGGTTGCAGCTGACTGAGCCTTGGTATTTAGTGTGTCTACAATCGATTGAACCTGTCTATTTACATCGGTCTCTACAAATCGCCCATCATTGTTTGTATTGATCTGATTTGCTCCATTTGTGACAAGAGTTTGTCAAGATTTTTTTAGCACCGATGATTGCTTGATTGCAAAGGTTTGCAATGTACTTATAAGCTCTTCAGTCATACTAATATAATTGTCTACATGAGTAAGCGTAGTCGTACATGCTCCACATTCTGCTTTCTCTCATGTAGCATATGCAAAATTACTATTGAGTATCAATAGCATGCATATTGTGCTGATAATAAGAGTAAAGAGTTTTTTCATGATGTGAAGATAATAGATGATATTATTTTGCTGCGCAGACTGGAGTTCATTCTTGTACTTTGCGATTTACAAATTGTAGGTTTTGATCAAAGCTACTAAACTGTTGAAAGAGGTTTTGCCGCCTGGTTCAAATGAAGTAGTTTTGTGTGTACTGCTCGACAAGGTTTGTAATCGTTCTGATTCAGGCTCTGGCTGATAGCTGTTTGATATAGGCAACCTCTTGCATATAACGCCCAACGACTATTCAATTGCTACTTGTACATGGGTCTATTGCATTCAGTTGCGAAGCGCTTCCATTTCATCATATGTTTTGCGTTACGATGCCGGGTATTTGTGCTATACATTTTGCAATTTCGCATGTGGCTCTATATCTTCCACGAAGCGAGAGAGATTCTAGATTTGTGATATTACATGATGGAGAGGTGGCATAGCTGGCTCCTTGTGCTTCATATCCAGGTCGGTAGGAAACAAAGCCTTGCTGTATTTGTTCAGGAGTCGCTTTTTGTGTTGGATCTGCGAACTTTGTTACCATATCTTGTCGTAGTTTTCATTTCATATCTGGCTCTAAGTTGTACCTCAGGGTAGCATCTGGATATGCATCTAACTTTCTAAATCATAGATCAAGAAGATGGTCAAAGAGGTAATAACTTTCTGCTCCTCATACTTTTCAGTTACAGTAGTTGTGAAGATTCGTCAGCGCTTGTTGTACTGCATTTTCATCTAGCAGAGAAGTGAAGTTTATACCATTTTTTATGTTTTCAAATGCCGCTTCCGGGCCATTCAGCACAATCTTGCAATCATCAAATTGATCTGCAGCAAATCATATACTAGACGTACATATCACTCCAATCAAGATGATAAAGGCAAGAATCTTTTTCATATTATTCAAGAGGCATAGGATTAAATGTGATGACCGCTGCAGGTGTGTTGTCTATGGTAATATTGTATTGGAGCCTAGAGTCAAATGAATAGCTTCACGATATACGAGACTTGAATGTGTCTGGTGTATAGATGTTTCCTTCTGTGGTGATATAAACCATACATTGCTGTTTGTCATTTGCAATACATGATCATCAAGCAAATGTTCATGCCGTACTGTCTAGCTGTATCAATCAGAATCCATTATAGTTCTTGATGTCTAGCAATTCTGATGATCTAAGGTAGAGAGAGAAGAGTGTCTTGCTGGTTGCTTTTTCTATGATTAGGATTGATGGAGTATTTTGAGTGAAGTCGAGGAGGATATCTACTTTGTCTTTTTGATTGGGTTCTATACCGATGTTCCCGGTTTTCTTGTCAATACGCGCGATGCGATTTTGATTGCCATCGTATAGACTGATGGTACTCGCATCATAAAACACTCTTCATGTAAGTGAAGCAGAGTCGCTTGAGGTATTGAAGTCTGTGATTGATTTATTGTCTACTGATCAGGTAAGTACATAAGGATCTCAGGTTCTTTGGTTGAAGAAACGTACAAATCAGTCACCATATGTTTGTGACAGAGTTGTTCCGATCTCACGCTGTTCTCACTGCTGTGCAACATTGTTGATTTCTATTTGTGGATCTGTGAAGGTGATAGTAATCGCTTGTGATCCTATATTGTTTGACTGGTCTGTAGCGGATGCTAGGATATACATGTTCTCTGATGTATCGATAGATTCCAGCACTCAAGCATCTCCTTTTGCAGTTTTTTCTGACCCTGATTTTCATTTTAATGTGTTTTCTATCACTGTTCCATCATCGCTCCATTGTACCAAGAGAGAGTATGTTCATTTTCTAGGAACCTGCAGGTTGGTTCATTGTGCTACAATTTTTTCTGTCCCCTTTTCTACAATATAAGCGGTCGCTACGGGAGCGGAGTTGTCTCATCGAAGTTGTACTCCAAGTGTTTCCTGTACAGATCGCGCTGCTCATATTTCCATTTCTGATACATTTCCACGAGTTGATACAATTAGTGAATTGATAGACGCATAAGATCGTTTGTTTCATCCCAGACTCAGCATGATATCTATGCCTTCTGCATCAGGATCTATTTCTATCGTATTGATGATGGTAGTGTTGAGCAAATCTTTTACTCTTTTTTTACTCATATTTGGCAGAGACACAAAGGCATTCTCGATATCTATTCCAGGAGTATAGGCAATCACATACTTTCTTTGTGCATCACGAGTGAAATCCCATTCGTGATTTGCAAAGAGAGTGTCAGAGAGCATGATAAGATAAGCTCTATGTCCTTGGTTTTGTCGGCGGAGATTGGTAGTCGTGTTTGACTGTCATCATACTTCCAGTGAGGTAATAGGTGAGTGCCAATTCCAAATATGGAAAGCGCTATTGTAGCGAGAGATATATCCAAACTCATCTACGCTATCCGCAAAATCACTATACTTTTCAATTGGTTCAAAGTCATAATACCTTGTATAACGCGTGTTGTCATTTTCTTTTTTGATGTAGGTAGTTTGGTTTGTATAAATTGCATTGTTGTCCCATCGAATATTGTCTGTGTTTGATGGAGACATTGCAACGGTTTGCGATGAGCTGTTGCTAGCAGATACACTTGGTGCTATTGTACTTTGTACTACGCTTAGTGCTTGGTATCATAGAGAATCTTTTTCAATATTTTCTGCAGGAGTTTGGAGGTATCATTTGATCGTATTGATTGTTTCTTTTGTTTCTGAGAAGTATTTAGTAAGTTTGGTATGGTCGAATGCGCTCATTTGTAATCTTTCAGGTGAGTTTTTTGCGAGAGCATTTGAAAATCAATCTACGAGATTCTCTTGTAGATTTAGGTAGCTGATTGTAGGATGCTCAGCTGTCTTGATCGTTTCCACAATCTTACTGTCTGCATTGAAGAGTGTGGCTTTGATATCTCATTGGATATTGCTGTTTTCTGAGATGAGCATAGCATCGTTTATCTGATCTAGGAATGTATCATATGAAGAAACTGCTTTCTTGTGTTTTTCAAATGTGTTTGCTGTTTCTCTTAGCATACCCTCCAGAGCTGTAGTAGCTTGTTGTACTGATGCGATATTTGGAGAAACCTTGGTATCCTTGGTGAGAAGTGTCTCAATCTCTGATACCTCATTAGTATATAAATCTCCATACTCACTATTTTTGAGCGCAGCGATTTCTGTTTGGAGTTCATTTCTCAACTGATTTGGCTCAATCATTTCTGGCTCATGGTATCATTGGATGTTAATGTTTCACTGGTTAGCCTTGTCTTGTAGATCTTGTGAGAGATCATTTGCTCACTGTGATACCTGATTTACTCCAGCGTTTGCATACGTATAGATCTTGTTTGTCTGTTTATTGATTTTGCTTGTAAGATTATCAAGCATATTGTAGAGCACGTCAAAGTTTAGTTGGAAGTTCAAGTATCAATCAACCTTGAGATCAAATCATCTGAGAGGTGGTTGTATTCTCGTGATACTGAGAGAATCAAATGGTTCTACACTCCAAGTTCTTTGCGTCATTTGTTCGATTCTTGTTTTCACTCATTTTTCTCATACGAGTCCGATACCTCATTTCACAATGCATAATATCTTTCAGATAGTACTTGTAACCTTGAGTGTAGAGGTGATGGCAGGAGAAAGACGAGGAACCCTAGGTGCAGGTGGAAGTGTAGGTAGATTGAGATCTATGCTTGGTATGAATGAAGGCAACTCTGGAAGTCTTGGTGGAGCAGGGAGTTGTGGAATAGTTGGAATGTTTGGTCATCAAGAATATATTTCTCATCAGTTGAGATTGAGGTCAATATTGACTGTTGGTGGAGCAGGAAGTTCAGGGAGAGCAGGGAGTGGAACTGACTTCGGTACAAAATGTACATTTGGAAGTACTACATCTAGTCACATACGGATGTGCGACAAATCTATATAGATATTTGGTAATCTAAATGGAGGAATAGCAAGGATAGGTAATTTTGGACAAAGTAGTCATAGAGTACATGAGTAGTAATCATAATTGTCTACTGTACATTGTCAGCATTTTGATTTTCGATTTACTGAGAAATCAATAAGTGCTTGCCATGATTTCACTGCAGAGATCATAAGTATGATTGCATCTACATATTTTTCAAATCTCGTAGCATTGGTATTCAACCAGGCAGTAAGGTCTGTAGAGATTCCTTGTACCGTATCGGTCACTTCAGTCGTGTATCTTTGTGATACAGTGAGCCATTGTTGTAGTTCAAGTGGGAAACGCTTGTATGCTTGCAGTGTTTGGAGATTCATTCTCACAGCTGATTGCATCTGTCACATCTTGGTAGATATGTCTACTAAGTTTGCTACCTTTGTTTCACATGCTGATTTGCGAGCTGGAGTGGTTTCACTTTGACATGTTCATGCTAGGTCTTTGGCTGCTCTTTCCCATTCAGCAACTCTGTCATTCAGCTGCTTTCAATAATCTTCTAGTTGAGCGGTGTATCTAGTAAGATCATCGTTGTAGATAAATGGTATTTGTACAGTCACATTTCTGGTATTTACATTGATAAGCGGAACCTGTTCAAACCATGTAGATAGTGAGTTGAAAGGGTTGTTGATCACAGATCAAACCTCTGAGACATCTCTTTGTGAGTTGGGTAATACATCTCACTCAGCTCTAGTAACCACATTTTTCAAAGCACTTCATGCTGGTGTCATCCCTAATGATGGGTTTTGCTTGAAACTTTCGCTTACCTTATTGATCTCATCTATTCTCACGTTTTCAAATCATTGTGTAAGTTGTGATATGTCAGGAAGATACACGTTGATCGACATATTTGTTAGATTATTTACTGTGTATCTAATTTGATTATCCAATCGCTTGCTCACGACACATTGCATCAATCATCTTACGTTTCATCACTCGATTTGGAGCTTCACAGCTTTCCCTCATTTTAGGTTCACGTTACCAGCGTTTTGCTGACTAACTTGTGCTGCATAAGGCAATGTTTGGAAATTTAAAATTCATAAGTACGTACCCTCAGGTATACTCATTGGTAATGTATTACTAATTGGTGCTGGAGATACAGGAAGGTCTCTAGATCCATTGAAGGCGCTGAGTGTAAATGGCGATGTAGGCCTTGATGTGTTTTGTACTAACGTGGTACATGCGCCTTGTGAACTGGCTGTAGTAGTGGAATTGTTTATATTGTTTGGGTGTCAAGGCGTTTGTACTGGTCTAGCATCTCATTTCCCAAATCTCTTTGCAACCACAATACAGTTTCACGCTATGTGTTTGAGAGGATTTGGTAGTCTGATTCAAGCTCCATATGGTCAAAAGCAGACTGCAACTCATGCTCAAAGCGTCAGAGTAGGGGCAGCATAAATCCTAATTCGTGATGGATAGACTCATCATCAAGCTCGGTAAAATCAATCACCTGGTCATTTTTGACCATATGGGATAGGAATAGGTCAAGCAGGAGTTTGCAATGTTCCTGGGAAAAAGAATGCAGGCAGTCATTTATCGGTACCTACTTTACAGCCGAATACATTGAAATCTCATGGCGCTAGGAATGCAATATTGAATGGGACAGGGAGTCACTTTCCTCCTCACTTTACGTTGAATCATTGACAGAGTCATTTCACGACGTCATCAATTGTTTTTTCTAATTCGGGGTCACTGAGTATATTGATATCTAAATTCCCATTTATATTTACTCATAAGTTATCCGGATCTATCACTACCCAATCCTCGAGTGCTTGATTGATTCATGGTATTTGAGAAATGTTGCCATTTCAATTTTGAGCATTTTTCGTCGCGCTATTGATGTTGGTGAGTTGTTTGTTGAGATCTTGTTGTAGAGTATTGATGTCGCTTGTGGGTGATGAATTCGTGTTGATCATAGTAGAGCTATATGTGGCTCATTGATTTGAGATATAGTTCAGTGTTCATGTCATACAGCTATCGATTGGAGTGGTGGTGATATCTAGCCATCAGTCATCATTGATGTCGTCTATTCATATTGTAGTGGTTTGTGTTGGTCTGTACTGCACAGGATAAGAGAATGATACTGATTGTCATGCACTTAGAGCTATATTGTCTACAAGGAACTCAAAGCCATTGTCGACCGTTCGATTTATGATGCTCGATGATGGTAGGTTCATTCTATTGAATCACGAGATTGCTCATTGGTCATTTTTTTCAATTCACCAAGGACCGCGGAGTTGTTCAATATATGTCGCAATAGTATTTTGCCTTGCGCGCATTGTGATAGTGACATTGACTGCTCATGCAGGTGTATACGAAAATGTCTTGTAGGCATCCACAAGGTCATTTCATGTTAGATGTTTGAGCGGTATGTATGCTATAGTATCTATATCAGACGAGCTTTCATATGCTGGCAAATTCCCATATGGCGTACCACTATAACGTATGATGTCTGGTATCCCTGCATTGATGAGTTGCTGTATATTTATAGATGTAGGATTGCTAGGATCAGGTATAGCACCTGCAATACTCGCTGGTATCTCATCGCTTTCATCATCTGGATTTGGAAGGGTGAGTCACTGTCGACGCACGAGAGAGTCATCATATACTGGTGTGTTTTGCGCCAATTGTAAGCCATATGTAGCTACTGTGATTGAGCTATTTCTGTCTTTCCGGTTCTCATCACATCATGCTTGATTGGTGGATATGTAGTATCACTCGTTGCCACGTGCACCTCCATAGAAGATACGAATCTTGCCTGAGTTGTCATATGTGATAATGTCAGATACTCTGTCTTGGTTCATGTCTTCGATAAATATCTGCCGCACATCATTCAAAGTTGTGTTTCACGAAGGCACATCAATACATATTGGAGCTCAGTTTACATCAAATGTTCCTGCGCTATTTTTGTATACTCTGAGTGTATTTTTTTTGGTTCTGATGAAAATATCTTCAAGTCAATTTTTGTCTGCATCCCCAATTCGCATATCTTGTACTCAATCTGTCACAGCCATCAAGCTTCAGAGTTGTCTGTAAGGTGGAGTCCCTCAGTACTGCTTGAGAAATCTAAGTGTGTCATCGTCATAGAGGATCACAAGATCTTTTTTGCCATCATTGTCTAAATCAATTTCCATAGTCTTTTTGATTGTTTTGCTATCATCTCTGAAAAGTGTGATAGTGGTATCTTGTGATACATCAGTGACTTTGGTTGCATCAGCGTGTTGCAAAAATGGATCTCAGTAATTGATTCTAGAGTGAGAGAATATGGTTTTTTGTGACTCTCAAACTGTTGCTCCTCCAGCGTATGAACGAATTGGAGATAGATCTGGATCAGCTTTCTCCATGCTTTCTCCACGTTTTTGTGTGATAGCAAATCATACTTGGTTTGAAGATCATGCGCTCCATGATGGTACTATGCTATACGAGCCATCTTGGATGACTATGTTGTTGATGGTGATAGGAGTAGGTCAATCTATGTATCATATTACTGTTTTGTTTCTTGTGATGTTGATTCTTCATCCATCCGATGGACTGAGCATGATAGTATTTTCTCACTGTAGTTTCCCATCTGGGGTAATGACTCAGAGAGCTGGAAAGTTCTTGTTTTCATCAAACAATGCCGTGCTCACAGCTATAGTTTTTGGAGAAGATGAAATGATAGTGCTTGCTGTATTGCTATTTGAAAGTGTTCATCGATCTGTCCCATCAAGTGTAAGGTAGACAATATTCAATCACTCTTTTGGCCACAACTGCGTAGGTATATCTTTGCGTAGATATCATGGCTCTTGTGCAGATAGTGCTACTCATCAGATTGCTCAGTAAATATAAATTGGTCCTCACCTTGTCCCATAACTAAGAGGAAGTACCGTGCTATCTGATACAGTGATTGTTCATTGTTTTTGGTTGTTGCTAGATGCATCTCAGATGATAGTGTATTGTACTCATACTGGTGTAGAGATGGTATTCCCTCGTCTATCTTGTACAGCAAAACGTACTCCAGGAGTAGTGCTCTTAGTGTCTTCGGTTACAGAAACTCTGTATGCTGAACTTGGAAGTACTTCAATATCTATGCTTTTGTCTGGTATACCCGGTACGCTAATCACAATCGTATCTTTCCCCGCCTTCATAGATGGTAACAATGTCACATTGACTATTCCATCCTTGATCTCCCAGTAGTTTTGTGGTGTAAATTGATTGTTGCTTATGATACCTGGTTGTACGAGTCAGTTGGTATTTGCGATAGTAGCAAATGCACTCAATGGCGCATTGTTTTGATCTACTAAGCGAACATTGATAGTGCTAAGAGCTTTTTCATCAACAACAGATGCTCAGGCTTGTATCCTATAGTATCACGTATTTGAAAGAGGAATAGAAAGTGAGTTTGTAGGTTGATTGTTCACGCGAGTTTGCAGGGTTCAATCTACTATCATAATATCTTTGGTGGAAGTGAGGTTGTTGCCTACTGCAGTGAGTGTGATCTTGTTGATACCAGGTGGAATATCCTTCGTATCTATAAAGAGGGCATCTTCTAGAAATGCTGTTTCTACAAGTGTAGAAATCTTTCATGGCGCGATTAGTTCTCACTGGTCTGTAGTGATTTGAATAGGGAAAAGCAGGCTAGATATAGCTTCTCATCTACTGTTTTTTGCCAACAGCGTGATTGGGAGCTGTCATCAGCGAATTACCTTCTGGCTTGGTGTTTCTATACTAAGTGTGCTAATTTGGTAGTCTAGTACGCTGTCGCCTCAAAGTACATTTTGTACGTAGGTGCTATAATCTGCATACTGTTCATCCAATGTGTCTTTGAATTGAGAGAGTGGGAGTACTGGTCATTGTGCATTCTTATATGATATTTTGACAGCATCTTTTAGTGAAACTTGTCTAAGATTTTTCCATCGACAAGTCAGTGCTTTTGGCCATTTCAAGAGTGGCACTGTTCCATCTGCACTTACTCAGCATGTCTGGTCGATATTGTTTTGTAAAATATCGCTGTTTGAGGTGAGCTGGTTTGCAGTAGTTTTGCTTGATTGTATTCTCATATCTGCTTCTTGAATCAGACCAGGGATTGTGGTGTTGCTGATATTGTCACTTCAATCACTGCGAATATATCCTGCCTCATACCCTGTAGTATTTACAGATATTCATTTTTGTCATACTACGATATGATTGTTTACGGTTGCATATATTTTGTTTGCGATTGAGAATTGATTTTCCAATGCGGTGATTGTGTTCCCTACAGTGTTGGTAGGGAGCTTGGTTGGCCGTCCGCTGTTTTTGAGATAGAGAGTTTGTGCGAGTTGTGTGATAGCGCTGTCTCATATAATGTTTATGAGAAAATCATTTGGGAGCAATGTATATTGACGATTGGCTACTGTAGCATTGATATCCGAGGCTCAGAGCTTGCTGTAGGCTACAGTGTTTGTAGCTAGATGTCCGCTTGCTGATGTGTTTTGAGATGAGAGCGATGTATTGTATTCAGAGACCTTGGCTTGGAGATACTCTACAATAGATTGTTTGATTTCATCCGGATTTTTGAGCGTAATAGAATTGCCATCGCGTTTGTATACTTCTACGTTGTATAGATTTGGATATTGTATTTGTACTGTACTTCCTCAGATTCATTTGAATGAAATATATCTTTTCACATCAATTGGTCTATCACTTGTAGTGATATTCATTTGTGCAATTTCTTGTTGCGTCGGTGAGGTGTGTTTGATAGTAGAGTCAATAGTCTTGTATACAATTCTTTCTTTACAGCTTTTGTTTTTTTCATCATACCGTTTGTCTGTAGGCTTTAATACTGATATTTCTCTGCTTCCTACATTGCTCATTATGGTAAAGTAGTCAAACGGCGCTACTGATGTGCTGTTTTTTGGCTCACACCGTGGTACGTTAGAGATGTTTTTCCATGGCGCAATCTGAATCATACGACCGTATGTGCTGATTGCATTCCAACTATATGCTGCTTGATTTTCAGTTGGTGTAAGCTTAGCTCCAGCTATATCAAAAAGTGCTCATCCAACTCCAGTGAAATTACTTGGGTTGTATGCTTGTTGTCGATTGTCTGATTTGAGCTTCATCGTATTCCCATCCAAGTTGGTAGGAGTATGTCCTCATCGAAACTGTTGTACATACTGGTCAAACGTTGCGTTTTTTGTTCACTGACATTGTGTTCTCCAAGCATTGTATGCTTCAGCATCTTTTTGCGCTAGCATAGGATTGTATCACCTCGATGCGATAACTTGTTGATTGGTGATACCCAATGACGATCCGATTGATCTCAGGAGTGAATCAGTCGTGTCAAAAAGTGCTCCTCACCATGGAGTAGCCAATGCTGTTTCAGTAGACTGATAATTTCAAAAAGTTCATCTAAACCATGATGTTTGATCTGCTCATGTGATAAACCAAGCATTTTTTCAGAAATAATAATTCTCTTGTCTATAATCCAATTCGGTCACAATGTTTGCGATACACTTATATTTTTCGCGAACGACAGGGATAGGCACTCTGACAGCTAGGTTGTTAGTTTTGATATACTCATCGATCCTTTTTTCAAGGAGCGTATTGATTCATACCAAGATACGAGAAGATTGTTGATCAAGGACGGTCGCTTTGGTTGTGTGGTTCCCGATATTTGTCCCCGTTCGTCTCGCAGAGGTTTCTATTTCTTTGGCAATATAGTCACCGAATTCGGCACTAAATAGTTGGTTGTATGATTTAAATTGTTGTTTGATTGTTTGTCACATCACAAGTGTTGGTATTTGATTCCCATTTCCTATTTGCTGTAATTCTTTTTGTCACTCAGCAGCTAGGTTGCTAAGATTTTGGGACCATGCTTGTAGGCTGTCTGTGTAGGGTCTAGTGATTGCCTCAGTTTCAGGGCCATAGTCTTCATTGTATGTGGGCGAGTATGTGTTGCTTTCAGTCAGCACATCGAGCGAATCTTGATTGTTTTTTTCTTGCAGAAGATTGAAAAGCACTGGAGAATATCTATGATATGCCACATCTTCATCAAAGAGCTGTCATTGGATATACAGTGGAAGATTTTGATCTGTATACGTTTCTTGTGCTTTGGTAAAATCTTCAAACCAAAATTTCTGCTCAGCAAATGCCTTCGGGTCTCTGGCATAATCCTTGAGCTTCGTGAAATATTTTTTGTATTCTTCAGTAGTAGCAAACTTGATAATTCAGTGAGCTAGTTCTTGACGGTTGTCAGGGGATGCGCTAGATGGGATGAAATATCAACCGTCTTGATCATATATATATGTTGGCTTTTCAATGTCAGTATAGGGGAGTATGCTAGGAAAGATATAAGAGTCTCTTTGTATGACTGGCAACGGAATATTTCAAACCAGTATCGTAGCTATCGTACTTGAAGGAGTATCTTTTTCTCCTCCATGATAGAGGTTGCTGATAATCTTTTGAATATCATTTGCTTGTATCTTCGAAGTATCTACTGGAAATACTAATACCTTTGTCCTTTCAAAGCGTCACTGAATGTATTGTATAGTATACCATTGAAGATCTTCTTTGATTGTATCGTAGATACCTTTCTCCACAAAAAGCGTCACAAGTTTATTTTCTTCAACTGGTCAATCAGCTTGTACTGTCGAAGAACCAAAAATTACCCAATTGCTAAATGATTGAGTGATGAAGAGTATCAAAATAACTATTCAGCCTATACTTTTTTGTTTTCGCATGAATGTTTTTTTCAACCAGATGGTATATCCCTAATAAATAGGGAAATGTAGGTGGAATGCAAGAAAACAACAAAAAAATCCAGTGACATTTCTGCCTCTGGATTCTTCATATTTTATGTTAATGTTTTTTATTTAACAAGTTTATTTTCGATAGCTTCAATACGTTTCACTTGAGCCTCGAACTTATTTTCATAATGCTCATCGAGAGCACTATTCAACTCATGTATAGCTTCTATGATAGGTGCCAACAAGGCGTTGTATTGTACTGTTTTGTTGCCATCCTTGTCAGTAGAAACCGCATCCTTGAATACTTTTTCTACTTCTTGAGCCAACAATCATAGATCTGGTTCTCATGAGTCTTTCCATGTAAATGAGTATCCATTGAGTTTCGTAATCTTTGCAAGAGCCCCATCAATCTTTTCAATTGATTTCTTTGCTCTTTCATCAGATATCGTATAGATACCTTCTCATCTAATAGTACCAGCTACATCCAACGTATATTGAGGAGTAGATGTACTAATTCAAACTTTACCATCAGTAACTATCAATGCACTATCAAGTCATCCTCATGGAATATAACAAACTCATGCAATAAGTGTGTCATCGAGGTCACATCATATAGGAGTGAGTTCTTCGGTGGTACAGGTTAATGTTTCTAAAGGCGCACTACAACTTGCAGTTGTTCATCAATTTATTCCATTACATGACCATGTTCGATTTCCTCCTCCAGATCATACTGCAGATGGAGTACCAGCGCTACAAAGACCTACAGTAGGAATACTATAACTAGCTACGCCACTTGCAACTCAGCATGCTCAATTTACAGGTCATACACAGGTAGGGGCAACTTGGTCGACTGTACACGCTGCAGGCGCATTGCCAGGTATTGGAGTAGGAGATCAGAAGAAATCTAGATCTGCGCCTATTGTACATCATCGCATTATCTCAGCGGCGATTTGGGTGCTTTCAAATGAGGTTTCAGTAACATATCATGATGTTTGTCATGTAGGCAGCACAAGATTGTTGAATGTGCGACTCATAGTTGGAGGTCAAGACACACAATCGCTGTCAACCTGGACAGCATTGAATGTGTAATCAGTTACAGCTGGTTGTCAGTCGTTGGTCTGAACACTAAACCATATTCTGTCGGGGTATGAAGAGTTGAAAAATACATTCAATACTGCTGTTTGTATTGTAGGTGAACAACTGGATGCAATACACGTACTTAGTCAGGCATCATACGTATACCCTCACGGACAAGAACAAGACGCATACGCATTCTGACTCGTCACTCATCGAAGAGTGAGAGTCAAAATCCCGATGCCCAACATTGAAAACAATGATTTTTTCATAGTGTTTTATTGTGTATAAAGATATTTATGATTTGGATTATAGAGATACTATGGAACTACTTTTCTGATATCAGGACATCATGTTGCTCTGATTTCAAACGCATTTTCTCGGTTCGGATCTCCTCAGTTTACTCATGCATTTGGATGGTTGAATGTACCCGTCCATCATCCATTCCATGCAGTCCATGAACCTCATGAGAATACTGCTTGCCATTGTAGGTCTACATAATCTGTAGTAGGACGTAGGAATACCATGTAGTTGTTTCAAGTAGCAGTTCATGATATATCCATATCATCTACCGTAGGACATAATCCTGGTCATTGAGTTGCACTACATGATTCGTTCACTGCACTTCCATTGATTCCATTACAATTCCATGTCCATCCAACTCAAGTATTTGTAGTGAATGACGCAACTGTTCCATATGCACATAGTCATTGACTAGCGCTATTGAGAGAGGCAGATGCATTTCAATCCTTGTTTCCACACACTCATGGAGTAGGAGCAGAGCTACAACTACATGATGAAGGAGAAGTTGAAGAACATGTGAAATCTAATTCATAACGGGTAGTCTGTGGTGCTCACCACATCACTCGTGCTGCGCTTACGGTATATGTTGCTGCTCTGGTTTCAGTAACACCGATTGTCACACAGCTTACTGGTATACGAGATGTATATGTGTAACTTGTATTTAGAGGGTCTGGAGATATAGAGCCAGATAGTCTCAATACCCATCCTGGATTGCTATTTGCTCGATATGCATCAAACACATTGAACGATGTTCATGTCGCCATGGTGAATGGTCATCAACCATTGTAGTATGTCATGGCCTGAGTTGATGTAACCTGTGAGTTACTATATCCTAATGGTCGTAGGTTCCATGTTCCTCAAGGGATTACAGGATCTGGTCACCAATTGTGCGTAATTCATATTTCTCTATAAGCAGTTGCTTGCCATGTTTGTGATGATCATCATGCTGCTACACAGCTTCCTCCGCCACAATCTGCTCCAGAAGCACATGCTACTCATGGATTACAACTCATAGGTTTGTATGTTTGACATGACACATTTGATGTTCATGTACATGTCCATGTGAATCTGTTTGGTCTTTCTGTAACCGCACTAGGTGTCCCAGTCGCACAAAGGTTTGTAGATGGTGCTGTAGCCGTCACTGTATTTTGTATACTTCCACATGTCCCAGCTTCTCCTGTACCTATTTCAGCTTCACATGAAACTGCTCATGTAGTATTTCCTACACAGTTCCATACATATGTGTTGGTCCCAGAAAGTACAAACCCGGTACTACTTCATGCTGCACATAGTCATGCTGCTATCATAGTTCATGTATTGGCATATGTTCATCCATCAGCTCATCCACAACCTACACAGCTTGTAGCTTCACACTTCCCACTCACAGTATTCAAACTATATCAAGCTTCACATCCTGCACAAGCAATCGCATTGAATGAAGAAACTGGCACCCATTGATCAGTTGCATAACAATATGTCTCGTCTTCTGTTTCTTGGAGAATGTTTAAACTTCCGCTTACAGTAAGTTTGCGGTTTGGAGTAGTGATTCATATTCAAACATTTCCGATGTTTTTATTTCGGATATTAGAAGTGTAGGTTCATGACCAATTAGCATCATTGCCTCATGTAGTGCTTAGGAGAAATCATTCACATCCTCGTCATGTAGGTCAAAATACTGGCATTTCTCACTCTGCACAAGTAGGCATCACTCATCCAGTAGGTCATACTGGAAGATAGTCACAGTATACTGTTCATCAAGAAAGACGGTATGTCGCTCAAGTTCCTGGACAAATGTTGTTGGTTACATAGAGATTTGCTCAACTTGGCCAAACTATGGACGGATCAAACTTTGTAGTCCCAAGTGTAGATGTTACAATCTTATTATTTGTAATTGTTGTGTCTGCAAAATTGTTGTTTGTGATACTGTTGTTGATGATGTGTGTATTGGTAATAGAATCCACAGCTATGTCATTATTGACAACCTCTCTCGCTCTTACATTTCTTGATACTCACTCTTTTTTGAGGACATTGCTGTCTGCTGTAGCTTGATTTACTGCACTTTGAGCAGTATAGATTCATTGTCCATTTACTATCACTCCAGCTGGGTTTGATTCTACACCTGATGCTTTCAAGAAAATTTCTTTGAAAACGGGGATTCATCTAGAAAATGAGCTAGTGTTGATGCTCAACGCTTCGACTCCCAGCCATCCAAATGATCATATGACTGCAACAGCTGCACCTCATAAGATAAATTTATGTATATTCATGTGCTACTATGATAGAGTAAAGTAGAGTTTTATTTTGAGATAAGTTTTTCCAACGCTTGGATACGAGCTTCATTTTGTTGATATTTAGCTTCGATTGTTTGCATTTTAGCATCAAGTTCGTGTATCGCTTGGATCACTGGTGCTATCAGACCATTGTAATTCACTGCCTTGTATCCATTTGCATCAGTAGTCACTAGGTATGGGAAAAACTGTTCTACTTGCTGTGCTATCACTCAGTATTGTTGAGAACCATCAGATTTCAATGTATAAGAGTATCAGTTGATACCGAGAAGTGAAGACAACGCATTGTCAATCACTGCGATATTTGTCTTTTTTCTCGCATCAGATGTAGTCAATATTTCAGCAGCTCTAATCTGTCCAACCACATCAAGTGTGTATTGAGGATTGGCAGTCAAAATACCTACTCTACCATTTGTCACTACAAATAAAGATGACGCATCAGAAGCAGCCAACGATCATACAGTCCCCACAGTACCACCTGTAGATCATGTCAAAACTGGACTACCAGCTCCAATTACTCTCGCAGTACCACTTACAGTCAATGTGTGTGTAGGAGAGTTTGTTCAGATACCTACGTTTCATGAGAGGTTTTTGTTGTAGATTGCGGATATATTTCTTTCCCAAAGAGAGTCTCATGTTCATCAGCTTTGCGCTTTACATGTCCATAGGCCACTTTCAAAAACTAGAGTTTCTCATAATGGACATGATTTACATACCCAAGCTCATGCTTCGTATACTGGAACATCTGGAGCTGTACAGCTAATACCACCTGGCGATGACACGCAGACAGTCATACCTGTAGATGTGATACCTTGGAAGAATTCTCCGCTTGGACACATATAGTTTGGAGGCGTCGCAGATCCACAGTTGAATCATGGTATGTTGAGTCTATCACAGGTGATAGTCCCCGTTGCAATTTTGATGTTGGTGATTGTATTGTCTACAATTTTTTCGTTGGTGATGGTGTTGTTTTGGATTTTGGTACCATCTATAGTATTGTTTTGGATGTTCGTTCATTGTACAAGGTCTTGTACGATGTATCCTGCAGCATCACGTTTGAGAACTCATGATGGTGGAGTTGTGGGGTCGAGGATGATACCGCCAGAATTAAGTTCTACTTTGATTTGTCAGTTTGGGAGACCATTTGACGTCACGCGCAGTGCATCTATTGTCATGACATTGTTTTGGATATTGGTCGTGATGGTTGCTCATCAGTTGGCTGCGTCTACTCAGGTTGTAGAAAGTACTATACTAGCTACTCCAAAAAGTCAGAGGAGAAAGACGAGGTTTTTCCCAGCATGGTTTGATGGGAGGTGGTGTACATCTGGTAAGAATCTTGATGCAACCTTTTGTACTCACGCATGAATGTTTTTGCTCATGTGTTTTGATAGTAAAGTAAATGGAATATGCATTCAACAATATTGATTATAAAGCAGATATCAAAAATTCCTACCGTATTCCAAGAGGAAATAGTGAAGATTAACTTGCAAAAAATAAATATTATGATATAATATACTCATATATTTACTTTATTATACTCATACGTATGGAGTTTGGTAAAAAATTATCTTCAATTGCAAAAGCAGTTATAGCTTCAGCTGTCCTTACATGAGCTTCATGTAACAAGGCTATTCAGCAACAACACTCACAAGAGATTACGCAGAACCTCCAAGCACAGGAGCGTCATAGAGCGATTCTCGCAGCACTGCAAAAGGAAGCAATATATGATGAGACTACATGAGTCTCATATGTGTTAACTTGACTCCCTACTGACAGAGAGACATTGACAGTAGCAGCCAGAAATGGTATTTACTTTGGAGAATCAGCTTCTCTTCTTCTCAATATTTCTCCAGATCAAGCAAAAAAGCTCCAAAAAGAGTGACATACTGTAGAAAAGGCAGCGCTAGATGTATACAGAATCTCGTATGATCCAAAGAAAAGAGATGTTTTTGATAAGCAATTTTGACCAGAACATGTCATGTATGACTATCATGGGTATATGACGGGGTGTTTTGAGTTTAATGACGAAAGACATACTGCTCAATGATATATTTTGAATCAATTGTGGGATGATCAATGATTTCCCTGAACTCCTACATTAGAGCTAGACAAAGTAAATACCCTCAGCTCAATGCATCCTTTTGAGTCGAATGTGGTAATTAATATTTTTGATAGTAAAGTGGATACTGCGCACCCTGAGTTTACAGGACGTTTTATAGACAGAAAGGAGTTTTGGCCTTGAGCACCGACCATAGGATTTACCAATCATGGTACGTGAGTAGCTTCACTTGCGATGGCAAATGCTAATAATTCTGTCTGACTGGTATGAGTTGCAAATAAAAACTGAATCAAAGCGAGAAATTTGGTAATTTCAATTACATGACTTACCTTTGGAATTACTGCGTTATACAATGCACAAGATTATGTTAATGAACAAACACTTGCTAATCCACAGCAGCATCAAATTAATAACTATTCTCTTGGTATAGGAAATGATCAGACTCTACGTAGTAAGATGCTTTATGGTACATCACTTCATGGTGGGAATAAACAGATCAATGTTGCCGCTGGTGGTAATGGGGGTAAGCCAAATGATATTAATGCTCCTTGAAGACGAACAGACATCTGTATCCCAGTATGATCAGTGGATGGTACAAACCCTAATCGCCCTATTTCTTCATTTTCAAACAAATGACAAGAAATGCGCACGGGAGGATTTGTAATGGATGGGGAAAATATCAAATTGATGGCTGCAGATGGGTCTTATTATGATGGGAATGGTACATCGTTTTCTTCGCCGATCTTAAATGGAATAGCTGCGGTTATGAAGACAAAAGATACATCTATGACATTGAATCAAATTAGAGATGAACTCGCAGATAATGCAAAAGATTATGGACCAGTTGGAGCAGATACTATTTATGGACGTTGATATCCATTATTGTGAAAGACATTGCAAAACTCTACGATTAGCCATATGCCATCAGTTATTGACGCATGAGTTATTTCTTCATATCAATTGGTGCCAAAATTCTACAATGGGGCCAAAACAACATGAGAAAGAGTTCGTATCAATGGTAGAAGCACTACTATAGCACCTACATACAATGCACAGTGACAAGCGGTTTTCCAACTCAATTTCACTCCTGCCCAATGATTCAGAGAAGGAGAAAATCTTATTGAGTACGAATTTGAGGTAGACGGATGTCCTATGAAGTGACAAAAAACTACAACTATGTTGTGAGGAGCGCTTCCTATCACAATCTCATCATTTGATGCTAGATTGATAAAAAATGACG
The DNA here is from genome assembly GCA_039809345.1 of Candidatus Absconditabacterales bacterium. GTDB lineage: Bacteria > Patescibacteriota > Gracilibacteria > Absconditabacterales > Absconditicoccaceae > JBDHUW01. Next base: position 21,982 of record JBDHUW010000001.1, on the reverse strand, counting down.
TTGAGGTGCTATGGACTACTTCTACAGAGATCAATGGAGATAGATTTGAGATTGAGCGTAGTGATGATGGATGAAGAACATTCAAAGTGATTGGAACCGTGAAGGCGGTATGAAATAGTTCTACGACAAGATCATATAGATTTATAGATCAAAATATCGCCCCAGGGAATGCAGGTAAATCGTTCCTCTATCGTATTGAGTCTATAGATAAAGATGGATCATCGAAAACAACCAAAGTTGATAAAGTTACGATAGCACCTTCTACTGAGGTATCATTGTTTCCTAATCCAGTAGTGAATTCATGTACAATCACATGAAAAGATATTAATCAAATTGTGATATCAACAACCAGTGGACAAAGAGTACAAAACACTATGGTAAATCATCAATTATGACAACATACTATCTCTCTTCCAAATCTTCCAGCGTGAGTGTACAATGCTGAGGTTTACACCAAGGATGGTGGAAGAAAGGTAATAAGATTTGTGAAGCAGTAAAAGTGTTTTGTAGGTAATATACTGATATATCTAATGTGTAAGAAAACCTCCTAGAAAGGAGGTTTTTCTCTATCTTTATTATATCATATATGCAATAATTTGGAGCACATATTCCACAAAATCAACCATATTTATGGATTATATTCCACAAAATTGCCCCTCGTCTTCCTACTTCCTCCCCTTTGTCCATCTTACTGAAAGGTATGCCAATGGAGCAGCGATGAAGATAGAAGAAAATGTTCCTGCTATGATACCCATACCGATTACATATGAAAATGATTTGATGATACCTGTACCGAATACCCACATCATCACTACCATGATGAACGCAGCCAATGAGGTTCCAAGTGATCTTCTCATCGTCTGTCGCAGTGAATCTTCGAATATTTTGAGGTAAGTCATTTTACCTGTTTTGAGTGCTCATTCATGGATTCTGTTGTTTTCTCTTACTCTATCGAAGATGATTATGGTGTCGTTGATACTGTATCACATGATGGTGAGGATGGCAGCGATGAAGACCAGGTCTACTTGCGTAGTTGGATTGATAACCGTCAAAAGACCATATGCTCATGCGGGAATTGATATATCGAACAGGAGAGTCACTACAGTGATGATAGCCAATACGAGTGGTGATACCATTTCTCTCACTGATGAAAACGTGAACATCATATAGATAGCGATGAAAATCAATCATGCTATGATAGCTTTGATAGCACTACTTTTCACATATTCTCACACACTAGCTCCGATGATAGACTGTTCCAGGATTTGACCCTTTGATGCTACATACTCATTTACGATTGAACTAAGTTGTTGTACTCTCTCAGCATTGTCTACATTTACTTGAATAAGCATAGTAGAAGTGCCATCTACCTCAGATACAGTAATCTTTGGATTCTCATAGCCAATTTCTTGAAGCTTAGGAATGATTACAGTATTGACATCTTGTTGATCGAGTGTTGCATCTGTTTTGATTTCTACTCACCCTGTAAACTGAATTGAAGGATTGAGATTGTTCCAAAAGAGGAGATTTGCACTCACGATCAGAATTAGACCAATTACTAACCATGTCACTGAATGTTTGATAATAGCAAAGCGTTTCATACGGTTCATATTTTTAAGAAGTAGAAGACAGTTTATGTACTAGATAGTTTTTCAAATGCTGATTTAGCTGCGGTTTCTTGCGCTTTCTTTTTGTTTGTACCTGTTCATATTCATAGTAGTTCTTCTCACATATACACACGAGACTCATAGAGAATATCTCAGGTAGTAGGTTCTTTTCATATTTCGATTTCCTTGTATGTCGGTGTAATCTTGTAGAGTTTTTGAATATGCTCTTGGAGATGTGATTTGAAACTTTTGACACTAATATCAGTATGAGCTGACAGTTTACCTAAGATATGGTTTTGGATTACGTTTTCAACTGTATCTGGTCAGAAATCGATATAGAGATATCAGAGCACTGCCTCCAAGCAGTCACAGAGGATCGTAGTTTTCTCTCTTCCATTGTTTCTTTCCTCCCCATTTCACAGCAATATCACTTTATCTAGGCCAATATCCTTAGCAACCTCTGCTAGATTTTCTGCTCTCACGAGAGCTATTTTGTAGAGAGTAAGGTCAGATTCTGCATGGGCTGGATACATCACATACAAAAGTTTAGCTATGATAGCTGAAAGTATCGCATCCCCCAAAAATTCGAGTCTTTCATTGTGCACAAAATCTCCCGCATAATCCGCAGCGTATGATTTGTGGACAAAGGCTGTGAGGAGAAGATCTTCATTCTTCACGCTGTTTTTGTCTATTGAAAGAGTACCTATAAAGTCATATATGGTATCTTTTTTTTCACGTACATTAGGTGGCAATTGCATGCTATGCAATATAGTGAATGCCAAATGATTATCAATAGGTACTCACTGGAGAGAGTGTATATGCTTTTTCTTGATGGGGGATATCTCATGCTTTTTTCAATACACCAATTTTTACATCACCCTTTTTGAGCCTCAAGTAGTAATCATACACTCCACCATAGCATTCAAGGAGAAGATCTTTTTGCGTTTTCTCTTTGATTGTTTTCAGGAGTGGTATGATGATTTTCCCCAGCATCTCATTTTTTGATCTGGAGTAGCTCGAAAGTGGAAGCATCCTGTTGGGAATATCTGTTCAGATATGTTCTATTGCATATAAAAGCATCTCTATCGTTCAGCTCTGAGAGTGCACGTCTTTTGATGTCAACTTCTGTCAATATGTATATATTTTCCCATGTATCGTGTCTAAAATAATATCAACCTGCTTACTTTGAATAAGATGATTGTGATCTCCAAAAATATAATTCTTATCAGGGAGCTCTAGCATCAACATGTTTTTGCGAACATAGCTTGATGTTTTGAGTTGAAGGAGGTCTTGCTCGCACAGTACAGCATCTTCCTCTATTCCATCTACCCGATTAGCATAGAGTAAATTGGCTCATGGGAAATCAAATTGAGCGTGATTGAGGGTATTGAGAATATTTTTTCTCAGTCATTCTATTGGAGTTACAAAAAATATTGATCACCCCATGATACTAGAGTTGTTGTATGAGATTCACAAGAGATCTTGCCTTTGTCAGAAATACTGTTGAAGACATGTAACAAGTGCGCTTAGATGGCTTGATGCTCTTTTTGATGCATTGTGCGCATGTCTAGATTTCGTGATGGATCAAAGCAATTTTTTTACATCGTCTTCTGAGTACCACCTTTGAAATATTCACTTTAGATTTTTTAGAATCTCAAAGCTGTTGTATCAAAGCTGTGTGTGTACCATGAAATCATTTCACTTTTCATGCTCTTTTAGTATTTCTTTGTAGAATTTAGGTTTTCTATTTGCAGATATGTTTGAAATATGTTTGCTAAAAGTTTGTGTTGCAAACGCAAGTGTTTCAGTGACTTCTTTGGTTGATCAATCTTGATTGATATATTCAGATAGCGTTGGCCTTCATGAATAAATTACTCAGTAGTCTATAGGAGAGTACGGGGTATCACCAATATCCTGATACAATACATTGAGTGGATATACAAAAAACTTATAATCCTGCGCTGACAATAGTTCTTTTTTCCCAATTCATTGTGTATCCTCACTAAATGATACAATAGGAAATCTCCCAGGACAGATAGACGTCAATATATCGCTACTGATATACCTGTATCATTTTATCTGTGAGTCTATGAGTTCAGCATATCTGACTATGTCGTATATTGGGTGTTGTGAATTGTTGATGTCTTCATGCACTGTGTTTTCATCTTCCAATAATACCGATTCATTTTTCAATAATCTATGTACTGCAGTTGCCAACAGAAGAGACAAAATACTATCAAATCACATTCACGCTCATCTAGGAAGTTCAGATAAGATCGAAATCTGATATCATTCGGTTCGATCAATTGCTCAATTATTTATAAATTGCTCAATATGTTTCCAATATGCAGCATATTCTTTTAGAGGAGATTCGATAAAAGTATTTTCAGAAAAATCTCTATAAACAATATTCCCAAAATGAATTCATTTTTCTCCGTGGGATTTAATTCATATATACATTCTCAATGGTATTTTTTGTTTTATTGCTATTCCTGAATATTTGAAATCAGATTCTCATGTCCATGACAATACAAATGGGGTGGAAAATATTATTTTATTTTGAGAGAAGAAGACTTCATAAATATTTTTCCATTTGTTTTTTAGGTGCTGAGTATTCATCCTCATCGATTATTAAATAAATTATTTTGTCCACATCTGTGAATTATTTATTTTTTTAAACATTGCAAATTAATGATCGGTGAAATCGATATAAAACAGTTATCAAAAAAACATTTTTTGTTTTGCAATTATTTTGTCTAAATCATATATTTACAGTCCTTCCCTAAAATAGCACCTAGGATTCGATATTATATTTTCCCAAATCATAGCATCTATTATTTCTGGCGATATATAATTATTTTTATTGTATGTTATGTGTATAATATTGTTTTTAATCTCACTCGGTAAATGTCAAATTCACTCGTAATATTTATCATAATTATTTTCAATATATTCTTTTTTATATAATATCCTCATTTTATTTATTTCTCATTCGCCCCTGTCTATATTTGTCAACAAATCATTTTTAATTCTGTCTATAATTGATTCCTTACTGGGCTGCAAAATAAATATTAAATCGGGAATTGTATAATTATTAATTAATTCTTTATTGTTTTTTAGTCCGAGAGAATAATTAAATAAACATGTTCCAGCTATGGATCTGTCTTGAATAATTGTACAATTATTTAAATTATTTTCATTTAAATGTCAAATAAGGAGATTTCTGTAAAAATATATAATGTCGTCCAATAATCTTTTTTCTTTTTCAGCATAATTGTTTTTATATTTATTTTTTTGTCGCCAAGGCGAATGTGGATCTGTTCGATGATTTCAATCTCAATTTCTATAATGTGCTCATCTGATGGTTTCATGATTTACCTGAGCATGATCCAATCTTTTTTCTAGCAATCATATTTGTGTTCATTTTCATGATCTATGAATACCATCGATTGCTATTTTTAGAATATTCATTTTTTATCCAGTATATGGTAAAGGTGGAGAGTCAAAAGTAATTACTCTCGTTTCATTTATTTTTTCTTTTGGAATTCATAGTTCCAAAAAATACATATCTGACACAGTTCCAAAAATTGCATCATCCATACTGTATCATAATTTTTCACAACAATTTTCTACTGATTTTGCGTCAGAACCCTCTACTTCTATAAAAGGCTTCAATCATGGTCGCCTATCTATAGTCACCACGTTTCAATTTATCTCCCATGTTTCTCTGTATGTTTCCTGAATCGCTTTTTCCCTCAGCCCTATGCTCAGGAATAGTTGTCTCATAGCTTCTGCGTTGTCGATTGTCACCTCTATTTCTTGTACACTGTCTATGGTATTTTCTCGTCCTTCTTCTTTGTATGAGGTTGTTGTCTTGTTGCCTTCGTGTCTGATTCTAATATATGCATTATTTTTTGATGGATGAGCAAAGACATATCTTTGCATACGTCTAAGTGGTATGGTGCAAATTCAGCCATTTTGAGAAAGCGATTTTCTAACCTCATCAGGATTGATTTCTCTAAATTTCACCTCATATTCAATTTGCATGGATCGATATATTAAGGATAAAGAATCTATAATTTGGTAATTATCGCACTATGATACTTTCACTGCGGAGTAGTAAATGTCGTGTATTCAATCTTGTGGGTACAGGCAAAGCAGTGTTCGACAAGCAATGTAAATTGATTGTTGTCAAAGAATGCCCCTCCCACATCGTGCAAAAAACCACGATAGAGCTTTTTGTGCAATATATGTGCTATCCCTCATGTTTGATCCGGTTTTTCTATTTCCACGATAATTATTTTTTTGGCTATATATTTGATTTTTTCAACCGCTTCGATCAGCTGTTGTCTATTTTGCATGTGATGCAATGTGTTTTTGCATACTGCAATATCAAAGGCATCCTTTCTAAATGGCATTTTCTCTATAGCATGATTCGTGTAGAGTAGATTTTCATACTCTCCCTGAATTCAATGCGTCTGTGCTCGTATTATATCATTAGCTACGACTATTCCGTCTATTTGTGACGCTATTTGATTACAAAGTGTATCGTCTCAACATGAAACATCTATGACACTCTGTGCTCATGCGCATTGTTCGATTATTCGTTTTTTGATTTCGCCATTCCTATTTATTCCCAATGCCTTCATGATCGGCTTCCATCGCTTGCGATATACTTCATACCTTCTTTTGTGTTTGGCTTGCGTATCAATTTCTTCCAGTATCGATTCTTCGGCTGGTTGCTTGATGAGTTTGTTGTAGTATTGTGAGTAAAAATACTGTAAAACATCCTTGTTCCCGTATTTTTGTATCCCCTCTATATATTCATCTGACAAATAAAAGAGTCATCATCAAGAGGATTTTTCAAGCACTTCTTTGTTTTCTATTTTAGCACAATAGACGAGGCCGTGCAACGTATGTGCTGTCATTTTGTGGCAAAACGTGTTATCAATGAAGCAGATTGGTTGTATGCTACTGACTATCACATTAGGATTGATTGAGTGAAGCAGTGTACTGATACTTGTGTGGATTTTCTCGTTTTTGGGGATGCTGGTCCCAGGAAGTCATCGGGTTGTCCCATCGTATTGCGTATAGACTTTCCCGTCATTTGTGTAGAGTATCATCAGAATAAACATGTGTTTTTTCTCTATGTGTGATAGTGTGCTTTGACATGTATGTTGAATGTATTGTAGATGAGGAAGTGCGTATATATTTTCATAATACTGCATTTGTATTTCATTGATTCAGATTGTTTCTTGAAATACGGCATCCATAGTGAGCGCGATTCATTCCATACAGACTCATAGAAAGAAATAAAACTATGTTATGTTGATGAGTAGATTACTTCTCCCAAAGAGGATGCGGCATAATAGTTAATGCCAGTAAACTTATTACGACCCACACCCCATTGGAAGGATTGAGTATCATGATTGATACGTCCGCATCCTACGAATTCAAAATAGGAAAAAAATTGACAAAGATATGAAAAATATTGATGTCGTGGAAATGCGCTTTAAGACTGTGTTTTGTGGGATTTGGTCGTGGTTGGATATTTACATGTGTGGAGAAGTGGATGTAGAAGTGTTTTTTTTGGTCGGTGATTAAGATGAGAAAACATTTGGTATATGCAAAAATAGCTTTGCGACTTGATTATGTGCTTAGAAAAAAGTAAGAAAAAAAGAGGTGGGTGAGATTCTTACTTGAGAATGCTAAGAATAAATCTAGAATACAATTAAGATATAGTGCACCTAAGTAGTTTAATCTAATTTATAAAAAACCATGGATATTGTGCGCCAACGAATCCTCAATGGAGTTATTGAACACACACACACTAACATTGAAGTAAAACAAGTTTACTGTTGGATTTGCACGAAAGATTGTAAGTTGGTAATCGTTTCTAAAGATTGAATTAGGTGGCAATTGCCTTGATGAAAACCCAAAGCTAACGAAAACATATATAATGCATTAGAAAGAGAAGTGTTTGAAGAAACGTGAATCAAAATAACTAATGAAAACAAACCTGAATTGTTTTGATATTATCATGTCATTGAAAATAAAACTGCATATCTACAGGTAAGGTTTTGGCTCTCATTGTGAACAGTATCTGATCAATTAGTTTTATCGATTAATGAAGTTAAGTGAGAATCGGATCAAATAAAATTCATTAAAACAGTTCCTTTCAGTAGTTTACAAAATTATATACCCTGGTTATCATCATCTCTAGAGTATGATAGTATGATTGATTTGGTAAAATTAAATGAATAGTATCTCCAGATACTTTATAGTGGTGATCCCATTTTCCTTTTCCTTAAAAAAACTATACATTTCTATCCAAATCATTACACTCATACAAGTATGTGATATACTCTAAGAGCAACAACTCTTATGATTATTTATATGTTTCTACAAAAACATGGCAAAAAAAAGACTAGATTACACACTTTTGACGTTTTATAAGTTTGTGGATATTCAAGATCCGCATCAAGAAGTCCTTGACCACGCTGAGTTCTGTAAATGAATTTGAGTCAAGTGACGTATTTATATAGGGCAAGAATGAATTAGTGCTACGTTGACTGGTAATGCTGGGCAAATCAAAGCATATAGACTGTATCTGCAAGCAAGCAAGTATTTCAAAGATATTCCAGATATAGATATCAAGGCAACACAAGTTGATGATTACTATTTTGATAAGATGATAGTCAAATATCGCAAAGAGATAGTAGCACTCTGAACCACTGTAACGCAGGCAGAAATAGAAGAATACCGTAGAGAGATGTCTCCAGAGGATTTCAAGAAGTTGATTGATTCATGAGATCTTGAAGACTGGGTGATTGTCGACATGCGCAATGATTATGAGTATAAATTGTGACATTTCAAAAATGCAATTCCTGCTGGGACAATCAATTTCCGTGAAGTCCCAGAGCTATTGGAAAAATATCAAAAGATGTTTGGTGACAAAAAGATAATTCGATACTGTACGTGAGGAATTCGTTGTGAAAAACTTTCTGCTATGGTGCAAAAAGCATGACTCAAAGATGTTTATGCGTTGGAGTGATGAGTAGTCAAATATGTAAACTCATACAATGATGGGAACTGGCTGGGTAATCTTTATACGTTTGATGGTAGAGTTTCTACGCATGTCTGAGATGAACATACTCATGTGACGATAGGCGAATGTATTTATACAGGTAAGCCTTCTGACAACTGTGAAAATTGTCGCTATTCTCCATGCAATGCGCGTATCATAGCTGACAAGAAGGAGTATAAGAAGCATATGTGATTTTGCTCACAAGAGTGTTGTGAAAAGGCAAAGCAAGATCTATTGATCAAGGATGTCGACCGAGATTGGTTCCAGTATCAGAAAATGCGTAGCACCATCAAAGTGAAGCCAGAGATGGTAGAACATTACAAAGAAACTACTACGAAACATATAGATGAACGATTGTGATCTACAAGATTCAATCACATGGTTTCGCAAAAAGAAACAATTATCTTCAAAGATTAATATATGACAGAAAAACAAAACGAGTTACGTGTTTATGTGGTGGATGTGATTCCTCCAATCTTTCCGCAAGAATTTATTCAAGATCGTTTATTGGAGCTTGAAAGTTTGGTCAATACGTACAAATGAGTAGTAATCGTGAAAGTTGTGCAGAAGCGTTCTCAACCAGACTATCGCACCTATGTTTGAAGTGGAAAATTAGATGAAATCAAAGAGGACATGATAGCAAATCGTGCGAATTTGTTGATCATTTGAAACATCATGAAGCCTGGACAAATTTACAATGTCTCTGAGCTTTTTCGCAAAGATGGGATCCAGGTGTGGGATCGTGTAGATTTGATATTAAAAATATTTGAAAGACATGCTACGAGTACTGAGGCAAGATTACAAATAGAACTTGCGGCGATACACCATATGTGACCTCGTATATTTGGTATGGGTATGGAACTTTCTCGTCAGTGATGAGGTACATGATGATCAGGATGAAGAGCGGGAAGATGAATATGAGAGACGAATACAGAGCGTATGCGCAGGCACTTGAAGGATAAAAAACTCGTAATCCAAAAGGAGCTAGAAAAATATAAAAAAGTTCGTGGATTGCATCGTGCAGGTAGAGTGCGTAGAGACTTGTTTACTGTAGGTATTGTATGATATACAAATGCTGGGAAATCGGCGTTGATGCATGCGCTTACAGGGAAAAATATTCTGGTAGAGGATAAGCTTTTTGCTACCCTCGGAACTGCAGTGTGAGAGATGAAACCACCAACCGATGGAGACCGGTCTCTCTATGCGTCGAAAAAGACGCTTGTCAATGACACCATATGATTTATTCGTGACTTGCCACCGGATCTGATAGAGGCATTTACCTCGACATTGGAAGACAGTATTCATTCTCAGTTGCTGTTGCATGTGGTGGATGCCGCAGACCCAAAGATTAGTGACAAGATGCATGTGGTGGATACAATCTTACACAAAATACAGGCACAGCAACCAAGGCGTTATGTATTCAATAAATCAGATCTTTTGACGCCAGAGCAACGCAAAAAAATCCAGGAAGATTATGCTGATTTCAATCCACTCTTTGTTTCTGCTCATACGTGAGAGTGATTGAATGAGTTGAAAACATATATTTTACAATGTCAAAAATAGTCCTGCTATGGCTCTCAGAAGATTGATGAAAAGCTCATATTTCGCATTGCGTGGAATTTACAAGGCAGTTTATAGGGAGAGAAACATCAAAATCATGTTTCTGTGAGCGATAGTAATCACATTGATCATGGCATATTTTGGTGCTACATATTTGGAGTGGGGGATTATCGTTTTGTGTATATGAGCCGTACTCATGTGTGAGCTTCTCAATACAGCTATAGAAAAAATTGTAGATCACTACTCTGATTATCGTCATGAGGACCTAGAGGACATCAAAGATATAGCAGCATGAGCTAGTATGATTATTTCTATCACTGCTGCTATTGTATGAATACTAATTATTATGCGTCATATAGAAAATGGCGTGAGGTATTTTGTGGGGTAGAGAAAAAACTTCTTATTACTTCTTTTTCCATCACAATAAACTCATCGTGAATATTGCTATGATAATTCATGTACAGAGGAGGCACAGTGGGCAAAATGCTTTGATTACGAAAAACTCTTGTGCGATGAAATATCCATTGTATAAAATACCGGCTCATGCTATATATGTGAGTATTTCATATTGTTTCTTTGGAGTTTTGCTGCGAGATCCCAATATTGCAAAGATGATGATGATAGGATAAACCAATAGCGCGGTTGCGGGGAATGGGATAGGACCTATGTATGCAGCAGGATGATTTACAACATTTGCACATGATCGTTTGCTACTGATGTCACAAAATGCTTTACCATCTCAGAATACACCTCGTGCTTTGCAACTGAGGTATGCAGCGTTGATTGTAGCGATGATACCTAGGATGATAATTACTGTGAATTTTTTCATGATGTAAGAACCTCTAATGATAAAAAGAATTTTTCTAAATCACTTATGTCAGTGTATATATATGTAGACGCTCTGCAAGAGCCATTTTGCTCAAGTTTGTGGAAGAGCGGATGTGTACAATGTCCTCCACATCTTACGCAAATATTTTCTAATGCTAGTTTTTCGCCTATCTGCGTATTGTTTGAGTCATTGTTGATGATAAATGAGAATATTCACATTCTATTTTCTGCTTCTTGTACTCCCAAAAGTTTTAGATTTTTATTTTCTGCAAAACGAGCGAGTGCATAAGACACTAACTCTTTTTCGTGTGCTTGTATGGTTGCAAATCCTCAAATCGACTCTATGTATTCTAATGCTTTCAAAAGAGAAACTGCTCATACGATATGGGATGTTCATGGTTCGAACTTTTGCCATCCTGACGCAGATCTAAACCCTGATACATGCACGTCTTCAATCATTCCTCCGCCTCCTCGTGCTGGTTGGAGTGATTTTATATGCCCTTTCGCCAGATAGAGTATTCACAATCAGGTGTCTGCCATGATTTTGTGTCCTGTGAAAACAAGCGCATCGATACGGTGTTTTTTCACGTCTATTGTGCCATGAGGAATTGCTTGCGATCCATCTATGATAAAAAACGTTTCTGGACGAAGTAGTCAGCTAATTTCTGCTATGTTGTAGCGTGCTCATGTCACGTTTGATGCAGCACTCAAAGAAACTACCTTGACTCTATCATGGTATTTTTTTTGAAAATCATTCATATCGTATGCAAAGTTCTCATTTACTTCTAGCCATTCTACAACGATCCCATGGCGTTGAGAAAGCATTTGTCGGGGAACTATATTGGCATGGTGCTCAGCAACATCAATCAATACGCTGTCTCCGGCCTTCAAAACTCCAGAATACCAAAGAGATTCAGCAAGCATATTGTATGCGTATGTAGCATTGTATGTGTAGATTATTTCATCAGCACTACATCCTAGAACCATGCTAGCTACCTTTTCTTTTGATGCAATATAGAGATCTTCAGCTTGTTCGCTGATAGCGTATGCGCCACGATGGATATTGGCATATGATGTCTGTAAAAATGTACTCATGCCATCGATCACATGGCTTGGTTTTTGAGCTGTAGACGCGGAATCTAAGTATATCATACCTGGATTTTGAGTGAAAATTGGGAAGTCTTTTTTGAATGATTGCATAGTGCTGGTATGCATAAAGGAATAAAACATTGATGTGATTGCTGTCACTGATGCGATATACTAAATAGTATTATAATTCCATGTGGAAAAAGCAATAGAAAAATGTAAACTTGCCCGCATGGTAAAACTGCTTTTGTGAAAACCTGTAGTAGATATTTTGTATGAACATACAAGAAAAGAGATAGAAAAATATCATATTCAATGATATCTTGCAATTTTTATGATGGGTGAAAATAATCCTTCCGCTACATATGTTAGGAGAAAAGTTGATTATGCACATAAGGTATGATTGGAAACGAAGGTTTTTACTGATGAGAAAACTATAGAAGTAGACATTGCTTCGTGTAACCATGACAAGGCATGTATAGGTATCATCATCCAGTTGCCATTGCCACCATCGCTGGAAGCGAAGAAACAGTATTATATAGATCTAGTAGCCCCTCACAAGGATGCAGACTGTCTAGGTACTGGTCTCCTGCATAGAAGTGCTGCATATGGTGGGGAGTTGACAATTTCTCCAGCTACTCCATCTGCAGTCATGCATCTTTTGCAATATTACAATATTCATCATAGTATAAATTGATTTCAAATAGCTGTTTTGGGAGAGAGTGATCTGATAGGCAAGCCATTGGCAAAAATACTTTCCCATATGTGAGGATACGTCCATACATTCAATGAGCATTCAAATCAAAAACGTATGCGTCAAATCTGTAAAGAGTCTGATATTATAATTTCTGCTACAGGGAAGCTTCATTTGGTCGATGAGGAATTTGTCAGAGACGATTGCTCGCAAATAGTGATAGATGTAGGACGAGGAAGTATAGATGGCAAGCCGACTTGAGACGTGAATTTTGCCAAAATAGAACACTTGATTACAGCATATACACCTGTGCCATGAGGTATTGGCCCAGTGACGGTTGCAAGTCTTTTTCGGAATATCGTAGTGCTCTATAAATATATGATTGAATGAAAGTTTTCTACTTCATAGTCCTGTAGACCGCAATCGTATTCAGTAGGATGATTGCGAGAATCACCCCCGCTCACTGCAGTGTAGCTGTCCGTGATCGATCTAGAAACGGAGAGCTGTGAATGAAAAATGCAGCTACCCCTCGGCCGATCAGAGCACTTGCTAGGATCGCAAGCAGTACGATATATCCGTACTCATAAATTACACTGTTGCGAGTCTCTTTGGTTGTCGCTCACAAAATTCCATACAGCTTCATCTTAAATGCTTTCGCATAACGCATATTCTCTACACAAACTATGGTCGTAAATGTCGTGAAAAGCAGTATTACACCTAGAAGAATTTGCACTATCTGAATAATTCTCTCACTAATCGTACGGATTGATCAAATGATCGTATCTATCTCTATAAACGCAACTCATGGACGTAGTATCGATGCTATAGCAACTCTCGTTTCATCTTTTTCATCTTCTGGTACTGTAAGCGTGAGAAAGTAGTTCATAGGAGCGTCTTTGAATTGTTCTGCATTGAGCTGGAAAAAGAAGAACGGAGCAAAATTTGTTCTATTGGTTTTTCTCATACTTGTGATGGTCAAAGGAAACTCTCTTCATGCGATACTAAATACTATGTCGTCTCATATCTCTACGCCAAGATCTTTTGCAAACTCTTGATCTATCGATATTCCATTTTCTGGTACGCTAGAGGGTCACTCTATCGTATCTTCTGGTGGTATATCAGCAGTAGTGATGTTGAATTCTCTGGTGAAGCTTCCATTTCATCTTCCTGATTCTTCTGGCTTATTTTCCAAATATGTAAGCAGTGGCACTGAGTTTATAGAAACGATTCTTCCAAGCACTATGTTGAAAGGCTTGGTATCGATTCACTTTTCTTGCAATGCTACAGTATCATCTTTCGTAAGATTGATGATATACCGGTTGGGCTGATTATCGTTGTTGAAAGAAAGACGCTCTACAAAGCTTCCTCCAAACTGAGTCAACAATAGTGTAGTGCTCAATGCAACTATCAATGTACTTGCTATCAAGATGCTTGTGTTTCACGGTCTTGTGGTAGACCTGATAGCATCAAACAGTATGAAGTTCTTAGTAAATCTACTGTTGATATATGATCCCAATCTTAGCAGTCAATTCACGAGAAGCCGAATGATTCAAAATCATGCCAGAAGGACTCCTCACAAAATTAGTGTTTTGTACCGAGACTCTCAAATGATACGAAGTACTCATAGTACTCATGCAATCAAAATACTGATAGAAAGTATGCGTTCGTTTCTGGTTGATATATTGATTGCACTTTCTGCTAGTCATGAGAGTGGTGAACGCATTGCTATCTTGATAAGCGGAAGGCTCCGTGCAACTGCTACGAGAATCAGAGTCACTCACACACCATGCACACGTGATACAAATGGTATATTGAAACCTGCTACGATAGGCATCATTTGTATTTGAGACGCAATCAGTGTTGTGATGAGATTAGCAAACAAAATTGCAAGCAATGACATAGTCACAAATATTCATCCATAGAAAAAGAGGAGAGAGCGTTTGCGTGCTCACAGAATCTGCATGATACTTATGGTTCTCCAGCGACGATAGAGATACTCATCAATGCTCAACATGCTTGTCACGGCTACGAGGAGAAAGCCACAGAAAATCACAAGCAATAGATATGTTCATAGCTCATCTAGCAGTGTTCATACCTGTTCTACACGTCATTGGTAATCATCTACATCTCGCTGTGTAGCAAGAAGCGCGTCATCGCGAAGGTTATTTATGATCGTTTCTGTTTGATCAGCATCGGTTGTCTTGATGAGGAATTCGTATTCTGCTCTACTTCCAGTGCGGAGAAGTCAGGTCTCTTTTAGTATGTCTAGCGGTACTATCGCTTGCCTTCACTGTGTAAATAGGTTCAATGTTAGTCATGGATTTTCTTGGATTATTCCATCTACTGTAAACAACTTTTCACCCAACATAATCTTTCCATCATCGAGCATTGCGTATGTTTTTTCATCCACAGCTATTCATTGACCAAAAGAAAATGTGTTTTCTGTGACTGGTTTCACGGTGATTGTACCATACAGTGGATATGCATTTTCTACTCACAATACCTGTACCAAACGAGAGTCTGTCGATGATGTGATGTTCGTGTTTATGCTAATTCTCTTGGTGATAATTCATTTTTCTCACACTATAGAGGCAATACGAGACTCCGTTGCTCAATCCCATATGCTCGAGCTATCTAGGACAATATCTGCTCATGCAAGTGGCTTTGCTTCTTCGGCTACACGATTGTTTGCATAGACTATAAATGAATCTATGAGCATATAACAGCAAAGCGAAATAGCTATCATAAGAGCTATGACGCTAAATCTTTTCCGTTGAGAGCGTAATTCATATCGAAATAACTGTATCATGTAGGGATTAAGAAAGTGGCTGAAGGATGTGATTTTGTAGGCGGTAACGAACTTGTGCTTTTTGTGCTATGCGTTCGTCGTGGGTGATCATGAGTATCGTAGTTCATGTGTCTTTGTGAAGTGATGCAATCAGATCTATGATACGCTGAGCATTTGTTTCATCAAGGTTTCATGTTGGCTCGTCTGCTAGGAGTATCGGCGTCTCTCAAACGAATGCTCTTGCTATGGCTACACGTTGCTGTTCACCACCACTCAATGTAAACGGGAATGCTTTTCTTCTGTGTTGCAATCATACCTTTTCGATGATTTCATCTGTAGAAAAACGTCTTTTGATCTTATTCAACTGCACTGTAAGATTTATATTCTCTTCAACTGTGAGGTGGGGGAGCAAATGGAAAGCCTGGAAAATAAAGCTGATGTTTTGTCACCTTCGTTTTGTTTTTTGATCATCGCTCATTGCCAATATCTGCTTTCACCCCACCGTGATCGATCAAGCATTCGGAGTATCGAGTCCTGAAACAAGGTTGAGAAGAGTAGATTTTCATGATCATGATGGTCCCATGATTGCAGCGAATTCACCAGTCTTAATCTCTATCGATGCATCCTGGAAGATTATGATTGGTCATTCTGTGCTCGTATATTGTTTCGTAATGTTTTGGATCGATATCATAGGGAGCTATTTTATAAGTAAATTATTTTCATTGAGTGTCTCAAATACATTTTGTGCTATGATGCTATATCATGCTTCATTAGGATGAATCATGTCTGCTAAATTGTACTGTGGTTGTAGTGCTACTCATTCTAAAAAGAACGGTATCAAAACACTCTTGGTATCTTTTGCAATCTTTGGATAGATAGATGCAAATGTGCTAGTATATGTAGATCCTAGATTGGTAGATATCTGCATTCATCCTAGAACCACTATAGCTCATTTTGACTGTAAATATGCGACCATTTCACGGATATTGGCATCTAGCATGCTCACAGGCACTGACTGAAACCCATCATTCCCCCCAATCGTCAGCACAGCAATATCACCTGTCTTGATACCTTCAGTAGACCGCGATATACGATCTTTCAGTTGTTGACTTGTGTCTCAGGACTTTCCACCATTGACCACCTTGTAATTTGTGAATCAAGCATTCTCTAGGAGCTTTTGTAATTGTGATGGCCAAGATTGTTCGATAGGGAGCTGATAACCAGCAGTGAGACTGTCTCATAGAGCAAATATTGTCACGAGAGGCTGGGGGGTGCTAGAAGCTATGGTATCTAGATTTTCGATCTCTGTGTTATTGTTGCATCAGGCAAGCAGGAGAGTAGAGACTGCTATCCCCCATACTAGTATTTTTTTCATCTTTACATGTTGGAGTAAAACGATATTCTTTCAATTATACAGTATTGCTTGCTTACTACAAGCAAAAGACCTTTATACAATCTTAAATATACAATGTACTATGTCTATATTGACGAGGCGTGAAGATGACCGCTTGCTTGACCAGTCTACGTATGACTGATTATAGAAAAAACAAAAAATACGACCACTGTGCGAAACGTCATAGATAATTTTCCAGCCAATAATCTCTCACTCTATACTTGATATAAAGATAGCAAAGTTTTATCAGAATCTCAGAGAAATGTTTTGTATAGTCAGATTGTGGCTCAAAAAGAGATTCAATTTTCTAGTGCCAAGATATCTGCGAGTGAGATTGACAAAAAGTGAATTATTTGGTGTCTTCGTAATGCAATCTTGCGTGCATTACATGCTTATTTTGTATGAGGGAAGTATACATTACTTTCACTCAGAGCCCGACTAGAAAAAAACAGTCACGCATTGACTCTCGTAGTAGATTGACCTAGTGACTTCTGATTGAGGAAAGCTTTGTGAGTGACAGTAGTTCCTATTGTCAACGGAGATGCCTTGGTCCCTATGATTTCTGCCGCATCTATCATAGCAAAAGTTGAGCGTGATGCTTACATGTATCGTGCACATAAGCGTTTCCCCGCATATGATTTTCATTTACACAAATGATACGGTACCAAGGCGCATTATGAAGCGATTAGAGAGAATGGACTGTGCAAAGAACATAGAGTGAGTTATATTCATTAGATATAGATAATTAAATTGTCACTAGCACCATATACTAATTTTTTGATAATGTGCTAACCAGTGGTTAGAGTATTTTCATCCTCATCCCTTGAAAATGGAATAATATTATTTATAAGCAAGAAATAAGTCTAAGACGTTTGTGAGATCCTTTTTCTCCTTCCCATCGTTTCCGCTTGGGGGCCGAGTATGTGCTGGTGTTCGATCAGTGCTGAGCCTACCACTTTGCTTTTTGGGGGTAGAGAGCTTTGCTTCCACGGCGCCTTGGATTTTTTTTATGCAAAATTGTATGATAGTAGATGAAAAAAATAAACGAGTCCTTTGTGTGTTTATGATGCGGGAAATCCGTGAATCCTGCGCAGAAAACCTGTCGCAATCATTGTCCGTATTGTTTTGCCTCGCAGCACGTTGATGGTGATATCCCAGGAGATAGAACCGCACTTGCAATATGCTGATGAAAAATGCTCCCTTTTGAATATGAGATTAGAAATGGTACCCTAAAGATACATTTCCGCTGTACATTGTGTGGGAAAAAGCACTGGAACAAGTCTCTGGACGATGACAATAGGTCAGAATTAGATCACGCCATATCTCTTTGAAAACGTCATTTTGAAAATAGTCTCCAAATTTTTGACAAAAAAAGAAATTAGAGTAATATAATTATATCGATGTAGTATATTTATATAGGAGCGAGATCGCCCAGGAAAAATATAAATCATACAGTCGATGTTATTGACTCTGGGGATTGCTCTGGAGTCTCTTTTTGTATTTAGAAAATTACACCTGAGGCGTCACATCGTTGTATGAACTGTCGGTGAGATCTTTGATTTTTTCCTTCACTCACTCGGGGTGGTATATGTAGTCTATACGTATTTCTCCTTGTCATAATTCATCTCACTCTAAGAGGATGATGATATCACCGAAATTGAAAAGACTGTTGATGATACCTGAACTTTTGAAATCTATAGTTTTGATCTTATTGGGTTCTAGTGTTCTAATTTGTCTACTGAAGATCCCGATTTGATTGTATGTTGAAATGTATGTGGGAGTGATGATTGTATAATCTAATAGGTAATTGAAATATTTTGACCGAGCAATCAATCCAAAATAAATAATCAATAATGCTAATACAAATTGTATGCTGTGTTCTGTAAGAGAATCTTGTGAAATGGTTGTCCCAGTCGTAAAGAGTGAGTACATCAGCCATACCAATAGGATAGCAGCAATCCCTCCGGGGATTATCGTATAGAGTATGAGATAGAGCTTGTGTCTACGCAAAAAAACGACCTTGTCAAATCACGCATCTTGTACTGCAACTGCATAGTTTTTTGCTGGTGCTTTGGTGTCGAAATTCGAAAACAGTTTTACCATAGCATGGAGTATATCAACTAAAATTGTTTCTTATTGAAAATTTTGATTGAGATATATAAGAGAACAATGATATATACAACGTGAAATCCAATAGCATAACTAAACGAACTTGGCAACGCAGTAGATAGGTGTGGAGTGTCAAAAAAGTCTTGTATGCTCAGTGCTGTGAAGTTTGGTAAAATATAGTAGAATATTTTTAGAATTCATGAAAAAAATGGCGAAAACATTTCTTTTTTTAGTACGGTCGTGTAGAACACCACAAAGCTCAATATGTGTCATAGAAAATAGAGTATCAACGCTGATCATAATGCCACAAACGGAGAAACGAAAGTAGCAAGTGTCAGACAAATAGCGAGAAGCACTTCTAATTTCATTACAATCCCAACAAGTGCAAGAAGGTAGGTGCTGGTAAACGGAATCCCATACAACTGTGTGATTCAAAAGTAGAGAAGTCACATAAGAGTAGTAAAAATCAATATCACAGCACTAAATCAGAAAAACTTCCCTAGTATGATGTTACTTCTTTTGATGTTTTTTGATGCTAGGAGGAATATCGTGTTTTGTGATATTTCCTGTTGCAATACATTTGCCCCAAAAAACACTACCAGTATGATGCCTGTAACTTCGATCAACCCAATACCAAAGTCTCTAATAACCTTCCCTTGTTCACTAAGAGCCAGTCATCATGCTATGATTGTGGTAAGCATCAACAACGCTCATATTCACGCTATGATATATAATATCTTTTTCCTAATATACTCTAGAAATGTGTAATACGCAATTACTTTCATCCTTTTCCAATGATGATAATGTATAAAGATTATTTATATCGCTCTGATTCATTTGCAAATGATCTTGGCTCGGGAATCAGTCTTCAGAATACTTTTCAAATGATGCGGGTTTGTCAGATTGTGTACGTCGATCAGCTGAGGCATCAGAATCCAAAACATTTGCGGGAGTCGGTGCTAAATGGGCGGTTGTCTCAGAATACCAAGAATCAGTCTGTCACAATAAATTCGCTTATGCCTCATACAGCTTCTGTCGTCACTCATGGCGTGAGATATCACTCCTTGAGCTGATTACATTCTTGTATTGGTTGACCCGTAGTATCGCAGATATAAACATTCCCGTCAAATAATCTTATAATTTCTCAAGGCATGCCGATTATTCTTTTGATGAAAGGAATGCTTTTGCCAGGTGGGACAAAGACAACAACATCTCACCTTTTAAGCTCGCCATATTTTGGAGTAATTTTGTCTACGACTATAAAGTCTTTATTCTCAAATGTATGTGCCATGCTAGAGCCCTCTACGGTATAGGGCATGAATACAAAAAACCTTATGACACCTGCAATCCCCGCTATGAAGACAAGAAACGCTAGAATATCAAAAGAATCAAGGACGGATTGTTTCCGTCCTCACTGTGTTCGATATCATTTAGAAAAAATTTTTACTACCATTAGAGAGAGTCGCGAATAAACATATATAACTTATATTTTGGTAAGGTCGTATTAGAATGGTAGATCGTCTGTTGAGATATCATGGTGATCGTCATCACTTTCATGAGATCCTTCTTGAGGTCATTTCGCATCAAGGAAAATGAAGTTTTCTATGATGATCTCAGTTGAAAATCTATCAGCTCAGCTGCTATCTTGTCGTTTTCTCGTCTTGAGTCTCCCTTCGACATATACTCTTTTCCCTTTTATCAGGTACTTTCACAATACATCTGCACTGTTTCAGTACGCTACACATCTATGATATTCAGCTTCCTCTTGTAGGTTACCTTCCTTGTTTTTGTACTTTCTGTTTGTAGCAACAGTAAAGTTTACTACTGATGATCAAGTTGTTTCGATCTTTTTTACATCAAGATCACTTGCACATCTTCATAGGATCATTACTCTATTCATATCCATAGCCATGGTTCAATATAAGAATATAAATGTGTGATATGTAACTATATATTCAGCTTATAGTAAAAATCAATTGATTTTTAT
The DNA here is from genome assembly GCA_039809345.1 of Candidatus Absconditabacterales bacterium. GTDB lineage: Bacteria > Patescibacteriota > Gracilibacteria > Absconditabacterales > Absconditicoccaceae > JBDHUW01. The sequence goes on along the minus strand of JBDHUW010000001.1, from coordinate 843 downwards.
AAGGAATTTACTACATACTGAAACACATCACGTTTTCATCCTATATAATTAGTTGTAAAATACTAAGAAAAAAGTATGAAAAAAATGTAAAGAATGTAAAGAATGTGCCTGGATGGCGGAACTGGTAGACGCGCTAGACTCAAAATCTGGTTTCTGCAAGGAAGTGAGGGTTCGATTCCCTCTTCAGGCACCATAAAATTACTACGATTGATTTATATTTTAGTAATATAAAAAACACATGTCTACAACAAAAAATCAACCAACTAATCCATTTGTATACGTTATCGCTGCTGTAATATTAGCTATGATAGCATTGTGATTGCGTTTCATAGTAGATGCACTAGAGTCTCAAAATCAGGCTATCGAGTCTGCAACTGATGTGAAAAACATCTTGAAAAGCCCATTGCCAAAAGAAGCAGCTAAAACTTGATCTGATGCAGCTATGCCAACAGGTACTGTAGAACAAACTCCTACAGGATCAGTTGCTCAATAGTTTGCTAGATGCTATTTTAAACTAGGACACCTCCAATGCGCGAGGTGTCTTTTGTAAATTGATTGTTAGACTAGCGATCGAAAATAATCTTGGTGCTTTTGAGTATATGGGTGTGCCATAATTCATAGTGGAGTTTGCTGTGGCAAGACGACACAGCGCATCTTGTTTCTGATGACTAGTTTGTTAATTTCTGCGAGGATGTGATCATCCCAAAGATAATCTCAAAAGAGTACTGCTTTATGATTTTTGGCGATTTGTAGTGCGGTCTCAGGAGTGGTAACTTCTTGGATTAGAATAGATCATGCGTTGTGGTAATTAGATGTAAGCGAAGAGAGGATTTGTGCGTATAT